>JBBPZN010000071.1:0-21190 GCA_038198705.1 Mycobacteriales bacterium
CATCGGAAAGTTCGGTTTCGACGAGTCCGATGTGTGGACGATGTTCCACTCCTACGCTTTCGACTTCTCGGTGTGGGAGCTCTGGGGGCCGTTGTTGTACGGCGGCAAGCTGGTCGTAGTCGACTACTACACTGCGCGCTCGCCGGAACTGTTCCGTGAGCTACTGGCTGCCGAACAGGTCACCGTGCTCAACCAGACACCGACGGCGTTCTACCAATTCGCCGAGGCAGACCGTACGGCGCCTGCCGATTCCGATGCACTGGCGTTGCGCTACGTGATCTTCGGCGGCGAGGCACTCGATCTCGGTCAACTCGGTCGTTGGTATCACCGACATGCCGAGGATTCACCCACTCTGGTGAATATGTACGGAATCACCGAAACCACCGTGCATGTCAGTTATTTGCCGCTCGACGAGGAGTTCGCCGCCTCTGCGTCCGCAAGCGTCATCGGGCAGGCGATCCCCGGATTGACTGTGTCCGTCCGTGATCGGCGCTTGGGCCTGGTTCCTCCTGGCGTCACCGGCGAGATGTATGTGTCCGGTGCACAACTTTCACGCGGGTACCTCGGTCGAACAGCTCTGACGTCGACGCGGTTCGTCGCGGACCCCGACAGCAGTGTGGGAACTCGGATGTATCGCACCGGTGACACCGCTCGGTGGAACCGCGCCGGCCAACTCGAGTACCTCGGCCGTAGTGACATGCAGATCCAGCTACATGGATTCCGAATCGAACTCGGTGAGATCGAGGCTGCGTTGTCCAGCTACGACGGCGTCGCTCAATCGGTGGTCTCGGTTCGCGACGACGGGGCAGGCGATCGTCTTGTCGGCTATGTCGTGCCGGAAGCGGGCCGGACCGTGGACACTTCGTCGATTCTGGAGTTCGTCAGTGGGACGCTGACGTCGTACATGGTGCCCGCAGCAGTCATCGTCCTAGATGCACTTCCGTTGACGGCCAACGGAAAACTCGATCGCCGAGCTCTGCCGGCACCGGACTTCGCCTCGAGTGTCACGTTGAGCCGGGCCCCTGCGACGCCGATCGAAGAAAGCCTTGCATCGTTGTTCGCCGAGGTTCTCGGGCTGGATGCAGTCGGAGTGAACGACTCGTTCTTCGCACTCGGTGGCGACAGCATCATGTCGATCCAGCTGGTCTCGCGCGCCAAGGCAGCAGGGTTGATCATCGCGCCGCGAGACGTGTTCGAGCGCAAGAGCGTTGCGGCACTGGCCGAGGTCGCTCGCCGCGCCGAGGACTCCGACGCTGTTGTTCTCGAGGAGTTGCCGGGTGGTGGAGTCGGCGACCTTCCGCTGACCCCCGTCGTACAGTGGATGCTCGAGCGCAGCGAAGAGTTCGGTCGATACACCCAGACTGCGCTGCTGCAACTGCCCACGCAGATCGAGCGGGAGATTCTCCACACCACTGTTCAGACTGTGCTGGACACCCACGACATGCTCCGTGCGCGCCTGTACCGGAACGATGACGGTGTCTGGTCGGAAACGGTGGAGCCGGTCGGGTTGGTAAAGGCTTCATCGATCATCCACAGGGTCGAAGTCGACTCGATCGAAGGATCCGAGTTCTCCACCTGTGCCGCGATCGAATTGGACTCTGCCGCAGATCGTCTCGATCCGACGGTCGGTCGAATGATTCAGCTGGTCTGGTTCGCCGACGGCTCGGGCCGTGGTCGTCTTCTCATCGTCGCGCATCACCTGGTGATCGACGGGGTGTCCTGGCGTATCCTCGTGCCGGATCTGGCTTCGGCTTGGGCGCATGCTGTGGCCGGTACCGAACCTGCTCTGCCCGAGACCGGAACCTCGATGCGTCGATGGGCAACAGGTCTCGCCGAGGTCGCCGAGACGCGTACGGACGAGTTGCCGCTGTGGCAGGGCATGCTCGCCGGAGCCGACGGGATCATCGGTTCACGGGCCCTGGATCCGGCCGTGGACGTCGACGCCACCGTCGAACGCATCAGAGTGTCGTTGCCGACGACTGTCACCGAACACCTTCTGACGACTCTTCCGGAGAAATTCCACGGCAGCGTCAACGACGGACTACTGACCGGTCTCGCTGTGGCACTGACTGCGTGGCGACGTGAGCAGGGCTCGGCTGCCGACAATGCCCTAGTCACTTTGGAGGGCCATGGTCGTGAAGACGGCGTCGTGCCGGGTGCCGATCTCGGACGTACCGTCGGTTGGTTCACCACTATTTTCCCGGTGCGGCTGGGTCTGACCGGAATCGATCTCGACGATGTCCTCGTAGGGGGTCCCGCGGCCGGCGATGCCATCAAATCGGTGAAGGAACAGCTGCTGGCGATCCCGGATCATGGCATCGGCTACGGCATGCTGCGGTATCTGACCGAGGAAGGAAGAACTGTCCTGGGTGGGTTCTCCCGTCCACAGGTCAGCTTCAACTACCTGGGGCGCTTCGCCACCGGTTCATCGGAGAACATGCAGGATGTCGGATGGATTCCGGTGTCGGACACAACGTTGGGCGACGCGCAGAACCCGAACATGCCGGTTCCAGCTGTTCTGGACATCAACGCCGTCACGAACGCTACTCCGACAGGCCCCGTTCTGGACGCCACTTTCGCCTATCCGGCCGGTGTTCTCGCCTCCCACGAGGTGGACCGACTGATCGAACTGTGGGTTGCGGCGCTGACCGCGTTGACTACGCACGCGACGATGTCGAATGCGGGTGGCTTCACGCCGTCGGATCTGGATTTGGTCGATATCGATCAGGTGACCATCACCGAACTCGAGGCACGCTTTCCTGCCCTCGACGATGTCTGGTCGATGTCGCCGTTGCAGGCCGGCCTGTTGTTCCACGCGCGGTTGGCCGGTGAGGTCGACCAGAGCGTCGACACCGGTGTCGACGCCTACATGGTGCAACTCGGCTTGGAGCTACGCGGTGTCGTGGACATCGCTCGAATGAAGGCTGCGGCGCAGACCTTGCTCGATCGTCACGCAAATCTTCGTACTGCGTTCGTGCACAATGCAGACGGCGAATCCGTGCAGGTTGTTCAAACGGGGATTCGGGTTCCATGGAGCCACATCGATCTGCGCGGTGAAAACGACAGCGACGCCGCTCTCGACCGTGTTCTCGAAACCGACCGAGCCACGCGATTCGCGCTCGATCATGCTCCGCTGCTCAGGTTCACGTTGATCACCAAGGCCGAGGGGGAGTGGCGGCTATTGATGACCAACCACCACATCTTGCTCGACGGATGGTCGACACCTCTGCTGATCAAGGAACTGCTGACGCTCTACGCCACCGCAGGTGACGATTCGATGTTGTCCCGCGTACCCGCGTATCGCGACTACCTGGCGTGGATGCACACCCGCGACTCTTCGCTGTCCACAGCAGAATGGACGCGTGCTCTGGCAGGCGTCGAAGAACCCACGCTTCTCGCCGACGTAGATCGTGGACGTCATCTCTCGACGACTTCCGTGGAGAGGTCTCGATCGTTGTCACTGGAGACCACTGCGGCGCTGCGAGATTTCTCGGCACAGCACGGCTCGACGCTCAATACCATCGTCCAGAGCGCCTGGGGCGTGGTACTTGCCGCACTGACCGGTCGTAGCGACGTCGTCTTCGGCGCCACAGTGTCCGGCAGGCCGCCGGAAGTCAACGGAATCGAGTCGATGATCGGCCTGTTCATCAACACGTTGCCCGTGCGGATCACGCTCGATCCAGCCGAACCGATCGGTGACCTCATCGATCGGGTACAGGTGGAACAAGCAGCATTGCTGGACCATCACTACCTGGGTCTGACCGATATTCAGCGCGCAGCAGGCCCGGGCGTTTCGTTCGACACCCTTACCGTCTTCGAGTCCTATCCGGTCGACCGCGCCGGCTTGTCGGAAGAGACCGATATCGCGGGAATGAAGGTGGCCGACGTCCTGGGTTCGGACGCCGCGCACTATCCGCTGACTCTTGTTGCGTCGGTCGATGATCGCCTTCACTTGAAGGCGAAATATCTGCCCGATCTTTTCACCGCCGAACAGATCGATCGCATCGTTGCCCGCGTCGAGCGGGTGCTCTACGCCGTACTCACCGACGATCGCAGCCCGTTGGCGCGGGTTCGCCTGCTCGACGACATCGAACACGCTTCCTTGGCTCCGGTCGTCGGCGCTGAAGGCGGCTCGAAGAGACTGTTGCCACACATTTTCGAACACGCAGCCTCACTCGATCCCGAGCACATCGCACTTCGATTCGCCGACAGGACAATGACCTACGGTGAACTGGATCGGCAGTCCACGCGACTGGCCAGACTGCTGTTGGCACGCGGCGTGTCCGCAGAATCGTTCGTAGCACTCGGTCTTTCCCGGTCGATCGAATCGGTCGTCTCCGTGTGGGCGGTCGCCAAGACCGGTGCCGCATTCGTCCCCGTGGATCCCGGGTACCCACGAGATCGTATCGACCACATGGTCAGTGACTCGGGTGCGCAGTTCGGTCTGACGATGCGGGCCAATGTGCCAGGCCTCCCCGAGACGCTTGCCGGCGGTGGTGGCTGGATCGTTCTCGACGATGGACAGATAACGACCGAACTCGACGAGTACGCGGTGTCGCCTCTTCGCGAGGACGAGCGAGTCCAGGGTATCCAACTCGACAGCGTCGCTTACGCGATCTACACATCCGGTTCGACCGGCCTACCCAAGGGTGTTGTCGTAACTCATACAGGTCTCGACAATTTTGCAGCCGAGCAGTCCGAGCGATACGAGATCACCCCACAGTCGAGGACTCTGCATGTTTCGTCACCGAGCTTCGATGCCTCGGTGCTCGAGTATTTACTGGCGTTCGGAGTGGGCGCGACAATGGTCATCGTCCCGCCGACGGTCTACGGTGGCGAAGAGCTCACGAACATTCTCGCGTCCGAGAGAGTCACTCACGGATTCATCACCCCGGCAGTTCTCGCCTCGGTCGATCCTGCCGGGCTCGACTCGTTCCAGTACGTGGCCGTCGGAGGCGAGGCGGTTCCCGCCGAGCTGGTCGCAACCTGGGCACCCGGACGTAACTTGTTCAACGGCTACGGCCCGACCGAGACGACCATCATGTCGAACATCAGCGACCCGTTGGATGCCGATTCGGTGCTGACAATAGGTGGTCCCATCCGCGCGGTGTACGAAGTGGTACTCGACACCAGGATGCAGCCCGTTCCTGTCGGCGTGCCAGGTGAGTTGTACCTTGCAGGCGCGGGACTGGCACGTGGTTATCACGCACGAGGAGCATTGACTTCCGAACGTTTCGTCGCGAACCCGTTCGGGATGGCCGGCGCTCGTATGTACCGCACCGGGGACGTCGTTCGCTGGACACCCGAGCGCACCGTCGAATACATCGGACGCAGCGATTTCCAGGTCAAGGTGCGCGGTTTCCGCATCGAGCTCGGCGAGATCGACGCCGCGCTCTCCACCCACCCAGCCGTCGACTTCGTCGCGACCGTAGGATCCGAATCGCCCTCGGGTGCAACAGTTCTGGTTGCTTATGTCCGTTCCGCTGACCGTTCTGCGGAGATCGACACCGCGGAACTGACGGCACATGCGTCGGCGAGCCTTCCCGGTCACATGGTGCCGTCACTTTTCGTGCAGCTTGCCGAGATACCGCTGACACCGGTCGGAAAGTTGGACCGCCGGGCTTTGCCCGAGCCCGAATTCGGTTCGGACGCAGGGACATATATAGCGCCGCGGAACGCTCACGAAACCACTGTTGCGACCGTGTTCGAAGAGACTCTCGGGATCGACCGCGTCGGTGCGCTCGACGGCTTCTTCGACCTAGGTGGAGATTCCTTGTCGGCCACCCGAGTGATCGCGCGCATCAACGCCGCGAGCGGTGCAGGCCTGGGAGTTCGAGCAATCTTCGAAACGCCCACGGTCGCAGGATTGGCTGCGGCAATCGGTACGTCCTCGTCCTCGGGTGACCGCCCCGCCCTACGCGCTGTCGTTCGCCCCGAGCGGATCCCGCTGTCGCTGGCGCAACAGCGCATGTGGTTCATCAACACCTTCGATCCGAGCTCGCCCGCGTACAACGTGCCGCTGGTGGTGCGCTTGACCGGAGAACTCGACCTCGACGCACTCGAACTGGCCGTCGCGGACCTGCTCGAACGGCACGAATCACTGCGGACGACGTTCCCGTCCCACGGAGTCGTGCCCGAACAACGGATCCACCGGACCGAAGACGTCGTTCCTGCTGTTTCGGTGGTGTCCATCGTCGATGGCGACCTTCGTGATGCCATCGGCACGATCGCAGGGACCGGATTCGACGTCACTACCGAGATCCCGATTCGTCTTGCGCTGTACCGAATCGAGTCCTCGGTCGAACCCACGCACGTCCTTGCCGTCGTGGTGCACCACATCGCGGCCGATGGAGCCTCGATGGCCCCGCTCGCCCGCGATGTGATGATCGCCTACTCGGCTCGGACTGCCTCGAGCGCGCCCGCATGGGCACCGTTGCCCGTGCAATACGCGGACTACACGCTCTGGCAGCGCGAACTACTCGGAGACGAGAAGGACTCAGCCAGCATCGCCAGTGGACAATTGGATTTCTGGCGCACCGCACTCCAGGGAGTGCCCGACCTGCTTCCGCTGCCGACGGATCGTCCACGGCCGAACTTGCAGGACTTCCGCGGGGGACGCGTCGTGTTCTCCATCGACAAGGACGTGCATCGGCGCGTAACGGAATTCGTCCGCGAGCGGAACGCCACCATGTTCATGGTCGTGCACGGTGCGTTTGCCGCGACCCTCGCCCGCCTCAGCGGAACAGAGGATATCGCTATCACCACTCCGGTGGCAGGCAGAGGTGAAGCGGCACTCGACGACTTGATCGGCATGTTCGTCAATACTCTCGTACTTCGGACTGTCGTCGATGGCGCCGAATCGTTCGAGTCGCTGCTCGGTCGGGTTGTCGATGCCGATCTCGAAGCTTTCGGCCACACCGAGATCCCGTTCGAGCGCGTCGTCGAAGTACTCAATCCGGCACGATCGACGGCATACTCACCGTTGTCCCAGGTCGCGTTGTCGTTCCAGAACAACACCAAGGCACGGTTCGAACTACCCTCGCTCACCGTCGAAGGATTCGACTTCGATGTTCCTGTCGCGAAACAGGACTTGCAGTTGCTGCTTTCGGAGACATTCGACGAGTCCGGGCAGCCGGCGGGTATCGAAGCTGCATTCGACTTTGCGACATCGCTGTTCGATCCCGCCACGGTCGAGTCCTTCGCCGATCGCTTCGTTCGGATACTGGATTCGGTCACCCTCGACCCCACGTCACCGATCGGTGACGTGGACGTACTCGAGCCCGAGGAGCGCGAAAGTTTTGCTCCGGCACGCGGTGATGACGGTGTGCAGGAGCAGACCTGGCCACAGATGCTCACGACTGAGGCATCGCTGAATCCAGATGGCATCGCGTTGGAATTCCGGGACACCAGCCTCTCGTACCGAGACCTGGACGACCTGTCGACGCGTATCGCGCGCATGTTGATCGACTTCGGCCTGGGCCCCGAGTCGTTCGTCGCACTTGCCCTACCGAGATCGATCGAATCGGTCGTGTCGATGTGGTCGGTGACCAAGTCCGGTGCGGCCTTCCTACCGGTAGATCCGAACTATCCTTCCGATCGCATCGCTCATATGCTGACCGACTCGAAAGCACCGATCGGTATCACTGTCGCCGAATACCGTGACCAACTTCCCGACACGATCCCGTGGCTCGTCATCGACGATCCCGATTTCGTCGACGACGCGCAGCGTTATCCGACCGAGGAGGTCACCGACGCCGATAGGACGTCCACCCTGCAGCTCGATCATCCCGCCTATTTGATCTACACCTCGGGCTCGACAGGACGACCCAAAGGCGTTGCCGTGCGGCACCGTGGTTTGGCCAATCTGGAAAAGGAAGTCACGCACCGGTTCCATCCGACTATGAAGTCGCGGATCTCTCACATCGCGTCCCCGAGCTTCGATGCCTCGATCTACGAACTCATGATGGCCTTCGCCGTGGGAGCCACTGTCGTCATCGTTCCACCCGGGATCTTCGGCGGCGACGATCTGGCGGATCTGCTCGAGCAGTCCGGCGTCACACATGCTTTCCTCACCCCGGCCGCGCTGTCCTCCGTCGACGGTGACCGACTTACCGACGTCGGCGTTCTCGCAGTCGGCGGAGAAGCGTGCACGTCCGAACTCATCGCTCGGTGGGCACCCGGCAGAAAAATGTTCAACGGTTACGGCCCGACCGAGACTTCCATCCAGGCAAGTGTGGGTGGACCACTCGTCCCCGGTCAGGTAATCGATGTGGGACAGCCCGCCATCGGCTTCCGTTACCTGGTCCTCGACGCACGCCTGCGTCCAGTTCCGGCGGGAGTGGCAGGAGAGCTCTACATTGCCGGACCCGGCACTGCTCGCGGCTACCTTTCTCGTTTCGCCTTGACGTCCGAACGGTTCGTTGCAGATCCGTTCGGCGAACCGGGCGAACGGATGTATCGCACCGGAGACGTGGTTCGGTGGACTGTCGACCACACGATCGAATTCGTCGGGCGCAGCGATTTCCAAGTCAAGGTTCGTGGGTTCCGAATCGAACTCGGCGAAATCGACGCCGCCTTCACCGCGCACGACGCCGTCGTGTTCGCGGCGACCATCGGTCATACCGCGCCGTCCGGTGACACCGTCCTGGTGTCGTACATTCGGGTTGCTGATGGGTCCTCGGTCACTACGGCCACGCTGCTCGAGTTCGTCGGCGAATCGCTTCCGCGGCACATGGTCCCAACGGCAGTCGTGGTTCTCGACGAGATTCCGCTGACTCCCGTCGGTAAGTTGGATCGTCGAGCGTTGCCGGTGCCGGAACTGACCGGGGCGACGGTCGCCTACCGCGCACCGTCCTCGGCTACAGAGGCCTCCGTAATCGAGGTCTTCATCGAGATTCTTGGAGTCGACACCATCGGCGTCGACGACAACTTCTTCGACCTCGGAGGTACGTCGTTGGTGGCAACACGCGTCGTACCGGCACTGGAGATCGCGACGGGTGTTCGCGTCCCTCTGCAAGCGTTGTTCCTGGACCCGACTGCGGCTGGGCTTGCCGCCCGAATCGACTCTGCCGAAAGCTCGTCGTCTGCTCTCGACAGTGCATTCGGGGTAGTGATTCCACTGCGCGGGCAGGGGAGCGGGACACCTCTGTTCTGTGTTCACCCCGGCATCGGGCTGTCGTGGGGTTACTCCGGAATTGTTCGGCACCTCGCGGCCGATCGACCTGTTTACGGTCTTCAGCTTCCGAGCATTTCCGAAGGTGGTGCCTTCGAGTCGATTCAGGCTCTCGCACACCGCTACGTCGAGGAGATCCGAAAAGTTCAGCCGTCCGGTCCGTACAACCTTCTTGGTTGGTCACTCGGCGGCGCCATCGCTCATGCGGTCGCGGTCGAACTTCGACGAGGAGAATCCATCGTCGAGTCCTTGACGATCCTGGACAGTTATGTGATCGACCCCGACGAGGCTGTCGGAGGCCGCCTCACCGTCGAGGAGCTGCTCGCAGGGCTCGGCCTCGATGTCGGGTCCCAGGAGTCGGACGCACCGCTGAACTACGAGAGCGCGGTGGAACTTCTGAACGAATCCTTCGGCCAGAACACCGGTGTGACTCCGCAGCATCTGGAACGGATCAACGACGGATTCGGTAACTCGACGACAATCATGAACCGCTTCGTGCCCGACGTCTTCGATGGAAACGTTCTGTTCTTCTCCGCAGCACAGGGCTCCGGCGACGGAGTTTCTCGCGACCCGGCGCAATGGAATGAATTCGTGACCGGAAAAGTCCGAATTCATGAGATCGACTGCGCCCACAATCAGATGATCGAACCGCAGGTACTCGTGGAAATCGGCACAGTATTGGAAAGCTATCTCGATGAAAACCTGTATTGAGCACACGAATCGGGTGGTAACGAATACCATCGCAGAGACAAAACGAACAATTCGTCGAACTACGGTCTGGGGATGCCTGTGAAGCGGATCAAGTCAGTAACGGCAACAGTTGCTGCGGTGCTTGTTACGACATCAGTGACAATTGTGATCGGTGGCGGCACGGCGTCTGCCGATCCGGTCGCAGCGAACGAAACAGTGAATTACCAGACGTCCGTTCTACCGGACGGCGCTGTCAGTACAATTCTCGATTCAGGCGCGTTTCGTCTCGACGCAACTTCTGAGCAAGTTCAGGTAATCGGTGCATCCGGTAACGTCCTGGCCGCCTTGCCATTGACGTACACCGTCAACGGCACGTCGTATTCGATAGCGCCCGCCGTACTCGGCAGTCGAGAGTTGTTGCTGACGCCACAACCGGCAGCATCGCTCGTGTCCGACGTGGCGGGCCCGCTCACCAAGCAAGCGGCACTCGATAATGCACTGAATCAGATCGCCATCGGCTACACCAATGGTGGCGCAATCGGTACCGCTGTGGGCGCTGCACTCGGATTCGCCATCGGATGCGTTTCGATCTTTCCGAACTTCATTTCCGGGTGCATCATCGGAACTGTCATCGGCGTGGTGGCGGGATCGATCATCGGAACGCTCAATGCGAATCCGCAGGTTCAACCAGCGGTGTTCGAGTACTTCGCTACTCCCTGAGGAACCGAGGCCTGAGGGGCGGAACAGTTAGCTTCGTCCCTCAGGCCGGCGGCCCAGCGCCCGTCGCATCGAGACTGCTTTGACCATCGTCTCTTCGAACTCCTCTTCCGGGTCCGACAGTGCAACGATGGCGCCTCCGACGCCGAACGTGACCTCGTGCTCGGTGGAGACGATGGTTCGAATGACGATCGAGAAGTCGGCGGTACCCGTCACCGACAAGTATCCGATTGCTCCGGAATAGACACCGCGCGGACCATCTTCCAGCTTGTCGATTATGGCCATCGTTCGAATTTTTGGCGCTCCTGTCATGGAGCCACCGGGAAATGCAGCGCTGACGCAGTCGACGGCCGAGGCGTCGTCGCGTAGCCGACCTCGCACTGTGGACACCAATTGGTGTACGGGGGCGTACGTTTCGACGTCGAACAATTTGGGAACATGTACAGAACCCGGGATGCACACGCGGGCAAGATCATTTCGGACAAGGTCGACGATCATCAGGTTTTCGGCCTTGTCCTTCTCGTTGTCGAGAAGATCGGCCCGGAGTTCGGCGTCCTGCTCAGCGCTCTCACCGCGCGGACGCGTCCCCTTGATCGGCTTCGATTCGACGATTCGATCGGCATCGATACGCAAGAACCGCTCCGGTGATGCGCTCGATACCGACAGATCAGCGAAGCCGAGAAATGCACTGTAGGGCGTGGGATTGATTTCGCGCAGATAGGAATAAGTACCGAGCGCATCGATCGGACCAGGAAACGTCGCGGTATTGGTAAGGCACACTTCATAAGTTTCCCCGGACCGGATTTCGGCCAGACACTGTTCGATCAGGTCCAGATACTTCGCATGGTTGTGGCGAAGAGGCAACTCGTTCTGCACAAGTGGAGCAATCAGCGGCGCCTGTGTGTCAGCAACCTTCTTGTCCTCATGGCCAAGTGATCTCAATGCGTGCTCGACCGATGCGAACCACTGTGCAGTTTCTGTGTCCGCTCGATCCCGGACGAGGGCCATGACGTAGCACTGCCGTCCCGCATGGTCGAAGACTACGGCGCGGTCAGCGAAAACCATCGAGGCGTCCGGAGTCGGTGCGGTATGAACGAGCTGCCCGCCGACATCGGCTTTGAGTTCGTAACCCAAGTAACCGACGTAGCCGAGTCCGAACGCAAAGGGCAGGTGTTCGACTGGGGGAGTTGCACGATCACGCAGCTGGCGGTCGAGGTACGCGAAGAAGGTCGAATCAATGGTCTCCACCGATCCGTCGCTGCTTTCGACTCTGACCTGTCCCTCTGCTACTCGGTACGTAACGTACTCCGCTAACGGACCAGAGCAGTCCCCCATGATGGTGAATTGTGAATTCGGCTCGACCGCAGCACTGCCGTCGAGCCAGAAGCTGTTAAGTCCATTCGCGAACAGCACAGAGAACGCTCGCTCGGTATCGAATTCGCCGTCTATGCAGTGAGTTTCGATCGAGTACCGTGATCGAGGTGGAAGGCCGATCGATGCTCTGGGCTTGCGAGCCACCGTGAGATCCCGAAAGTTTGCCAGCAATTCGCGGCCGTAGTCGGTGCTGATCGACTCCGGATGAAACTGCACTCCCCAGATCGGTCTCGTGCGGTGACGAACGGCCATCACCAGACCATCATGGGTCCACGCGAAGGCTTCGAGTTCGTCGGGCACTTCCACTGCCAGCAAAGAGTGATAGCGCACCACCGAATACGGTGACGGAATTCCCTCGAACAGATCGTCACCGGTATGGACGACTTCCGAAATTCGACCGTGCATCGGAGTGGGTGCAAGATCGACTACGCCACCGAGCAGGTGACATATCGCCTGATGGCCAAGACACACGCCGAGTATCGGTAATTCACACTCTTCGATAGCGCGCGCGCTGATGCCGAGATCGTGCGCGGTCATCGGACGCCCCGGCCCCGGAGACACGACGACATTGTCGAAGTTGCTGAAATCAATGGACTCCCAGGGCACGTCATTCTTGACGACCACCGGCGGCACACCGTTCACCTCTGCCAACAGGCTGTAGAGGTTGTAGGTGAACGAGTCGTAATTGTCGATTAGCAACGTGCGTACAGCCATGGCCATCACCTAACGATGCTGCGCGTCGGACGCGGCGCGCTGGGTGGGGGAATCCGAGTCGATGACGATGTCTTCGACACGGCATGCCTCTGCGATCAACAACGTGTACACCGAGGTGAGAAAGTCCTCCGACAGATCACTGTTACGCGCGAACTCGCGGGCTCTTTCCTGAACGACCCCAACGCGGCCCGGTTGCATCATCGGTATTTCGAACTCACGCTTGACCTTCGCGACACGCACGCAGATTTCGATGCGGTCACGAATCGAATCCATAAGACAGCGATCGACCGCATCCAATTCCTCGCGGAGAGAGCTCAAAAGATTTTCAGAATCCCCGTACACCTGGTGCCGCCCCTCTCGCTCTTGCCGTGGATGCTGCATCCGAGTTCGAATGCAGCGTTTCCACCTACCGCGTTTCCATCTGCTGGGTCGACATATACATCGACAGTTCTCGGCAAGCTGTTACCGCTGTTCGCTACCGATTGTGCATTGCCGATTGTGCATTGCCGATCCCGACTTACGGACTGATTGCGCTGATGGACCGCAGCCCCGCCCAGGGGCAATCCTTCCATCACACGACAAGAATGGGATGGCGTCCGTGAAAAAAACTGCCTATTCGTAGTCGATTCGAAATAGCCGCTTGCCGAAAACAAACCCACCGTCGGGAGCATGGCAAAAAAATGCGCCGAACGAATGTTTCCATTCGTTCGGCGCGAGCCGAGCGACCTCACCCCGGTCGAATGCCCGTGCACTCGATGTCCCGACGTCAGGCGCCGCGGCGCTTGACCTTCAGTAGGTCCATACGTTCCTTGAGAAGCTCTTCGAGTTCTTCCACGGACCTGCGCTCGAGGAGCATGTCCCAGTGAGTACGCGGAGGCTTCACTTTCTTGGCCTCCGGTGCCGTCCCCTCGAGGAGTGAACCCTCGAGGCCGTTTTTGCACGCCCAGGTACCGGGAATCTCGGCTTCGTCAGCGAACGGGATGTCGAACTCTTCACCGTTGTCACAGCGATACCGGGCAACCCGGCGAGGCGCGAGATCATGATCGCGGTCGGTCTCGTAGCTCACAGCACCGAGACGGCTACCCCGTAGTACGCGGTCTGCCATTGTGAAGTCCTCTCCTCATAGTGCATGCGATTTTGCGCGTGGCAGGTGATGCCCTCATGCAACTCACAAATATTTCAACGTCTGTACCGCGTCGTTCGTTCCCGTATCGACACGCGAGAAGTCTCTGTCGGCGCCAGTCCGTGGTCATTCTACCGTCCCGCACCGTTAGGCTTGGTACATGCCGGTGTCGTCTCGTCGAGTTCATGCGTGCGCATGGTGCGGACGCGAGGTCGACGACTCCGGAATGGGTCGACGCAGGCGGTACTGCCGTCAGTCGTGCCGGCAGCGCGCATACGAGCACCGGAGTGCCGTGAAAGGCACAACCATCTCTGCAGATGCCATCGTATTGTCGGCCGACGAGGCGTCAGCACTGATCGACCGCACGTTCGAGGTCCGATGTGCGGCCGAAGACGTCGCGATTGCCGTGCAGGAAGGTGCGTCCGCAGAAGAACTCACGCAACTGTGCGTCGAACTCCTGGCCAGAGCAAAAGACGCCGAACGGTTGCGATAGGTCCCACCGAGGCCAGTTGGTTCGTCGATTCGGACACTTCGGACCAAGGTGTGGACAATGGAGTCGATCGCGCGAACGGCGCGACACCGAACGAAGGAGATCCATGGCTTTCTGGGACCAACTCAAGTCGAAGGCCCAAGAGCTGAACGGGCAGTTGCAGACCAAGACCGTCCAGTTCAAGAACAAAGAATTCGCAAACGGCAGCATGGCGATGTGCGCTCTCATCGCCGCAGCGGATGGCACCATAGATCCGGCCGAACGGCAGAAGACCGCATCGCTCATTGCCAGTAACGAAGCCTTGAAGGTGTTCCCTGCCGACGAACTGCGACAGAAGTTCGACTGGTATTGCGACAAGCTGAACGGTGACTTCGACTTCGGCAAAGTGGAAGCCACGGCCACCATCGGCAAGTTGAAGACCAAACCGGAACAAGCCCGAGCAGTCATCCAGATCGGCATCATCATCGGTGGCGCAGACGGACTGTTCGATGACCACGAGAAGAACGCGGTACGCAACGCGTGCTTCGCCGTCGGTATAGATCCGGCCGAGTTCGAACTCTGACTCACTCACCCGCGGTACCGACTGCGCTCGGTACCGCGGGTTACGAGGTCACACGGACGGGGCCGGGAATCGCTGAATCCACGGTTGCGCTTCCTCGAGCTGAGCCGCGAGCCGAAGTAGTTCGCCATCGGAACCCAGTCGCCCGACGAACTGCACACCCATTGGCAGCCCGTCCTCGGTCCAGTGCAAAGGAACGCTGATCGCGGGGCGGCCGGTGAGATTGGCCAACTGGGTATAGGGGACCCACCCGAGACTGTCCTCGATGACGTCGTCCAGCACTCCGCTGAGTGCCATGAGTTTTCCACCGCGAACCTTGCTGACCAGGCGAGCGGTTCGCTGCAACATCGACGAGGTGGAGGTGGCGCCTACTCGCAGAGGGGGAGTGGCCAATGTCGGTGTCAACAGGTAGTCGAAACGCTCGTGAAAAGTGCTGAGCGAACGGATATGCGACGTCGTTCGTTCCAACGCCTCGATCGGGGCCAGCGAACCACTCGAACGACCGAACTCGGCTATTGCCACTGTGTCAGCCTCGAAATCGGAATCGCTTGCGCCGGTACGTCTTTTGATATCCGCAATCTGCGCGTGCACCTGAGCGAACCAGATCGTCAGGAAATCGCGCGAGAGCGCCCAGTCGTCATAGGGCGGCGTTACCTGCTCGACGTGGTGCCCCAAGCCGACGAGCAGTTCGGCGGTACGCTCCACCGCCTCTACAGCCTCCCGATGCGGTTCCGGATTGACCGCCGAGGACGAGGACCAACCTATTCGGAGCGGAGCTGGGGGTCGGCCGAGATCCTTCGAGAATGGTTGAGAGGGAAATGCAGCTTCGTAGTGCGAGTTCGGATCAGGGCCGACAATTGCGTCGTACAGGACAGCACTGTCGCGCACAGTTCTGCTGACCACGCCCTGCGTCACCATTCCGAACATGATCTCTCCGGTCTGCGGACCGTAAGGGGAAAGCCCCCGACTGAGCTTGAGGCCGACGAGACCGTTGCACGCCGCGGGGATCCGAATCGAACCGCCACCATCGTTTGCTCCGGCGGCAGGCACAATCCCAGCCGCCACGGCCGCACCGGATCCACCCGAAGAACCGCCGGGCGTGCGAGAGAGATTCCACGGGTTGCGGGCGGCTCCCCAATAGTCCGGTTCGGTGACACCCTTCGCGCCCAACTCCGGAGTGTTGGTCTTCCCGAAGATCACCAGCCCTGCGTCGAGAAACCGTTGTGTCACGAGGGCGTGATCTGTAGCGACGTGATGAGCCAGGGATCGCGAACCGTACGACGTCGGATATCCCTTGTACTCCTGGAGAAGATCCTTGATCAGAAACGGCACACCAGCGAGGGGTCCACTGAGCGAGGGGTCGTCGGCCCGCGCGTCCGCTGCGTCCAACGTCGACACGATCGCGTTCAGCTTGCCGTTCACCTCGGCTGCTCGCTCACGTGCGAGATCGAGTAGTTGGCGCGCAGTCACCTGCCGGTCACCGACTGCCTCTGCCAACGACACGGCATCCATGGACATGTATTCGCCGAGCTTCATCCGCAAATGTTAACCCGCGAGGACCTCCCGAGAAGATGGATCAGGAATCGAGAAGCGAGATAGCGCGACCCGCAGCTACTGTGACGACCACTACCTGTTCCAGAGATGGAGAACCGAACGCATGGCCACGAAGAGAAACTCGAAGTCGCCTGGGCTGCATGCTGCCGACGCTCATGATCTGATCCGAGTTCAGGGTGCCCGAGTGAACAATCTCAAAGACATCAGCGTCGATATACCCAAACGCAGGCTGACCGTCTTCACCGGTGTTTCCGGCTCGGGCAAAAGCTCGTTGGTATTCAACACGAGTGCCGCGGAGTCACAGCGGATGATCAACGAAACCTACAGCGCGTTCGTTCAGGGCTTCATGCCCACACTTGCTCGGCCCGACGTCGATGTACTCGACGGTCTGACGACGGCGATCATCGTCGATCAACAGCGAATGGGTGTGGATCCTCGATCGACTGTGGGCACCGCCACAGACGCCAACGCGATGCTTCGTATCCTTTTCAGCCGGCTCGGCAAGCCACACATCGGTTCGGCGCAGGCTTACTCCTTCAACGTCGCCTCGATCTCCGGTGCAGGTGCTGTCACCATCGACAGGGGTGGCCGACAAACGAAGGAACGGCGCAGTTTCAGCATCACCGGCGGAATGTGCCCACGGTGCGAGGGCCGAGGGTCGGTCTCCGACTTCGATTTGTCCGCGTTGTTCGACGCGGCCAAATCCTTGAACGAGAACGCAATTACCGTTCCCGGCTACAGCATGGATGGCTGGTACGGCCGCATCTACCGCGGATGCGGCTTCTTCGATCCAGACAAACCGATCGGCAAATACACCAAGAGAGAAATGAACGATCTGCTCTACAAGGAGCCGACCAAAATCAAGGCAGAAGGCATCAACCTGACGTACGCGGGACTGATCCCACAGATTAAAAAGTCCTTCCTGGCCAAGGACGTCGACGCGATGCAACCCCACATTCGTGCTTTCGTGGAACGCGCAATCACATTTGCCACCTGTCCAGAGTGCGACGGCACTCGGCTCAGCGAGGCTGCACGATCGTCCAAGATCAAGGGCAAAAACATCGCCGACCTGTGTGCGATGCAAATCAGCGATCTCGCCGAATGGGTCGGTAATGTGAAGGAACCGACCATGACGCCGCTGCTGACGTCGTTGAGCGGGATCCTCGACTCGTTCGTCGAGATCGGGCTCGGGTACCTGAGTCTGGACCGGCCGTCCGGCACCTTGTCCGGTGGTGAAGCGCAGCGCACCAAGATGATTCGTCACCTCGGTTCCTCGCTCACCGACGTCACCTATGTCTTCGACGAGCCCACGATCGGCCTGCATCCGCACGACATCGCTCGGATGAACGACCTGCTTCTGAGGCTTCGCGACAAAGGCAACACGGTGCTGGTGGTCGAGCACAAGCCTGAAACGATAGCGATCGGCGACCACATCATCGACCTCGGTCCTGGCGCCGGCAGTGGAGGAGGAGAGCTCTGTTTCGAAGGGACGGTCGAAGGTCTGCGAGCAAGTCGTACCATCACGGGCAGGCATTTCGACGACCGGGCAACATTGAAGGATTCCGTACGCGCCTTCACCGAGATGATAGAAATCCGCGGTGCGACGTCCCACAACCTTCGATCCGTCGACGTCGATGTGCCGCTCGGAGTTCTCGTCGTCGTCACCGGCGTCGCCGGTTCGGGCAAGAGTTCGCTGATCCACGGTTCGCTCTCCGGACTGGAGGACGTCGTCGCGGTCGATCAGGGAGCGATCCGCGGATCCCGACGCAGTAATCCAGCTACGTACACCGGGCTACTCGATCCGATTCGGAAAGCGTTTGCCAAGGCCAACCGCGTCAAGCCTGCCTTATTCAGCGCCAACTCCGAAGGTGCATGCCCGAACTGCAACGGTGCAGGCGTCATCTACAGCGACCTCGCAATGATGGCTGGGGTTGCCACCGTATGTGAAGTGTGTGAGGGCAAGCGTTTTCAGGCATCGGTGCTGGAGTATTTTTTCGGTGGCCGAAATATCAGCGAAGTTCTCGAAATGCCGGTGTCCGAAGCCGAGGCCTTCTTCGGTGAAGGCGATGCGAAGATACTGTCCGCACACAAGATACTGAGCAGACTCTGCGACGTCGGCCTCGGTTACCTCAAGCTGGGTCAGCCTCTGACCACACTGTCAGGTGGTGAACAGCAGCGCCTCAAGCTCGCAACCCACCTGAGCGAGAAGGGCCGAATCTACGTACTCGACGAACCGACCACCGGACTCCACCTTGCCGACGTCGAGCAATTTCTCGGCCTACTCGATCGCCTCGTCGACTCCGGTAAATCGGTAGTGGCAATCGAACATCACCAGGCCGTCATGGCGCATGCGGACTGGATCATCGATCTCGGACCGGGAGCCGGACACGACGGCGGCAAGATCGTTTTCGAAGGCACGCCCGCAGATCTCATCGCCCACCGAACCACGCTCACCGGCGACTACCTGGCGCGGTACGTCGGCAACTGACCGACGGCAGAAAAAGATGCGCAGTTCTCAGGGGATATCAGGCCAGCCACGCTCGGATGCGATGGAGCCATCAGCGACAGCTTTGGCCAGTTGAGCGTGGTCTGCGGTGTTTTGATCGGCGTAGGCGCTTGCGAACGCAACCATCGCTTCCTCGACCTTACTGCCACCGCCGAGATAGTCGGCGATAGCTGCAGCGTCACCGCTACGAGCATGAGCGCGCGCCAGGACGTTGCCGCAGGCTGCTGCAAATTGCGCAAGACGAAGAGCGACGACCTCACCTTTGGGGATTACTTTGCCGTCGCGGAACTGCCTGACGTAGAAGTCCACATCAAGGTTCAGATTCGCGTCCTGAAAAGAAGTCCATCCCACGAACATGTCGGTGGCGCTTTGGATCATTCGCTGTCCGTGGACCACGCGTGATCCGTGATTCTCGTACCTGCTCTTACCCAGGAATTGTTCGTACACCGATGGCCCGGCTTGTTTGATCTGGAGCAACAATGGGTCACCGCTGCGGCGTTCCTCCAGCAAGGTCAGGAACACCCGCATGCCGACACTTCCGACGCTGACGACTTGACGTACTGCGTCGACCACGTCGTAACGGGTGCGCAGCTTGTTGAGATGGTCGGGGATGGAGTCGTAATACTTGCGCATCACGTCGTGCAAGATTTGATCCGCCGCGTCGTCGAGCCGGTGTACTCGATACGGGGGATCCTCGGTGATCACTCGGTGGCCGTCGACCAGAGTGGTGAGCTTCTTCGAGGCCACCCGGCCTGTCCGCTTTTTGGCACGCTTCTCGATGAGCGCATCCATTTCGCCCTCATCGTCGGTGGTCGCATACTCGACCAACTGGTCGACACCGACTTTGTCGTACCAGACGTCGATCTGCGGCATCGTTGCGTAAGTCTTCATGTGCTTGCGATAGCTGCGGTACCCAGCTCGAACCGACTCTTGTGCAAGCCTTTCCGGCACGCCGTTGTCTCGGGCAAGCACGACGACGCTCGCGAGAAAACGTTTGAGGTCCCACTCGAACGGCCCGGGTAGGGTCTCGTCGAAGTCCCGCAGATCGAAGAGGAGATTTCGCTCGGGAGAGGTCCACAGACCGTAGTTCAGGATGTGCGCATCGCCGCACATCTGGACCATGATCCCGGTATTTGCGGTGGAGGCGAGGTCGGCGGTCATCACTGCCGCGGCCCCACGGTAGTACGTCCAAGGAGAATGGCTCATTCGTCCATGTCGGATCGGGAGGAGGTCCGGTGCTCGAATATCGCTCTGCGCCAGTATTGTCTGCAGCGGGTCATGACCGCGAGTTGCCGAATTCCAGCTTCCAAGCTCGCGGCGCGATACCAAGGCACGCGCAGCACGCCCTGAACCCGAATGCTCGGGTGACGGTGCATCGACTACTGCGGGAGCCCGGTTAGGCGTTGACCGTGTGCTCACGGGCACTCCTTCGTCATCATGTGCGATGGAATCGCTCAGGCGTGTCGAGTTCACCAAAGACCGAGATGCTGTCCTCGGCATTCGAGCATGGTCCTTTTCCGGTCCAGGCAGCATCACCCGCCCAGGATGATTCTGCTTCAGAACCCATAGTGGCGTAGCGGGGCATAATGAACCGATGGCCCTTGCCTCACACCGACGCTTCGACTACTCGGCAATCACCGATCGTCCACAGTTCGAGTGGCCAGGTGGTGCTCGTCTTGCGGTGTACGTCGCTGTCAACTGCGAGCACTTTCCCTACGACGACGGCCCCCCAGGCCTCGGCTACACCCCGGATATGGATCAACCGAACACCTATAACTGGGGGTGGCGTGAGTACGGTAACCGTGTAGGCGGGTTTCGGATCGCAGAAACTCTGGAGCGGAACGGGATACGGCCCACCCTGTTGCTCAACACCGAAACATACGATCACGCACCTGAGTTGCTCGACGCATTTCGTGAACTCGACGCTGACTTCATAGCCCACGGTCGAACCAACGCGGTCCAACCGAACCAACAGGACGAGACCGACGAGCGCCAGACCATCGACGAGGTCTATCGCACGATCGAACGCCTCGAGGGGATACCGCCTCGTGGGTGGATGAGTCCTGGCGCCAATCCAAGTCGCGTAACCGAGGACCTCCTTGCTGAGCGTGGATTCGATTACACACTCGACTGGCCGATCGATGATCAACCGGTGTGGCTTTCCACCCGCGGCGGACCGTTGCTCAGTGTTCCGTACCCCCACGAGGCCAACGATCTACCGGCATTCGTTCACCATCACGGCACAGCGGACGAGTTCGAGCGCACGATCATCGATTCGTTCGAAGAACTCA
>JBBPZN010000072.1:0-10296 GCA_038198705.1 Mycobacteriales bacterium
ATATGTGCAACGGGGCTGTTCCCTCACAGCACGTCCGGGGTCACACTCGGCTTCTCGACAGTCGGCGGCAGCGTCGCCAGAGCGGATATCCGCTTCAGACCGGCCACCTGCAGCAGATCTACGATGATCGAACGCAACTGAGCCAACACCACCGTCGCGGACAGGCCGGCATTGTCGATCAGTTCAGGTTTCGCGCCGGATGCAACCGACCGCAGCACCCGCGCGGCATCGGCTGCGTCGGGACGCTGCCCGGGATCGGCGAGAATCATCCGCCGCAACACATCCACTGCTTGAGCAAGCTTTTCGACCTCGTCGACGAGTCGCGGATCGAGAATCTCGTCGTCACGCACCAATGAGAGCGAACGCCTCGCCAACACCCGAATATTGCGCACTGCATTGTCGAGCGGATCAGCTGTCTTGGCCAAACCCGCAAGACGGTGGCGTTGCCTCCAGTACAACGGCGAGATCCGCGCGATCTCTCGGCCACCTTTGAGCTCACTGCGCAGGGTGTCGATATCGGACTGCGTCGCACGCGCCTTCTTCAACGCTTCCTCGATGGGCTTCGGGTCGTTGGCAACGAGACCGTCGGCGACCTTCTGCAACACATCCGACGCCGTTTTCAGAATTTTCGCCGCGTCCTTGCGCGCCCGCCACACCGGATGCGTCGGAATCAGTGCGACGATCGCGATCCCGACGAGACCACCGATCAACGCGTCGACCATCCGGTCGACGCCACCGGAATTACCAGGAGGAATGAGTGTCGCCACGAGCACCGCCGAAGAACCCGCCTGCATCGCAAAGATCGGACCGCCGTCGAGAAACACTGCCGTCGACATCGCAAGCGCGACAACCAGCGAGATCTGCCACGGTCCACTACCGATCGCGGAGATGATCAGGTCGCCGACACCGATTCCCAGAGTGACACCGACGACCAGTTCCGCAGAACGCCGCAACCGAGACCCCAGCGACAGGCCGAGCGATACGACGGCGGCGATCGGGGCGAAGAACGGACGCGGGTGCCCGACCAGGTCGGTCGCCACGAACCACGCGACCCCCGCCGCCAGAGCACATTGAATGATCGGCAACATGGAAACTTGAAGCCGCATGCGACCGGACTTCAGCCGCGACTTCCCGCGTCGCGCAGTCGGGCGAAACCGATCAGCCGAGGCCGAGCGCTTCGGCAGCTTTGTGGTCACAGTCTTCGAGGAGGTCGAGGCAGCGGGCGTACTCGTCATTCTCGCCGATATCGCGCGCAGCCTTTGCAAGAACGGCGACGCATCGGAGGAATCCTCGGTTCGGCTCATGGTTGTACGGGACCGGCCCGAACCCCTTCCATCCGTTGCGACGCAGCTGATCGAGTCCGCGGTGGTAACCGGTACGCGCGTAAGCGTAAGCGGTGATCGTCTGTCCAGCGGTCGAAGCGGCTTCCGCCAAGTATGCCCAGGCAATCGAGGCCGTGGGATTGTCGGCAGCCACCTTCGCCGGGTCCGCGTGATTCAGAAGTTCCGACTCTGCCTCTTCGTCTCCAGGCAAGAGCGTCGGCTGGGGTCCAAGCAGGTCACCGAAAGAAGTCATGGACCCCATTGTGCCCCGACACTCTGCGCGCGTGCGTCCACCCACCCCTCCGCTCGCTAGGCTCGTCTGCGTCGCACAGTCCGGTCAGTTGGGAGAACAGGGTGTCGGATCCGCAGGACAAGTCGAACGAGGTGGGCGAAGAGCCCGCCACCGAGGCAATTCGAAAACAAGAACCACCGGCAATCGCTGCACCGCGACGCATCCCCGCGCGTGGCGAGCTCTCGCAGCCGCAGGTACGGCCCCAGCGCATCGAACCGACGCCGAGCACTCCGTCGAGGAAGTCCGAGAGCAGAAAATGGATCGCCGCACTCGTGGGCGCGTTGGTCCTGATCGTCGCCATCGGCGTCGCGGGATTTGCCTACCTCTCGCGCGACGACGAGGGCAGTTCGGTCGACGCGCAGATCAGAACGTCGATCCAATCGTTCACGCAAGCATTGAGCACCGGAGATCTATCGACTCTCCGCAGCGCCTCGTGCGGCGAACTTGCCACCTTCTACCGCGATATTCCGGACGCCGATTTCGCCGATGTCCACCGCATTGCCGTCGAGCAGGGCAATGTTCCGGTCGTGAAGAGTGTCGACGCCGTTCAGGTGACCGGCGGCACCGCGATTGCGCAGGTTCTTGCGCATACCGCGGCCAATCCCGCCGACACCTCACCCCGCACCTTCGACCTACGCCGCGACGGCGATGTGTGGAAAGTCTGCAGCCCGAGTAGCCCCGCACCCTCGGAGTAATTCTCTGATCGCGCCCAGCACTCGGCCCCGCAACGAAAGCACGTTGCGGGGCCGAGTCGGTCGAGAAAGGGTCTTATCCGGCGGAGACGCTGCGGCCGGCGGACTTCAGGTCGTTGCACGCCTCGATGACGCGAGCGGTCATCCCTGCTTCGGCCTTCTTCAGGTAACTGCGGGGGTCGTAGGCCTTCTTGTTGCCGACCTCGCCGTCGACCTTCAGGACGCCGTCGTAGTTGCTGAAGAAGTGTCCGGCGATCGGCCGGCTGAATGCGTACTGGGTATCGGTGTCGACGTTCATCTTGACGACGCCGTAACCGAGTGCCTCTTCGATCTCACTCTTCGCCGAGCCCGATCCACCGTGAAAGACGAAGTCGAACGGCTTGGAACCCTCGGCAAGACCAAGGTGCTCCGACGCGACCTTCTGGCCGTCGGCGAGCACCGAAGGCTTCAGCTTGACGTTGCCCGGCTTGTAGACGCCGTGCACGTTGCCGAACGTTGCTGCGAGCAGGTAACGCGATCCTGCGTCGCCAGCGCCGAGAGCTTGGACGGTCTTGAGGAAATCCTCGTTCGAGGTGTAGAGCTTGTCGTTGATCTCGGCCTCGACACCGTCTTCTTCGCCGCCGACGACGCCGATTTCGATCTCGAGGATGATGCGTGCTGCTGCGGAAAGAGCAAGCAGCTCCTTGGCAATCTCGAGGTTCTCATCGATCGCGATCGCGGAACCGTCCCACATGTGCGATTGGAAGAGCGGGTTCTTGCCTGCGTCGACGCGCTCCTGGGACAGGGCGATCAGCGGACGCACGTAGGTATCGAGCTTGTCCTTCGGGCAGTGATCGGTGTGCAGCGCGATGGTGACGTCGTATCGCGCAGCGACCACGTGAGCGAACTCGGCGAGCGCTGCCGCGCCGGTGACCATGTCCTTGATCCCCAGGCCCGAGGCGAACTCGGCACCGCCCGTGGAGAACTGAATGATGCCGTCGCTACCTGCGTCGGCGAAGCCTTTGATGGCGGCATTGACGGACTCGGAACCTACGCAGTTGATAGCCGGAAATGCGAATTGGTGTTCCTTCGCCCGGCCAAGCATCTCGGCGTAGACCTCGGGAGTTGCGATCGGCACGGCGGATTCCTCCATGTAAAGAGTCGATCGGCGAGCGCTCACGCGTAGCGGCGCGCGCCGTGTGTCCTCTGCAGTATGGCAACTCATCGACGCTGTGTCGCCCGGGACCCACCAACACCCATCGCAGAGTCTCTGAAATCGATCACGACGAATCGGACAGCCCCGTATCCGGTGGTCGAAACCTGTTGTTCAGGTTCTCCCAGGTTCGGCCGGTAGTGTGAGCACCGTGAGTTTGAATGCCGCCTCGGAATCCGTGACGACCAACCTGGCTTTGCTGCCCGGGTTCCTCGATCCGGTCAACCTGCTCAATTCGTTCGGCGCCTGGGTGTTGGTCGGATTGCTGCTCGTCGTCTTCATCGAATCGGGGTTGCTGTTTCCCCTGCTACCCGGTGATTCCCTGCTGTTCACAGCAGGGCTGATCGCGGCATCGAAGTCGACGGACATCGAGCCGTTCGCACCGATCTGGCTATTGCTGATTCTGATTCCCATCGCCGCGATCCTCGGCGACCAGGTGGGATTCCTCATCGGCTCCAAGGGCGGTACCGCCCTCTTCAAATCGAACGACGCGCGATTCTTCAAGAAGAAGTACATCGACGAGTCGCATGCATTCTTCGAAAAGCACGGGCCGATCACCATCATCCTGGCGCGCTTCGTTCCGATCGTTCGCACGTTTGCCCCCGTCGTCGCGGGTGCGTCGAAGATGAAGTACTCGCTGTTCCTGACCTACAACGTCGTCGGAGGCATCCTCTGGGGTGCAGGTGTGACGATGCTCGGCTACCTGCTCGGCCAGATCGACTTCATTCGCGAGCACGTCGACATCATCTTCATCATCATCGTTCTCGTGTCGGTGCTGCCAATCGTCATCGAGGTCGGCAAACGGATGATCAAGGCACGCAAGACTCCGTTGGCCGAAGCGACCGAGTCGATCGAATCGCAGAGGGACGCCACTTCCTGACATGATGCGTCGCGCATGATCGGCCAGATCAACGTACAAGCGTCCGAGACGATAACCGCACTAGGTAGTTTCGGACCGCTCACCACTGCCGGTCCCCTTGTCGTGTGGACCATCGTCGTCGCCTTCGTTTTCCTCGAATGCGCTGTCATCATCGGCCTGTTCCTACCCGGTGACTCGATGCTCGTCACCGCAGGAATCGTCATGGCCACGCACTCTTCCGGCGTAGGCCACATCTGGGCGCTGTCGGTGGGCGCGATGATCGCCGCGATCGCCGGAAATCAAGCCGGATACGTCATCGGCCACCGCACCGGTTCCAAGCTCGTCGCACGCAAAGACGGCAAGTATCTCAACACGAAAAATCTTCACAAAGTGAACGTCCTGCTGGAGAAGCACGGTTTCTGGGCGGTACTCGTGGCTCGCTGGATTCCATGGGTTCGCACGCTGTGCCCGATGGTCGCAGGCGCAGCAAACATGAACCACCGCAAATACACGATCGCCAGTACCCTGGGCGCCATCATCTGGGCGCCGGTACTGCTGCTCATCGGCTTCTACTTCGGCAGCTTCATCGAGCAGGTCCCGTGGCTACTACCGGCGGTGTTGATTGCGATGATCATCGCGCTCGTCGTAGGTACCGCGCTCGGCATCTGGCAGTACCGCAAAGAGATGGCACGACCGACCGAGATAGTCGAGGTGGAAGAGGTTCACGAGTAGAACTTCTTGCGCCTAGCGGAAACCGGCCGTGGAAACGACGTGGGCGGCTTCCATCAACATCCACCCACCTAGTTGGACCGATAGATCGCGCTCGGGAATCCTGGACGAGCGGACGGTCCCACCGGTGAACGTGGCAATGGAATGCCCCGATCCGGGCAGGCGAGCCTCCTTGTTCCAGGCGGCGCCGAACAGCGGATGATCCTCGACCTCCAGCCGGTTCTCCCACGCGGCCTCCGCCGATGCAAGAACGATCGACGCCGCCAGCGAGCGAGCCTGTTCGTCCTCGTCGCACTCACCGGGGAGCGTCGTGGCGACGAAAGCAAGGTTGCGTGCCAAAATGCCGTCGAACAGACCGCCGTCACCTCCGCCCCCGCCCATGATCACCAGATCCCGGCACAAGTGAGTCTCGACGGCGGCAACCAGCGCGTGCACGCGTGCGCGATGCCGCGGCGCATCGAGACGAACTGCCAATTCGGTCTCGACCCCGAGCACGACACCCTGGCAGTAGCTGAACACCGCACGATCGAGCACGCCACCGGTGCGAATGCCGTCGAGCATCAGACCCGTCGCTGGATCGCGCAGGTGTGCGTCCATCCAGTCCGCCATGGCCTGTGCGCGCCACAGCCGACCGGTCCGGGCAAGCAGTATCGACGCAGGCCCGTTCGCCGGAGTGTTGTAAAAATCGTCACCTTTGCGCCACGGTATTCCGCCGCCCTTCTTCGGTGCCCAGGCGTCGAACAACTCCAATTCGATCGTGTGGATCGCCGACCGATGGTCGACGGCGTGCAACCGCTGCGATCGCTCCAGCGCAAGGCCGAGCCATGCCATGTCGTCGTAATAGTTGTTGGTCCATCCGGTGATGTTCCGAATGCGATGTGCACGAGCAATTTTGGATAATTTTCTGCGACGCTTGGCGGTGGGCGCCCGCGTCGCGGCGTCGACAGCACAGTCCAGCAAGTGCGCCTGCCACCAGTAATGCCAACGTCCGAACAGTCGTTCACGCCGGACGGGGGGCCACGCCACCACTCCTAGCGCGGTGCCAGGCAGTCCCCACAATCGACGTACGTGGCGCGCGTAGACCGCCCCCTCCGCAGCGTCTGCACGCTGCGACCATTGCTCCTGCATGCACCGATCCTGCCATTACCGGCAAAGCGAGTGACACAAGGAGGTCAGGTCCACGCCGAAGACAAGTCCGCGTGCTGACGAACCCAGGAATGCATGGCGATACCCGCAGCCACACCGGCGTTGATACTTCGAGTCGAACCGAACTGGGCGATGGACACCGTCATCGAGGCGCCGCCGCGGGCTTCCTCCGTCACTCCGGGGCCCTCCTGACCGAACAGCAGCACGCAGTCACGCGGAAGATCTGCCGTTTCCAGCGGCACCGACCCCGGTGTGTTGTCCACGGCGACCACGGTCAGCGCGTTCGCTCGGGCGAACTCGAGCAAGTCGGCGACCGTGGCGTGGTGGTGAATGTGTTGATAGCGATCGGTGACCATCGCACCCCGCCGATTCCACCGACGACGACCGACGATATGAACTGCCTGCGCAGCAAAAGCATTGGCCGTCCGGACCACAGTGCCGATATTGGCGTCGTTCGTGAAGTTCTCGATCGCGATGTGCAGACTGTGGCGACGACTGTCGATGTCCGCAACGATCGCCTCACGTGTCCAATATCGATAGGCGTCGACGACATTGCGTCGATCTCCATTGTCGAGCAGCTCGGCGTCGTAACGAGTATCGGTCGGACGCGGCGATGTGTACTCCTCGATCCACGGTCCGACACCATTGGGGGCCTCACCCCACTCGGTTGGGCCGGTATCGGCCGCGACTCCGGATTCCATGTCGCTCAAAAGGTTTCGTTACTATCGGAAGCAATGCGGAAACCATGACCGGTCTCGTCGTTGTTGCAGGAGATACCGTCGGCGGCCGAGCTACACGTGTAACCGTCGCCGACGATCTGTTGACCCACCTCGAGCGGCGGGTCGATCGTTTCACCACCCGAGGTGTACACCGCGCCGCCGGAGCACATGAACTCGGCTGAGCCTTCGTTGGTGACGCGAATCCCGTTGCCCCAGCTGATCATGCACGACTCGGGCCGCGGTGGAACCGGCGTGGTCGCGCCTTGACAGCCTGCCTCCGTCCGCGAAGGAAGAGTGACGATTCCGCACTGAAACTGCCCGTCCGGAGAACTGAAATAGTAGGCACCCTGTAGCGGGGCATACGTAGTCTGCGGCATCGGCGGCGGCGGCAGAGCAGGCTCGGTCGTCGTGGGAAGCGGCGCCTCGGTAGTGGTGACGGGAACCGGTGCCACCGTCGTAGTAGTGGTAGCGGCGGGCGCACTCGTCACACTCGGCGGCGAGGTTGCGGCCACCTCCGCACCGGACTCACCGCCACATGCCGTCAACAGTGCCGACACCGCCAGGACTACCGCTGCTGCAAAACGCTTGTCCACCATGAAATACCCCGACCCCGCTCTCGCTGACCTGTTCGCAGTGCGACCCTACCGGCGCACCGCGACAAGCTCTGTGGGGGTGGGGTCAGGTGTGGCTCAAGCGCCGGTTGATCTCACGCGTCAGCCATGCCGGGGAGAATCGCGACCCGAGAGTCATCACCTTGGACTGCAACCCCACTGGGAAATGGACCTTGTGCAGCAGGCGCTTCGAAGGCCGGGTGGCGTCGAAGATCGCTTCGGCGACATCGTCGGCTGTGAGCTTGATTCCGAGCGAGTTGGTGGTGCCCGTGGACACACCCTGAGTCATCGCGGTCTGCACGAACAGCGGCCACATCGCTTTCACCGAGATGTCGTACTCGGCCCATTCGAGGTCGAGGGCCTCGGTGATACCGCGGACCGCGAACTTCGTCGCGCCGTAGGTGACAAGTTCAGGCTGACCGTAGATCGCAGATGCGGAACAAAGGTTGATGACCTGAGCACCGGGGGTGGACTTCAGATACGAGAATGCGGCGAGAGTGCCGTACACGACGCCGTTGAAGTTGATGTCGATCTGACGCTTGTGCACAGCGAGCGGTATCTCTTCGAATTTGCCTGCGACGAGGATGCCCGCGTTGTTGACCAGGACATCGAGTAGCCCGTCGGACTCCGCGTCGAATTCGGTCAGCCGATCCGCCCACTGAACCGGGTCGGTGACATCGAGAACTCCCGTCACGACACGGCCACCGGCCGCCGCGATCTCCTTGCTCAACGAGGCCAATCCGGTCTCGTCGATGTCATAGGCCCCGACGAGGTATCCCGAGCGAGCGAATTTCAATGCGGTGGACCGTCCGATCCCGGCTGCCGCGCCGGTGATGAACACAGTTCGAGTAGGCACACCGACAGGATAAGGGTTACTGGAATTATCGGTAAACACTTCGACAGATCTCGGGACTACTCTTTGTAGGTCTTCGAGGAGATTTCGGTGAATCACGAACGAATTCTGCGAGCGGTTGCCTTCGTCGCTGTCGGCTACCTCGTCGTGTTGATCATCTGGGCAGGCTGGCTGCGCACGCATACACCGCCCGGCACTCTGCCCTACCAACTTGTCGGCCTGGTTGCCGGATTCGGTACGGCACTCGGATTGGCCATGATGGTCGCCAACCGGCCCACTGCCGAACAGCGACGCCTTGCCAAGAATGGTGTCGAGGGCTGGGCGACGGTCGAGGCCAGTCGAAGGATCGACGAGAAATCGATGGAACTCGACTTGGCGTTCACAGTGCCCGGTTCGGATTCCTACGTGGGCAGAATCGTCTATTCGATACCCCCGTCGGAGACGGCGCGATTCGAAACCGGACGAACTCTGCCGATCATGGTCGACCCGTCGGACCACCATCGCGTCCTACTTCTGCCTGGTGAATCCTTCGACGAGAAGTAGCTGAGCGGCGGAATACGTCGCCAGAATCGCACCTTCGACGACCCGCCGAGACATCTCGCTCGAAAGATAGAGCCGTCGGTACACGATCAACGCGTCGGAGACGGTGAACAGGATTCCGCCCAGCGCCTGCCACGAACGTGGATCGGAATTCGGCACCACGACACCCGCAAACACATCCGCTCCTGGTGCGGACGCTGGATCAGCAGCCAACGTCGACATCGCCGCCAGAGTCACGCCGTACCCGGCCAAACCCGGGGCCACCTCCGGTGACTTTCTTGCCAACTGTGACGACGCCACTGCCCAACCGGCGAAGCGCGGTACGGCGGCGGCCAGTGTCGGTCGACTACCGGCCGAAGCGAGAAGGAAGCAATAGCAGCCCTGCATGACGGCGAACGCTCCGGCTCCGCGCAGAATCTTGGAATCGTCGTCCGGGTCCATCAGAAGAACGTCCCCGACAGTAGCGGCAGTGAGTGCCACCCCGAGAACCGGCGAGGAGCGTCGCATCCCGAGCGCGAGCGCTGGGACGATGAGCGGCTTGGCTACCCGGTGCAGCATCTCGTTCCCGGTGACCGCACCGACCACCGTCGCGATCGCAGCCGAACCGAATGCAACACGTGAGAACGTCGATCGTTTCATCGGACTTGTTTCCTCCATCGCCGGCTGAGCTGGGTGAATATGTGATGCTGACCCGAATACCTGATCGCAGGCCCCAAGGTTGCCATGGTGATGGTTGGACACGCGAGAGAACACGTGGGGATACGATGCGCCGAAAGCATGGACAGCGCGCCAGAACGTCCGAACTACCTCATCGTGTCGTGCGAAACCCGCTGGTTCGCCGCTCGGACCGCATTCAGTCCACGATCAAGACCACCGTCGTAACCCTGATGATCCCGATGCTGCCGGTAGCTGCGTGGATCGGCATGTCCACCCCCTCCACCGGGCAAAGTCGGGTCGCAGCGCAGGAGAGCACTGTTCACCAGGTCACTTCCCCCACCGCATCCACGAGATACGGAAAATCACAGTCGGCTATCGACGCAGCTCAGCCATCCAAACCACTTCAGTCACAGGCGTCCCATACGTAACACTTCGATAACCAAACCCGAAGTAAACCTTTGGAGACCGTAGGGTCCGTTACGGTCTTGGAACGCTCGTACGTATGTCTCACTAACTTGAAATTCCGTGTCGGGGCGGAAATCAGCGGCTCAGCCGCTACCGACTGAAGGGCTCCACATATATGTCGCACAAATCGATCTCTCGATCTCGGCGTGCCCGCATTGCCGCGGCCGGCGCGGTAGTCGCAATGTCGTTGACGGTCGCCGCACCGGGCATCGCCTACGC
>JBBPZN010000073.1:0-76208 GCA_038198705.1 Mycobacteriales bacterium
ATCGCGCCAAAGATGTGTCGGGCAAGCTCGAGCCTTCCAAGCCCACGACGCCTTCCAATCCCACCACGCCTTCCAAGACGCCCTCACCGTTCAAGAAGCCATCGCCGCCCGAGGAAGCTGAACCTTCCAAGGAAATCGACGCAACCGAGGCCACGACGTCGGAATCATCTGCCGAGCAGAAGGCCAAGCCTGCCAAGGCCGACTCCAAGGACACTCCGACGGCAGGCAAGGTCGATTCCGAAGCCAAGAACACCACCGCCGCGGTGAAGTCGAGCCGTGGCGTGGCACACGACACCGGTGCCGCTCCAGTCGGATCACCAGCGTTGCCACCCGTCGGACCGGGTTCCGAGCCTGCACGGTCGCTTCGCGGCCCCAAGCTCATCCCGGGCGCATCCGTGGCAGGCGGTCGCTACCGTCTGCTCACCCCGCACGGTGGATCACGTGGCCTCAAGTTCTGGCAGGCCCACGACGTCAAGTTGGATCGCGAGGTGGCCTTGACGTTCGTCGACGCCGACCAGCAAGCGTCCTCGCTCTCACCCGACCGTCCCGAGGGCCCTCAGGCAATCCTGTCCCGCACCCTGAGACTGGGCCGAATCAACTCCCCGGGTCTTGCTCGCGTTCTCGACGTCGTCCGGGGCAGCTCCGGCGGCATCGTCGTCGCCGAATGGACCCCGGGTCGTTCGCTTCGTGAAATGGCCGATACTGTTCCATCGCCGACCGGCGCGGCCAGGGCTATCAAGGCCCTCGCCGCCGCCGCCGAAGCAGCACACCGAAGCGGCGGAGCACTGTCGATCGACCATCCGGACCGCGTCCGGATCAGCAGCAGCGGAAACGCAGTTCTCGCCTTCCCGGCGACATTGGCCGATGCAGACCCGGGTTCCGATGTTCGCGGGCTCGGCGCGATGCTGTACGCCCTGATCACTGCGCGTTGGCCTCTCGCCGACGCTGTCGGAAAGACTCCCGATTCCGATTCATCGCCACGATCGGTAGGCGGCATGCGTCCTGCGGACCGTGACGCGAATGGAAACGCCATCGAGCCGCGTCGCATCCGACCCGACGTGCCCTTCGAGATCTCGGCAGTAGCCGTCCGTGCGCTCGAGCAGAACAGTGGCATTCGTACGGCTGCGACCGTCCAGCACGTGCTGGATCAAGCTGCAGTCATCAACGACAAGACCGATCTGATGCCTGCACTACGCCTCGGTCAGCGAGCACCCGGTGCTTCCGGCCACTCACTGGCCGACCCTGCGGAAATCGCCGCTCAACAACTGCGGTCGAAACGCACCAACATCGCGCTTGCCGTGCTGGGCGCACTGACCGTCATAGTCCTCGGTTTCGCAGGCTACTGGCTCATCACATTCCTTACAGGTAACAGCTCCGACGAGCCGCTGACACAACAGGACTTCGGCCTCACCACCAGCGCTGCCGCCCCTGCCACACCTGGTGCAGAAGACGTCGCGCCGCCGGCAGCAGTTGCTCCGACCGCGATCGACTCGGTCGAGGTGTTCTCACCTCAGGGCAGTGCCGACAACGCCGGTTCAGCAGGCAACGCCATCGACGGCAACGCCGGCTCCACCTGGACCACGGACGCGTACTTCCAGCCCTTCCCGTCACTCAAGGAAGGCGTAGGACTACTCGCGACCCTGCCGTCTTCGCAGGTCCTCACCAGCGCCTTCGTCAACTCGCCCTCTCCGGGTACCGTTGTCGAAATCCGTTCCGCCCCAAGCGATTCCGCAAGTCTCAGCGACACCACCGTCATCGGGCAGGCGACACTCGGCAACGGTGTCACCGACATTCCACTGACCGTTTCCGAACCCACGTCACATGTTCTGCTGTGGATTACCGGACTCGGTAAAGACGATGGACGCAACCAATCGACGATCGCGGATTTCGGCTTCACCGCGCAGCCCTGACGGCTACTCCTGATACACCCGCCGTCCACCTGCGAACGTCTCGGTTCGGGGGACGTTTCGTACTCGATGGTCTCTATGCCTTAGGCTCTCCGACAATGCGGTAATACGGGGGGAGCCGTTTTCGTATGGGGGATTTACATAGGGACTGGGCTGTCGGGGGTCTTCTCGGCGGACGCTCCGACATCGAATTGTTGAGTGCGCACGTCGCCGGGGAGGCCGATGCGTTCACCTCGCTGGTACATCGACACCACGAGCACCTTTGGATGACCGCACGCCGAACCAGCTACACCAACGAGGACGCTGCCGACGCATTGCAAGAAGCACTCTTGTCAGCCCACCGCACCGCCGCCACGTTCCGGGCCGATGCAGCTGTTCGCAGTTGGTTACACAAGATCGTTGTCAACGCTTGCCTCGACCGCATTCGCCGTAACCGATCGAGACCGACCGTGTCGCTCACCAACGAGGACGACATCGAACCGGTGGACGGTCGGGATCAGATGTCTGCCGTCGAGACCTCCATCGAGGTCCACAAGGCACTCATGTCGTTGCCACCCGAACAACGATCGGCCGTCGTGGCTGTGGACATGGAGGGCTACTCGGTCGCAGATGCTGCCCGCATTCTCGGTGTGCCCACCGGCACGATCAAGAGCAGATGCGCCCGTGGTCGGTTGAAACTGGTAATACAACTCGAGTATTTGCGGTACGAAGGGAACCGTTAGCGGATCCGGCGCGTCTTACCATGTGTAGGCACGATTGCCCCGTAAACAAGACGGGCCGTGGGTAGAGCTTGCGCTGGGAGGAGACCGAAGTGGCATCACACGGAACCGAGCCTCTACCCGTCGCTCCGTACTCACCCGACCTGTTGGCAGATCTCCATGCAGGAGTACTCGACGAGTCGGTCAGTGAGAAGCTCTGGCCTCTCGTTCGCCAAAATCCGAGAGCGATGGAGATCATCTCCGCTCTCGACGCGCTCTCGGACCGTCTCGGTTCACTCGGAAGCGACTTCTCCTCCGGTGAGCCGATGCCTCCGGACGTCGCCGAGAGGATCGATCGCGCGCTGATGACCGAGCAGGAATCCTCGCTCGCTGATAAGGCCGGTCCTCACTCACGCCGGTGGGCCTACACGGGTATCGGCATCGCGGCCGCGGCCGCGATCGTCGCTTCGCTTTCCGTCTTGCTGTTCGCCCGCCCGGGCGAGCCGAACGACCCCGACACGGTGGCCGCACCCGAGTATCCGCCCAGCCTGGTTCTCGATTCGAGCGACTTGAATTCCGCCGATATCCGCGACCTCTTCGGCCAACAGGATCCAACCGAGCTGAAGGACGCCGGCAACCTTCCGGAATGCTTGGTAGCCAACGGTTTCGACCCTCAGGAAATTCTGCTCGCAGCCACTCCGGTAAAGGTAGACGGACGGGCCGCCACACTGCTCGTCGTGCCGCGTTTTCCGATAGACGGCATGACCGTACTCGTGGTGGGCTCGGATTGCGGAGAGGGCAACCCGCAGACACTGGTCCGTCGCGATCTGAACTGATCTCGGACGCGCAGGAGGACAACCGGGAACAACACCCTTTACGCTGGTGTTGACATAACCGGCGGGCGCACCAGAACTATGCCCTCGCCTCCTGTTTCAACGCAGACTTGTTTCAACGCAATCGGTAGACAGCACATTCGATCGGAAGGCCCGCATGACAACCCCACAGGTTCACGATCTCATCATCGTCGGCTCGGGACCGGCCGGATACACCGCCGGTGTATACGCAGCCAGGGCTGAACTCCAGCCGATTCTGTTCGAGGGAACTCAGTTCGGTGGTGCTTTGATGACCACCACGGACGTCGAGAACTTTCCCGGTTTCCGCGAAGGGATCATGGGTCCGGACCTGATGGAGCAGATGCGCGAGCAGGCCAAGCGGTTCGGCGCGGATATTCGTACCGAAGACGTCGAAGAGATGGACCTCAGCGGCGAGATCAAAACCTTGTCCGCCGGCGGCGAGACCTATCAGGCACGCGCGGTCATCCTGGCGATGGGTGCCGCGGCGCGATACCTCGGCATACCGGGTGAAGAGAAACTGCTCGGACGCGGTGTCAGTAGCTGCGCCACCTGTGATGGATTCTTCTTCCGCGATCAGGACATTGCCGTCATCGGTGGCGGGGACTCGGCCATGGAGGAGGCGACCTTCCTCACTCGATTCGCACGCAGCGTCACCATCGTCCATCGGCGCAGCGAATTTCGTGCATCGCGCATCATGCTCGAGCGCGCAAAGGCCAACGACAAGATTCGCTTCCTCACCGACACCAATGTTCTCGAAGTTTTGGGCGAGACCTCTGTCACCGGGATAGCACTCGAAAACGCGAACACGGGAGAGAAGACCACTCTCGAGGTGACGGGAATGTTCGTGGCGATCGGTCATGATCCGCGCAACGAACTGGTCAAGGGACAGGTCGAACTCGACGAGGCAGGCTACGTCAAGGTGGCCTCGCCGTCCTCGACTACGTCGCTACCCGGAGTGTTCGCCGCAGGTGACTTGGTGGATCACGTCTACCAGCAGGCAATCACCGCGGCCGGAACCGGCTGCACGGCCTCCATCGACGCCGAGCGCTGGCTCGCCGAGCAAGGCGACATCTCCTCCAACACGCTCGAGCACGCCGACCAGCCAGTAGACGTCGTCAACGCCTGAATTCTCGTTCCGCACTACTACACAACCAGGAGAAACACATGTCCGACGACAAGAAGACCGTCACCATCACGGATGCGTCGTTCGTCGACGACGTGCTCAGCAGCGAAAAGCCCGTCCTCGTAGACTTCTGGGCCACATGGTGCGGGCCTTGCAAGATGGTTGCCCCAGTACTCGAGGAGATCGCGGCCGAACACTCGGACAAGCTGACGATCGCGAAGCTCGACATCGACGCCAACCCGCAGGCGGCTCGTGACTTCAAGGTCATGTCGATTCCGACTCTGATCCTCTTTCAGGGCGGCAAGCCAATCAAGCAAATCGTCGGCGCCAAGGGCAAGGCAGCACTTCTCAAGGACCTCGAAGCGGTCCTGTGATCAGGTAGACAACGCCTGATCAGTAACCGACACGACCGCTGCGATCCGTCGGCTCTACCTGGCGGATTGGGGCTCGAGGGTCACTTTCTGCGACAATTGGTCGATGTGCCGACAAGTTCGGCGCATCGACTTTTGTATCGACCCAGTCCCGGAATTGGAACTCTCCGCATTGGGGTTGCGGATACAGTCGTTGCAAGAATCGAATCTGGAGATCGGAAGGTCATCTGTATGCACCGACTCAGGCACGGCGATTCTGGACCCGCCGTCGCGGAGGTTCGGAGCACGCTTGTCTCGCTCGGATTTCTGGTGGAGGACACAGATCGATCTTCGTCGAGCGATCCGACGCATTGGACTCCCCCCGCATCCGACTTCGATGAATCCTTGGGCGGCGCCGTCCGCGCCTTTCAGCAATATCGTGGCCTGCTGGTCGATGGTGTCGTTGGACCCGCTACGTACAGATCCCTGAAGGAAGCGTCCTACCGGCTCGGAGCTCGAACTCTCATCTACCAGCTCTCAGCGCCTCTGTACGGGGACGATATCGCGACCCTCCAGACGCGACTGCAAGATTTGGGTTTCTACAGCGAACGCGTCGACGGATACTTCGGACCTAAAACTCACGAAGGGCTCTCCTCTTTCCAACGGGAAATCGGTCTGTCCCCGGATGGCATTTGCGGTCCTGCAACGCTGCGCTCTCTAGAACTGCTCGGTACGCGTGTCACGGGCGGATCACCACACGCCATCAGTGAACAAGAACTTGTCCGTGCAGCCGGCCCACAATTGACTGGCAAGCGCATCGTGATCGACCCCGATCTCGGGGGCGCCGATACCGGACGCATAGTCCACGGCATGTTCGGCCGAATCTCCGAAGCAGAAATCCTCTGGGACGTCGCCAGTCGCCTCGAGGGCCGAATGGCCGCCACCGGGATGGAAACGTTTCTCTCCCGTGCACGTGGAACCAATCCAAGTGTTGCCGAGCGCGCCGAGACGTCCAATGGCTTCAATGCTGACCTGATGATTTCACTCCGCTGTGCGTCGAGCACGAGTCCAGCCGCGAACGGAGTGGCAAGTTTCCACTTCGGTAACTCACACGGTTCGGCGTCCTTGATCGGCCAGATCCTCACCGGCTACATCCAGCGCGAAATCGTCGCCCGCACTCCACTACTCGATTGCCGAAGCCATGGGCGAACGTGGGATCTGTTGCGGCTTACCAATATGCCGACAGTGCAAGTCGACATGGGTTATCTGACAAACACTTCCGACATCGATGTGCTCAGTGATCCCCGATCCCGGGACATCATCGCCGAGGCAATCCTCATCTCGGTCAAGCGTCTGTACCTACTGGGTCAAGACGATCAGCCCACCGGAACATTCACCTTCGCCGAGCTCCTCGCCGAAGAGCTCGCTGCCGCAGACCGGAGCTGACGGCTAGTCAGAGTTAGCGGCTGGTCGGGCTTTGCGACCTCCGCTCATCTGACTCCGACGGTTTCCTTGTGCTCGATCTCTACCGCGGTCAGACTGGCCGCAATAAGCAATCGCTCGAGGGCAGACTCGACGTCTTCCTTCCATCCATGATCGCGATGTAATTCGAGTCGAAGTCGCGGGTATCGATGATGTGGTGCGATCACTTCGAATCCGGCCTGCTCCAAGAAGTCGGCGTCGATCATGCATTCCGTGTCCGAACACGTCAACGACATCGTCGCCCGCGGACCGATTGCCTCGTCCTCCTCGGTTCGACGAATCCCGAATGCCTCGAGCGCACGAACGCCACGATTGACGAGATCTGCGACTACAGCCTGAATCAACGAAGCCGAGTGTCCCTCCCGATCGACATCCGACTCGATTCTCAACGTTGTCAGCAACACCGCATCAGCACTGACAGGTGACGTCGGAAAAGTCGTGGACCGAGGTACTGCGCCCGGGGGTGCATACAACGCGCATCCCACGATGTCCGATCCGACCGACAGCATCTGTCCGCAGGATCCCCACTCGAGCATGACCATCGAAAGCCATGCCTCGTTCTCGAACTCCACATCGAGTGACTCACCGTCGGCTCGGATCCGAGCTGGATCGAGCACCCAGAAACGACACCGACGCGTGTGCTTCGGTAGTTGATCGAAGGAGTCCAATGTGACTCCAGTGACGAGTGTCGACACTGCTACCTCAGCCTCCATGCACCGAATTGTGTCGTTCGACCGCGTTGACGCACGGGTATGCGCGTCAAGAGTGAGCGATCGCAACAACCTTGATCCTCACGAAAGCCGGGGAGCTGAATAATGCTGTATCGCAACATCATTCGCTTCCTTCCGGCTTTCAATAGCGAACTTACGTCACAGTGACATAACTGCCGTGGGTGTTTGTACCTGAAATTTCGACGCTACTTTTTCTTCTGACTTTCCATCATGTCGACAATTCTTTGGAGGTCGTCGACCGAGCCGAATTCGACGACGATCTTTCCTTTTCTCTTACCCAAGCTCACTGTCACGCGGGTATCGAACGAATCCGAGAGCCGATTGGCGACATCCTGAAGGCCGGGCATTTGAATCGGCTTGCGGCGAGGAGCGGGATTCGGACTGATGTCGTCGTTACGATTCGCCAACGTAACTGCTTCTTCTGTTGCACGAACCGATAGTCCCTCCGCGATAATTCGCGCAGCCAAAGACTCCTGTGCATCCGAGCCCGCATCCAACGACAGGAGAGCGCGCGCGTGTCCGGCTGACAAAACGCCGGCTGCAACTCGTCGTTGAACCGGAATCGGCAACTTCAACAGTCGAATCATGTTGGTCACCACAGGACGCGAGCGACCAATTTTCGCCGCCAACTCCTCATGAGTGACGTCGAATTCCTCGAGCAACTGCTGATATGCGGCGGCCTCCTCGAGGGGATTGAGCTGAACGCGGTGGATGTTCTCGAGCAACGCGTCTCGCAACATCGCGTCATCGTTGGTTTCACGAACGATGGCAGGAATCGACTCCAGTCCCGCTTCTTGGCTCGCGCGCCAGCGGCGTTCACCCATCACCAATTCGTACCGACCATCGGCGACCGGACGCACGACGATCGGCTGCATCAGGCCGAACTCGCGGATCGAGTGGACGAGTTCGGTCAAGGCTTCCTCGTCGAACACCGACCGCGGCTGCTTGGCATTGGGTTGAATCAGCTTCGGATCGATCTCCCGATACACCGCGCCGGCGGGGGAGAGGTCCTCTTCACTACTCCGAACGGGTGGCGTCGGTGTCGGTGCGGATGCCTCACGCGCTGCCTTTTCCGCTGCGTTCCGACTGATCTTTCCGTCCGCCGCAGTACCGATCACTACATCCGCGGCTGCACTCCCGAGTCGAGGACCGGCCTCGGGCCCTGTGGGGATGAGGGCAGCTAGTCCGCGTCCCAGTCCGCCCTTGCGTGCTTGACTCATATCCCTAGTGCTCCTGAGTTCCATCGGTTGTCGCAAAGGACGACCGTGCTGCGAGTTCACGACCGGCATCCAAGTAGCTCATCGCGCCACGGGAACCTGGGTCGTAATCCAATACCGTCATTCCATAACCGGGTGCCTCCGAGACCTTGACGCTGCGCGGAATCACCGCACGCAGCACTGCGTCGCCGAAGTGCTTTCGCACTTCTTCCGCAACCTGGTCTGCAAGCTTTGTTCGGCCGTCGTACATCGTGAGGATGACGGTCGAAACATGAAGTTGGGGATTGAGATGGGCCTGCACCAGTTCGATGTTTCGCAGAAGCTGGCCTACACCCTCCAGGGCGTAGTACTCGCACTGAATCGGAATCAGAACCTCGGTGGCGGCAACCATGGCGTTGACTGTGAGCAGTCCGAGCGACGGAGGGCAATCGATCAACACGAAGTCTGCGTCGACGTCCGCGAGATCCATCAGCGCAGTCTTGAGGCGTCCTTCGCGGGCGACCATGGACACCAGTTCGATCTCGGCACCGGCAAGGTCGATCGTGGCCGGAATGCAGAACAGCCGCTCACTGTGCGGGCTCTGCTGGATCGCCTCTCTGGCGGTCACTTCGCCAATGAGCACCTCGTAGCTCGACGGCACACCGGAGTGATGCTCGACGCCCAGAGCGGTGCTGGCGTTTCCCTGAGGGTCAAGATCGACCACCAGGACGGTGAGCCCCTGTAGCGCCAAGGCCGCAGCGAGGTTCACGGCTGTCGTGGTCTTCCCGACCCCACCCTTCTGATTTGCGATCGTCAGCATTCGACGGTGCGTGGGCTTCGGCAAGGTCACGCTTTTGGGATGCAGAACCTGACTTGCCCGCTGTGCGGCAGCACCGATCGGGGTGTCATTGGCGGAGATGCCGCTGAATGCGTCGAACCCAGATCCGCCCTTCGACTTGGAAGCGGGTTGTGCATCGTTCTTCGCGGTGCTTGTTTCACGTGAAACAGCGGGATCAAATCCACCCGACATAGGTGCTCCTTATTGCGGAACTGGTTTTTGCTTACGAACGAGCAGGAATGAAGCGAGCGCACATCAGGTGCGGAGAGAACGCCGAGGTGCTCTTTCGGCTCGAATAACAATTGTCGGTGTCGGCAAAATGTCGACGCCACACTTCACAACCTCTAGCTTGCCAGCACCCATACGAGTAAGGGAAGCCCGATCGCGTTCTATCTCTTCTTCCGCGCTCGATCCCTTCAACGCAAGCATCCGACCGCGCTCGTGAATGAGGGGCAGCGACCACTTCACGAGTTTCTCCAGAGGGGCAACGGCTCTCGAGGTGACGACGTCAGCGCCTCCGGCTTCCTTCTTCACTCCCGGCTGTTCTGCGCGCCCCCGCACCACAAGAATGTTCAGCTCGTGCTTCTCGATGAACTCGGCCAGGTACACCGTCCGACGAAGGAGTGGCTCGATAAGAGTGATATGTAGATCCGGGCGGGCGATCGCTAAAGGTATACCCGGCAAGCCAGCACCGCTCCCGACATCCACTACCCGCTCACCCTCGTCGATCAACTCACCGACAACCGCGCAATTGAGCAAGTGCCGCTCCCACAACCGAGGAACCTCGCGCGGCCCTATCAGCCCACGCTCGACTCCCACAGTTGCAAGGGAATCGTAATATTGCTGTGCCAAATTCAGGCGCGGACCGAACACGCGTTCTGCGGTTGCCATCAATCGATCGTCATCCCACACTTCTGGTTCCACGTGAAACATTGTCTCGCTTCCGAGCGCCGTTCGCCAAACCATCGGCGCTTTACGTAACCGTGTCGCTTGACCGCTCCTGCTCTGGCCCGAGAAAATGCCGTCGACCGCCAAGCGTCCGGCGGTTTCACGTGAAACATCCACGAACTAAGCGTCGTCATGCGCCCGCCCATGTCGAGCCGATGCTAAGTGACGCCACGGCCGCTCCTCATTTTTGTGATCATCGAACGGACCACGACACCAGAGGGCGAAGCGCACTGAGGAGCCGCTCAAGCATTGCGGGGGAAAGGTGGCAATTCACTTCCGCCCGGAGCGTTCCGTAAACCCGCCACAGTTTCTGGTGGACATCACCGGTATCGACGGGATTGGTCCTCGTCTGGACAGTAACAACACCTCGTCCGGTTTATCCCATCGCCATCCGGCAAGTTTCACGTGAAACGGAGGCCGGGCTCCGGCCAGCACGCTGCGGGAAAACTACGTTCCCACAGTCCGGACACGTCAGGTCAGTCTCGTCGCACTGACTCGATGACAGTCGGCCTTCGATCATCGAACCGGATAGGGGAGTGCACCCAGTCCGGAGTTCGCCGCGCTACCCGGGGGACGCCTCTCCCCGCACAAACTGGGACGGTGAGTGTTCCGGCCGCAGACGACACTTCACACAACTCCACTAATATCTGTCACGGCCAGACAGCACACTCGAGAAAAGACACCCACCTACACCGACCTCGATCCCCGCTTCGTTCGAGAGCCATCCATGGGTTTGGAGAAGTCGGGTCGGGCGAGGCGCGGTTCGAGGAGGCTGCGCGGGATCGGGTTGGGAACTAATCGGGAAATTTACTCTCTGTGTTGGGATTCAAACCTCCTGCACGTTCCTTGCCAGGATGATCGGGAGATACGTTGGGCACGGTTTTCCGGGGAAGTGAGGACACGTGATCGACGTCGAAGTTGGACATCCGCCGACCGGCAACACATCGTTCCCGATCGCGTTCAAGGTCGAGTCCATTCGGCAGTGGGAAAGTTGCGCCTAGTGGTGAGCACGGACTGCACTGCTACTTGAATACAACCTGTCGAAATCGACGGTGAAGTCGGGGCTTCGATCTCGCGACAATGGGATCCTGACTGAAGCAATGATGAGGGTGGCGGACACATCGAGCTTCACAATGGAAAAATGTGAGCGCGCCGAACTGGCCCGACTTCGTACCGAGAACGATCAGCTCGAGAAGAAGGTTGCACAGAGCGAAGCTGCGCAAGAGATCCTGGGCAAAGCGTACGAGCTCGTGGAACGGATGCCCACGAGCTCGTACGAGGAACTCGACGTCCCGGTGTCGTTGATGAGTGTGCGACGTAGTACCAGAGCTGGCTTCACCGCAAAGGCTTGTTCTGACCGCTGGGGTCCGATCCCTGACCTCGGCAGGGTGACGGTGTCGTGCTCGCAACGGACCTTCTACCGAATAGCTCGATCTGCCCGATTGGTAGGCGACCAGGCGGAGACGTCAGTACAACCCCGGAAAATCCTCTCGCAGAACGCCTGTTGTTCATGCTCGCGAAGTCGGCGAGCAGTCGTCCTGGGATGTCACAGAACTACGTGGGCCACGGTATCCAGATCGATAGAAGCTTTACACCGTCATCGACGTGTTCTCACGTTATCCGGTCGCCTGGAGAATCGAATATCACGAGAAGATCGATCACGCCGTCTCGATATTCACCCAGGCGTGGGCAACCCACGGCGTCGCCGGCACTGTCCACGCCGACAACGGTGCGGTGATGAGAGCTGGCCCATTGATGACCGCACTCGAGTCGGCAGCTGCGTGCGCCTCCTTTTCACGCCCACGGATCAGTGATGACAACCCATCCTCGGAATAGCTTTTCAAGACAATCAGATATCACCTTGGGTTGCCCCACACACTTCGAAAGCATCGACCACGCGCGGGAGTGGACTGAGAGTTTCTTTCATAGTTACAGCACCCGACACCGTCGCAGTGGCCTGACTCGACACGCTCGAACAAGTGCACAACGGCCAAGCTGCCGTCGTTCGCCGGGAGCGGCAGCTCGCGCTCGCCCTCGAACGCTACTACGAGCAACACCCCAATCGGTTCCGCAATCAACACCCACCTGTCTCAGAAAGGTTGACAATTACCGTGCGGGGGGTTCGGATCCAAACAGGCAGAGCATTTGAGCCGAGATGGATCATCCACGATGAGCCCCGTACGTTCACCCACTTCAAAGCAGTCGAGTCGACACCGAAGGCTTGCATGTATTCGGCGTCACGACTTCGCGCTATCGCCCTGAACCGAACACGGACACTCCTCGTAGCAACCCCGGGCCGATGGACTATCCGGACGACGGGGTATGCGGGCATGCGTCGGCCAACTCTCGCGGTATTCGGGCATTGACATCTTCCCTCGACAAAGCTTCTCTGAATTACAGACGAAGTCCTTTTGGCGAAACCGCATCCTCAGCACTCGTGGAGTGCGACCCGGACCAACGTTCCCGACCTGTCGACGGCTACCTAGACAAGGGGCGTCGATAGCCCGATGCTCGAGACTGCTCGTGACTCGGCAGTTGGGCGACCACCGAGTAGCGAGCACCCGATCATCGGGGAGGCTACGGCCGAACACCATCGATCCGGGCGCGCGCCCCCTCGGGCCGCGCTGCCCCATCCAGGCCGCGGCTCCGAACTCAAGCGGCTCCGAGCTCGAGCTGCCTCTGGAGGTCTGATCGGATACCACGGACCGCAGGAGTAATTCTTCGCTCAACACCGCGGCCTCAAATAATCCCGACGGGGGATTCCGCCACCGCTGGCCGCCCCGGAACAGAATCTGAGATGTTGCGCGTTGCGGCCGCAGACGACACTTCACACGACTCCACAAATATTTGCCACGCCCGGGTAGCGCACTCGAGGAAGTGTGCTCCCGTGTACCCCTGGACCACACCGACATAGACGCCCGTATCGGTCCAGGGGCGGTATAGGTTCGGAGCAGCGCGGCTCGAGGGGCAGCGCGGCTCGAGGGGCAGCGCGGCTCGGCAGACCGCCAGTCTCGTCGGGTCGCACATTCCCTCCAACACCGAACCCGTGCCCGACGGGCCCAGCAGCTCGCTGACCTCGCCCGCCGACAGTGTCGCCGAACCCCACCACATAGGACAGCGCCTTGGTCCCAATCATCGACACCCCTCGTGGCTCGAGGGCGACGGAAAGGAAACCAACGTGAACTTCCCGACAACCAAGCCGCCCCCGACGAATGACGACATCGTCGCGCTCTCTCCTTCGTCAGCCGAGTAGCCAGGCAAACAAGGTGCGTCCGACAGATAGTGCGGTCGGCGCACACACTCAGGGCATCGGCCGAATACGACGGGAGGGCTCCGTCTCGCACTTCTCGTCTACGAGACGGACTTCTCGGTGACTCTGGTCAGGAAGTAACGTCGGTGGCAACCACTTCACGATTCTTCGCGCAAGTAGGCCGCCCAGACGATGGCACCGTTTCAGCCTGCTTTCTGCCCGACCCGGAAACTGGCTAGCACCGAAACCGGACAGCGGCGACGGATCGCATCTTGTTGGCCGTGTCATCTCGAGTTGCCTCAGAATGCCTTATCGCCCATCGAAGCAAAACGCGTAGATCGGACCCGCCGGTTCCGAGCGGGTCTGTTTGATCGCGGTCTGAACTCGACCAAGTCCCGTTCGGTGTTTCACGTGAAACACCCATTACCAACTTCTTGCACAGTGAGGCTGGGGGAGGAGCAACGCCAAGAGTTAGAAGACAAGTCCCCTCATCTTCAGCAGCCCTGTTTGTGAACCAATGATGCCGGCGTTCAACTACAGCGCAGAGGCCGGTGTGACGAGGAGCAACACCTGCGCAGGGAGGGACCCGCCACCGAGAGGTTTCACGTGAAACATGAGCCGACGATGGATGAGTCGCTGCTCGAGTATGCGGACTCAAAAGAGACAGCCGGTGGCCGCCGCGCTCACCATCGCAGTCTCAAGGAAGTCGAGGCGTACGTGAGCCGGAACAGCCCGCCGAGTCAACACACGATTGTCCTCACCAAGTCCCGGCTAGATTGCCCATCAACCAAAACCGAGTACACAGAGTGACGCGAGGGATAGGCCTACAAGATACCGAACTCACTCGAGGGCAGATCCTCCACTGCAATTCGACGAACGAATCCGTCAATGGTGACGGTCCATCATTTCAATGCCCACGCTCATCAGCCGCGCGGATAGAGCGCCCCGCCGCCACTGACGCTCTGCCTATCAAGCCTTTGCATCGTGTCTCGTCGATAGTTCCGCTACCGGACAAGTCACTTCTTCTGCAGCAGTAGTCCGATGGAACCACCCATGCTCGAGCGCTCACCGACAGTGTGGTCAGATACCGACAACGACCAACTCTCGCACGAGGCCGACAAGGCTCACAGTCGACAACCAGTCGGTGATCAACAACTATCTCGGCACATACGTCCGCTCCAGCGCCGAGCCGTGACCGAAGGCCCAAGCGGCTCACTGACTCCACGATTCGTCGCTCGAGTCAGGTGCAGACGATCTTTTCACCCTGCGAACGAACCCGCCGATCATCCACCTTCAGCCGTACCGCTCGCATATCCGGCCCACCCACTGTCCCCACAGACAGCGCCACGACGACCGACAGACCATGCAGCGAAGAGGTCGATTCGAATTGTCGGTCTCAGACTCACACCGGGTGTTCACCAGACGAAGACGAGTCGAGCTTCGATAAACCAAAGCTGCTGGTTCTCTTAGCAGGCGATACGAAGAGTGAACTGCCTCGTCCGCACAACGATCACTTCTTGCTACCCCGGCAGCAAGGGGACTCGATGCCACCCGGCTTCGATCGGTGCTCGAGGGCTGACCTTCGAACCGACTACCTCCGCGCGAGTAGCAGCCCGGCCGAGTCAGTCCGATGAGAGCTGTACTACAAGCTCATCGAGGCGCGGGCCTCACAACTACACGGACACGTGTAAGTAGAAGGTGGATGGGGAAAGTGCTCGAAGGTTGTGATCCAACGTTCACCGACATCGCGGTCGAATATCAACGCGGAGCCAATCATTTACACGGCAACTGTTGACGCAGTGACGTAGCGCGGCGTGTCGATACGCATTTCCAACAAGCCGTAGATGGCCAAGTTGGACTACCCCGCATCCTCCACGACAGTCGACAATGCGCGTCGCACATAAATCATCACGCCGAGTGGACGCAAATAACAAGTGTTGTCGAACAGGAATCCGCCCCCGGGATCGATGACCGGAAGATGCGCTCCAAGGCGACCCCGCCCGCATAGTCGGTCGACACCAATTACTGTTTCACGTGAAACATTCACCTATGCTTCCACCGAGTACGTCCGTCACAGTGACGTTTCGACTGCATACCTTGTTTCACGTGAAACCGAGCCTGCTGAACTAATTACACTGCTGTAGTTCGCGTCGAATCTGTCTTGTTCGAAGAACAAAAAAGGCCCCCGACCGAAACCGGGGGCCTTTCAATTCATCAGTTCAGGACTTGACGACAACTACTCGTCGTGCCGGCTCGACACCGGTACTTTCACTCTCGACACCGTCGACCTTGGCCACCGCGTCGTGCACGATCTTCCGCTCGAACGGAGTCATCGGGTCCAGCTCTTCACGCTCGCCGCTTTCGAGAACTCGATTCGAGGCCTCGATACCCAAAGCACTCAATACGCTCCGTCGGTTCGCACGCCAGCCCGCTACGTCGAGCATCAGCTTGCTTCGCTCGCCCGTCGATTGCTGGACGGCAAGTCGAGTCAGTTCTTGCAGGGCATCAAGAATCTCGCCCTTTCGTCCGACGAGCTTCGCCAGGTCGTCCCCGCCATCGATGCTGACGATCGCGCGATCACCTTCGACATCGAGATCGATATCTCCATCGAAATCGAGAACATCGAGGAGCTGCTCGAGGTAATCGCCGGCAATCTCGCCTTCCTCGACCAGATAGTCCTCGGAATCCTCGTCGTCTGAGTCCGTGTCTTGATCGGACACGGTGTCGACGGCCGTCACCTTGGCCGCTTCGTCTTCACTCGGATCCGTTTCGGAATCGACTACCACAATTTCACTACCGTCCCCAGGGCTCACTGCTTCGCTGGGGTTGGTCACTTCGTCGGTATCTGCAGACATGTGCTTGGTGTCCTTGTCTTCGATGCGTCTCAGCGTCGCTTGCGCTTGGCTTTACTACGGTTCGCCTGAGATTTCGGCTGGGTGGGCTTCGGTGTCTGTGAGCCGTCGGGTGCAGTCGAACTAGCAGAAGATACGTCTTCCGATGTGGTGATCTCATCGGAAGAGTCAAGAGTGGCGGGTGGGAGCTTCGAGAGCTTGGGGCGTGCACCGGGCTTCGGCTTTGCCGGCGGTTTCACACCCGGCTTCGGTGCATTCTCACTCCGCTTCTCCACTGCCTGCTTCTTCTTCTCTGCTTCTTCCTTGTCGATCTTGCCGAACACAATGTGCTGCTGGGCATAGGTCCACATGTTGTTACTGACCCAGTACAGCAAGATAGCGATCGGGAGGAAGGGACCACCGACGAGAACACCCAGTGGGAAAACGTACAGGGCAAGCTTGTTCATGATCGCAGATTGCGGGTTGGCCGCAGCCGCTGCGCTCTGGCGGGCAACCGAGGCGCGAGAGTTGAAGTGCGTTGCGATGCTGGCAATGATCATCAAAGGCACAGCAACTGCGCCGATCGTCCAGATCGACGGGATCCCCAATCCGAGCTCCGGGTTTGCGAAGGCGTCGAGCTGTGCCTTCGGCATCGTGATCCAGGCCGAGATCGGTGCACCGAAGAGTCGGGCGTCCAGGAACGAGTTCACATCGGCGACATCGAAGGCGTAGTTCGGAATAGTACGGTTGTCCGCGGGATCAAGGCCCAGCTGGCCGATCCCGGTACCCGTACGGTTGAACGAGCGCAGAACGTGGAACAAGCCGATGAACACGGGTGCCTGCGCAAGGACCGGCAAACAACCCATGATGGGGTTGAATCCGTGTTCTTTCTGAAGTTTCTGCATTTCCACGGCCAAGCGCTGCTTGTCTTTGCCGTACTTCTTCTGCAAAGCCTTGATCTGAGGTTGCAGCTCCTGCATCTGACGCGTAGTGCGAACCTGCTTGACGAACGGCTTGTACAGAATCAGTCGCAAAGTGAACACGAGGAACACTACGGACAAGGCCCATGCAAAGCCGTTGTCCGCTCCGAGGATGGCACCGAACACCTTGTGCCATACCCAGAGAATCCAGGAGACCGGATAATAGATGAAATCCAGCACGGCTCTATGTACTCCTCTGTTCGTCCACTCTCGCGAGATCGTGGCTTTCTTCGGTCGAAGTCTGCTTGTGTACCCGCCAGGATCCGGGATCGGGCACCGGGTCCCAGCCTCCAGAGTGCCAGGGCGCGCACTTCAGTAGCCGCGCGATAGCTAACAAGGTTCCTTTGATGGCACCGTGCGTCTTCAACGCTTCGACTGCGTACTCACTGCACGTGGGGGAGAAACGGCAGGTGGGGAGTCTGAGCGGAGACACATAGGTCCGGTAGAGCTCGATACAGAAGATCAGAGTCCGCGCAGGGAACGACCGGACAAGGTGTAGAAATTTCATGAGTGCGTATCTCTAACCGCTCCGAGGTATCCCAGCTTTTTCAACCCGGAACGAACCTGTCGCTGCAGATCTTTCGACGACAAGTTCGCAGAACCGGGCAGTGCTCGAACAACGACGTCGCAAGTCTCGGGTACTTCCGGGAGAATCTCCGAACAGATATGCCGAAGCCGGCGCGCAACTCGATGACGAGTTACCGCCGGCCCGACAGCTTTGCTCACGATCAATCCGAATCTAGGTTCGCCGACACTGAAAACAGAACTTGCGTCGTCACGCGTGTAGCCGTGCACAACCAAGTCTTGTCTACCCATTCGGCGGCCTCGACGCACCACGCGGGTGAAATCAGCGCTTCGGTGCAGTCTGTGCGGCTCAGGTAACACCCCGAGCTCCGTAAACTCAGACGAACATGGATTAGGCGGTTAGTTCCTTGCGGCCCTTGCCGCGACGTGCCGCCACGATTGCACGACCTGCACGCGTACGCATACGAAGACGGAAGCCGTGAACGCGCGCGCGGCGTCGGTTGTTCGGCTGGAACGTCCGCTTGCCCTTGGCCACGGTCAACACTCCTCGAAGATCAAAGACGCTTACTCTGAAGCGTCCGAAACGGTGGTAGCGAGTTCGGTCGAACTCGTTTACACCCCAACAGCGAGAAATCCGAGTGAACACAGACTGTAAGCAGCCAGCAAGCATCGGCCACCTCGCCTTGGGTGACTGTTCGACAGTACTGATCGACTCAGCGGTGGTCAAACCCGTGCGATCCAACGGCCCTGCATCACATCTGTGTAATTCATCCACAGGCCTGGGGAGCAAGGGGTGTTGATAACCACTCTCGAGGGTGTTCCTAGTCGACTCTTCGTCGGGAACCTGTAACTCGAGGAATTCGTGTTGACCAAAAGTACTGGTCAACACGCTGTGCACGGCAGTTTCAGGAGAATTTCGACGATCGGGGTGACACCGATGTCGTTCATCCACACCTGTGGATAATTGTGTGGAAACACGAACCAATGGCATATTCGTACACGGCACGTCCGTACCCGATACGTTGCACTTCCGGCTGTGGTTCCCCGATGAACTCGTGATCGACGACGACGATATCGGACTTCGATGCGGTGCGAGCGTGAAACAACAGCATCTTTCGAAGGCACCGTCCGCGGCACGTGCTGTCGACGACATGCACGTTCGCTTCAATCGCACGTCCGAATGGGGAGGCACCGTGAACGAGGATCCGGATGCGCTGGCGCGTATCTGGCCAGAGGTAGTCACGGAATTGACGTCCGACCGGCACAGTGGTCAACCTCTGACCAAAGGACAAAAGGCGTGGCTCGCTCTCGTCGAGCCCCTCACCCTGACTCAGGGCTTCGCACTGCTGGCGGTCCCTTCGTCATTTGCGCAAGAAGCGATAGAACGCGACCTGCGCGAACCGATACTGAACGCACTCGGCCGTCACCTCGGCCAGGGCGTCGAAGGCCTCGGAGTGCGAATTTCAGCGCCCGAAGAAGAGAAACACGAACCTGAGCAAACGAGGTATTCGGAAGCAACAAGCACTCCGACTTACCGCAGACGCTTCCTCACCAGTACCGATGACGATCCGTCGGACTCGGAAACTGCAGACTACGAGGAAGTGGACGACGAGCGGGAAGCACTGGCGAGTGTGCAGAACTCGTGGCCTACCTACTTCACCAAGCCACCGACAACAACATCGACGACGTCGGGGGCACAAAGTCTCAACTCGAAGTACACCTTCGATACTTTCGTCATCGGTGCATCGAATCGATTTGCCCACGCAGCGGCAGTCGCCATCGCGGAAGCACCTGCTCGCGCCTACAACCCTCTGTTCATCTGGGGCGCGTCCGGGCTCGGGAAGACGCACTTGCTCCACGCCGCCGGCCACTATGCGCAACGGCTCTTCCCAGGCATGCGCGTGAAGTACGTCTCGACCGAGGAATTCACCAACGACTTCATCAACAGTCTTCGTGACGACCGGAAGGTGGCGTTCAAACGCCGATACCGGGAGACGGACGTACTCCTCGTCGACGACATTCAGTTCATCGAGGGTAAAGAAGGTATTCAGGAAGAGTTTTTCCACACCTTCAACACTTTGCACAACGCGAACAAGCAGATCGTAGTTTCCTCCGATCGTCCGCCGAAACAGCTTGCGACCCTCGAGGAGCGTCTACGCACTCGGTTCGAGTGGGGCCTGATCACCGACGTGCAACCCCCGGAGCTCGAGACTCGCATCGCCATCCTCAGCAAGAAAGCTCGGATGGATCGCCTCGATGTTCCGCACGATGTCCTCGAGCTGATCGCCAGTCGGATCGAGCGCAATATTCGTGAACTGGAAGGTGCATTGATCCGTGTGACGGCGTTCGCGTCGCTGAACGGTCAGGCGCTGGACCTCACTTTGGCAGAGGTAGTCCTGCGAGACTTGATGCCCGATTCGTCGAGCCTCGAGATCAATGCCGCGACGATCATGGCCGTCACTGCGGAGTACTTCGACACCTCGATCGACGATCTCTGTGGACCCGGTAAGGCGCGTGCGCTTGCGATGGCCAGGCAGATTGCCATGTATCTCTGCCGTGAGCTCACCGACTTGTCACTGCCCAAGATCGGCCAGACATTCGGCCGAGACCACACAACGGTCATGTACGCGGATAAAAAGATTCGTAAAGAGATGACCGAGAGACGCAAGGTGTACGACCAGGTCCAAGAGCTGACCGCTCGAGTGAAGCAGCGGTCCAAGCGCTGAGGAGTAGCCCGCTTCATCGCTGAGCCGGTTCTCTTCCACTTTCCCCGCGGCAACCAGCGCCGGCACGGTTGAGTGCTCTCCACATCACTCAACCGTGTCCCGCGAGCGACGTCCGCCACTCTCCGTAAAAAAATTTGGTTCGATTTTCGGTGCCTGGATGCCCAAAAAACCGTGCTTTCAGGACTCCGTTCGCATGATTCACACCTGTGGATAACCGTGTGGATAACCGGCTGGATCTGGGGATGGATTGTGAGAGCCTGTGAACCGATGTAAATCGTCCACAGGCTGTTGGCAATCCACCCCTGATTGGTCCCGAATTCATCCCCACGGCACCACGCTTGGCGACCAGGTACTACACACCTCGGTGCACAGATTCCACAGGACCTATTAATACTAAGAATTTCTCTTGAAAAGACCTTCTTCTAAAACAGGTGTTGGGGAACGATTCGTTCACAGGCCCCACCCGGCAGCACTGGGCCTGCGTCGTAGACCCGTCGTTCGGCTTTCAAGTTGGTCGGGAAGGGCATACGGTGTGCTTCTGCTCGGTTGTGTCAGACTCTTCGATGCACCGGTCATGAGCGCATGTCGCGCTCACCGCAGACCTTGCGGGAACGAACTGCTGCCGAACGAGAGGAAAGACTTTAGCGATGGAGCTTGGAAGTCTGAAGTTTCGCGTTGCTCGCGAAGATTTTTCCGATTCCGTTGCCTGGGTTGCTCGAAGCCTCCCGTCCAGGCCGCCCGTTCCCGTTCTCGGTGGAGTTCTTCTCGCCGTCGACGAGCAGGGTCTGACTGTTTCCGGGTTCGACTACGAGGTATCAGCCCAGGTCCGGGTATCTGCTGAGGTAGCAACCGCCGGCCGAGTCCTCGTCTCCGGCAAACTGCTGGCCGATATCACGAAGTCTCTCCCGAACAAGCCCGTCGACGTCGGTGTCGAGGGAACTCGAGTGCTCATCACCTGCGGGAGCGCGAAGTTCTCGTTGCCGACGATGCCCGTCGAGGACTACCCCCAGCTTCCCGAGCTGCCGACGCAGACCGGATCGATCCCGGTTGAGGTGTTCTCCGAAGCCATCGCGCAGGTTGCAGTTGCGGCGGGCAAAGACGACACCCTTCCGATGCTCACCGGCATCCGAGTCGAGATTGCAGGCACCAAAGTGGTGCTCGCTGCCACCGACCGATTCCGCTTGGCGGTCCGCGAACTCGAGTGGACACCTGTCGGCGAAGACATCACGACCGAAGTTCTCATACCTGCGAAGACTCTGTCCGAGTCCGCGAAGACTTTGGTCGGAAATGCCAGCTCACCCGTTGAACTTGCACTCGGTTCAGGGTCGACCATCGGCGCCGACGGCTTGCTGGGCATCATCAGCGAAGGCCGTCGCACCACCACTCGACTCCTGGATGCAGACTTTCCCAAGTTCCGCCAGCTGTTGCCGCCGGAACACACGGCCGTAGCCGTCGTAGAGATCGCTCCGCTCGTCGAAGCAATCAAGCGCGTCGCGTTGGTCGCCGAGCGCGGTGCCCAGGTGCGACTCGAGTTCTCGGCAGAAGGTGTATTGCTCTCCGCAGGCGGTGACGACGCCGGGCGTGCCGAAGAGGCGCTGCTTGCAGACTTCCAAGGTGAGGCATTGACGATCGCCTTCAATCCGGGTTACCTGATCGACGGCTTGTCCTCGTTGCACAGTGAAAAAGTCACATTCGGGTTCACTACACCCAGTCGGCCTGCAGTTCTGCGTCCGACCACCGAGGATGAGCTCGTTCCGGATTCTTCGGGCAAGTTCCCAGCACCGCAGAGCGCGTACACGTATCTGCTGATGCCGGTTCGACTACCTGGCTGATCGAATACGGAACACGTGTGAATGCGGTTTACTCGATACCAAGGGGCATCCGCACACTAGAGAAGGACATCTCCTCATGCAGCTGGGACTGGTCGGCCTCGGGAAAATGGGCTTCAACATGCGCGAGCGCTTGCGTGCGCACGGGCACGAAGTGATCGGGTACGACCCAAGACCAGAAGTGACGGACGCCCCGTCCCTCGAGGAGCTGGCCACGACGTTGGTGGCGCCGCGGGTCGTGTGGGTGATGGTTCCGTCCGGTGACATCACCCGAAGCACTATCGCGTCGTTGAGCGAGGTACTCGACAATGGTGATCTGGTCATCGACGGTGGCAACTCCCGGTTCACCGACGACACCGCGAACGCCGAGCTACTTGCAGCGAAGGGTATCGGTTACGTCGATGCAGGCGTGTCCGGTGGTGTCTGGGGACTCGAAAACGGATACGGCCTGATGGTGGGTGGTTCCGAAGAGGACGTTGCACGCACCCTTCCGATCTTCGACGCCCTACGCCCAGAAGGTGAGCGTGCCGACGGGTTCGTCCACGCAGGGCCGGTCGGTGCAGGTCACTACTCCAAAATGGTTCACAACGGCATCGAATATGGCCTCATGCAGGCGTATGCCGAGGGATACGAGCTGCTCGAGGCGGAAGAACTCGTTCACGACGTCCACGGTGTGCTGCGTGCGTGGAGCAAAGGTACCGTCGTTCGTTCGTGGCTGCTCGATCTGCTCGTTCAGGCCTTGGCCCAGGACCCCGAGTTCAGCGAGATCTCCGGTTACACGGAGGATTCCGGTGAAGGTCGGTGGACGGTGGAAGAGGCCATCCGACATGCGGTTCCGGTGCCGGTTATCTCGGCTGCACTGTTCGCGAGATTTGCTTCGCGACAGGATGATTCGCCTTCGATGAAGGCTGTATCGGCTCTTCGTAACCAGTTCGGCGGCCACGCCGTCAAGCGGGCAGGTGCCGATGAATTACTTCGAGCACCCGACCCCAAGAAATAGCCTTGTACGTTCGTTCGTTCACTCTTCGCGATTTTCGTTCGTGGGATGACGTCACCACTGATCTCGGTCCTGGCTCGGTGGTGTTCGTCGGTCCCAACGGGCATGGGAAGACGAATCTGCTCGAGTCGCTCGGATACCTGTCGACGTTGTCCTCTCATCGTGTGTCCTCGGATGCGCCGCTGATCAGAGCAGGTGCGGAGCGAGCCTTCGCGGGTGCATCGGTGATCAATCAGGGTCGAGAATTGACGATCGACGTCGAGATCCTCGAGGGCCGTGCGAACAAGGCAAGAATGAATCGATCTCCGGTTCGGCGGCCTCGTGAAATCTTGGGGGTACTGCGCAGTGTGTTGTTCGCACCCGAGGATCTTGCACTGGTGCGGGGAGACCCAGGCGAGCGACGTAGGTATCTCGACGAACTTTTGACCACTCGTCGTCCTCGAATGGCCGCTGTCCGAGCAGATTACGACAAGGTGCTCCGTCAGCGATCGGCGTTGCTCAAGACAGCCGGTGGATCCTTGCGTCGTGGCTCGAACTCGAGCGACGGTGTGGGTGCATTGGCGACTCTGGATGTGTGGGATGGGCATCTCGCTGCGCATGGCGCCGAGTTGCTTTCCGCAAGAATCGGTTTGGTGCACGAGCTGACACCTCATGTGGCCGAGTCGTACTCGTCGATTGCCCCGGAGTCACGCCCCGCAACGATAAAGTACCGCAGCAGTCTCGCCGAAGCGCTGCCACCGGAGTTCTCGGATTCGAATCGCGAACCCGAAGCCGATGATGTCGAGGTGCTGGAAGCTGCTTTCTTGCATCAACTTTCGACTATGCGTGTGCGTGAGATCGAGCGTGGAGTCTGTCTGGTCGGACCTCACCGGGACGATCTCGAACTGGGGCTCGGTGATCAGCCGGCGAAAGGCTATGCGAGCCATGGCGAATCGTGGTCTTTCGCGTTGTCGTTGCGTTTGGCGTCGTTCGGGCTGCTCCGTGCTGAGGGCAGCGACCCGGTCTTGATGCTCGACGACGTATTCGCCGAACTGGACCGCAAACGTCGTAGTGCACTTGCACGAGTGGCTTCCGGGGCGGAGCAGGTAATCATCACGGCTGCGGTTGCCGAGGACATCCCGGCCGAAATCGATGCCAGACGCTTTGGCGTCGAAGCTGTTCAGGGAGATTCGGGTCGAATTTCCACTATCACGCCCCTCGACGAAAACGTGTGCTGATGACCGATGATGCGGAAAGCAAAGATCCGGAAAAAGAACCACGCGGAGTGGATCTTGCTCGGCGTGCCCTCGAGGACGCACGTGCGGCGGCGAAGGCGAGTGGTAAGTCCGTGGGGCAGGGACGGTCGTCGCCCACCGGTGGAGTGCGTGCGCTTCGAGGTCGACGCAAGCGTGGATGGTCCGGGGCCGGACCGGACGATCGCGACCCACAGACACTCGGTTCGGTCGCCGGTTCTATTGCAAAGAATCGTGGATGGTCCGACAAGGTGGCCGAGGGCACGGTGATGGGGCGTTGGCCCACCGTCGTCGGCGAGGATATTGCGGCGCATGCTGTTCCCGTCAAGCTCGAGGACAGTGTTCTGAGCATATCGGCGGAGTCGACGGCGTGGGCGACCCAACTTCGATTGATGCAGGCGCAGATTCTGGCCAAAATCGCCGCCGCAGTCGGCCACGGGATCGTCAAGTCGCTGAAGATCACCGGACCCACCACGAAAAGCTGGCGTAAGGGCGATCGCCACGTCAAGGGTAGGGGCCCCCGAGACACCTACGGGTAAGTACTGCTATTCGTGGCATTTTCCAGTGTGATTATCATAACTTCGACGGCGATTCAAGGGTATTGTGGGTGATTGGCCGTTTTCGGATGCGTACCCATTCGGTTTCACCAAGGCTGTTGGCTCGGGGCAGCCCACGCAGTCGACGAAGGGATGCTGTGTTAGCCAAGAACTTTCGATCTTCGGACCGTAACGGGCACTCGACCGCGGTTACGCACGATGTCGACGCCGTTACCTCGGATGACAGGGTCATTTTGCAGGCCAGGAATGTCTCGTTCGACTGGGGTTCGTTGCCGTTGCATTATGTGGACTCCGATCCGTTGGCGACTCATCTGTTCAACGTGATGCACCTTCTTCTGCCCGAGGGCGAAGAGTGGTTTGTTCGGACGTTCAAAGAAGCGCTGCCTTTGATCCATGACGAGCAGCTCAAAGAGGACGTCATCGGATTCATCGGGCAGGAAGCAGTGCACGCCCAAGCCCACACACAGGTCCTCGACCAGCTCACTGCCTACGGAATCGATGTAGAGCCTTACGTCGAGCAAATGCGATTTCTGTTCGGCCGTGCGCTGGGAAACAGGTCCGGACATTCGCGCAACAGCCTGGTGGAGCGCATTGCGCTGATCGCAGCGGTCGAGCACTTGACGGCTTTTCTCGGAGATTGGGTTCTCAATGCCCGTCAGCTCGACGTCGTCGAATTCGACCCGACCATGCTGGACCTGTTGAGGTGGCATGGGGCCGAAGAGGTCGAGCACCGATCGGTGGCTTTCGAGGTTATGCAGTACTTCGACGTACGACCAGCACGACGGCTGCGGACCTTTATCGCCATTGCGCCGACCATGGTGTGGTTCTGGACGCGGGGGGTGCGGTTCCTGATGGACCAGGACCCGACTTTGGCAGCTTTATCACCGAAAGAGCGCCGTCCCTCACTGCGTGACTATCGCCGGGTTGCTGCTCGAGGGCTCTTTCCGAGTCCTAAGTCGTTGTGGAAAGCGTCGCTGCGCTATCTGCGGTCCGGCTACCACCCGTCACAAGAGGGATCCACCGCGCAGGCGGTGCAATATCTCGCCACCTCTCCGGCTGCACGTTCAGCTGCACGGTGAGTGCGTTGGGTTTTCGTCGCAAGTGGGCAAAAATGACGCGGTCCGTCGAGGCCTTCCGCATGGGCCGCGTCATTCCGGGCGATCTGTATGGGCGGTCCGCACCGGACCAGACGGTATCGATCGTCACCGACGCCCTGGACAAGTGGTTCGCCCTTCTCGACGACGGGTCGTATTCCAGCGAGTACGCTTCGCCGGAAGTGGTGCGTACTGTCGCACTCACTCTCGACCGGCGAGAGATTCTCTGTGTAGATCAGTGTGTGGCTCAGCTGACGTTCCGGTCTTCCGACGGGTCGCTTTTGCCTGCCTGGGCACCGGGAATGCACCTGGACTTCCACTTGCCTTCGGGCCGGCATAGGCAGTACTCGTTGTGCGGTGATCCTGGTGATCTCAGCAATTACACCGTTGCGGTGCGGTACATCCCGGACGGAGGCGGTGGATCACCGGAAATGCATGCCCTCGAGGAGGGAGCCGAACTTGTGGTGCGCGGACCACGCAACGGGTTTCCTTTCGTACCGAGCGGGCAGGCGGTGTTCGTTGCTGGCGGAATCGGGATCACTGCGATCATTCCGATGGTGCGTGCTGCTCGCGAAGTGGGTATGGATTGGCATCTCGTCTACTGCGGGCGTTCTCGCGAATCGATGCCGTTTCTCGACGAGATAGTGACGTGGGATTCGGACCGTGTGACGGTACGCACCGACGATGTCGAAGGTGTGCCGTCCGGCCCGACGCTGCTCGAGCCCGTTGTCGGCGGTGCTGTCTATTGCTGCGGTCCACCGCCGATGATCGAGTGTGTGCGGACGGCGTTCGACGCGTTCCCTGCCACACATCTTTATTTCGAGCGGTTCTCTGCACCACCGGTGCGCGGCGGGGTGGAGTTCGAGGTGCAGCTCGTGAATTCGGGAACAGTTGTCACTGTTCCGGCGGACAAGACTGTGTTGGAGACGATTCGGGAGACTCGGCCCGATGTCAGCTACTCCTGCCAGCAGGGATTCTGTGGCACGTGCCGTGTACGGGTTCTCAGTGGAAGGCCCGAACACCGCGAACACCGACTGACCTCGGACGAGCAGGAGCAAGAAATGCTGATTTGTGTGTCCCGCTCGAGCGGCGACCGGATCGTGCTGGACCTCTGACCCGCGAGGCGGATCTACTGTCCATCTTTGCCGTCGCACTCCGAGAAAATGCGCCTGTGAGCCATTCAGAGGCCAGTTTGGGGTGTCAATGGCCCCATGCTGCCAGGGCGTACCAGTAGTATAGGACGGTAACGTAAGGAAGCCCTTCGGATCGACTCTGCCGAACGAGGACGTCCACCGCGAATGCGGAAGGCGTCCATGACGGTGTGTCGCTTCCGTGCCGGAGCACCACGAGTGTGTTTTCGATGCGGCAGCACCGTGTGGTGCGAGGGGGAGTCGAAGATGCGTAGAAGGAGAACAACCCGACCGTGACTGCCCAAAAGTCAGGTAAGAGCGATAACAAGGATTACGGCGCTTCGTCGATCACGGTTCTCGAGGGGCTCGAAGCAGTCCGTAAGAGACCCGGTATGTATATCGGTTCGACCGGTGAGCGAGGCCTGCACCACCTGATTTGGGAGGTTGTGGACAACTCCGTCGACGAGGCGATGGCCGGATACGCATCGACCGTCGACGTCACGATCCACGACGACGGCAGCGTCGAGGTCGCTGACGACGGTCGAGGAATGCCCGTCGACACCCACTCCTCCGGTGTTCCCGCTGTCGAGGTCGTCATGACCCAGCTGCACGCAGGCGGCAAATTCGACTCGGACTCGTACGCGGTCTCCGGTGGTCTGCACGGCGTCGGCATCTCTGTAGTCAACGCACTGTCCACGAAGGTCGAGCTCACGATCTCCCGCGACGGTCATCGCTACACCCAGACATACGACTACGCCAAGCCCGGTCCGCTCGAAACCGTCGGAGATACCAGCGACACCGGTACCAGGACGCGCTTCTGGCCGGACGGCAAAATTTTCGAGACACTCGATTTCAACTTCGAGACCGTGCACCGCCGTCTGCAGGAAATGGCTTTTCTCAACAAGGGTCTGACCATCAACTTCGCCGACGAGCGCATCGCCGTCGCCGAAGTGACCGAAGACGAGTTGGGCGAAACTGCGCTGGCCCCTAAGTCTGCTACCGAGGAACAGGCCGAAGCAGCCGTCGCCAAGCCCCCGAAGGCACGGAAACGGATTTATCACTACCCGGACGGACTGGTCGACTTCGTCAAGCACATCAATGCGAAGAAGACCCCGATCCACACCTCTGTCGTCGGATTCACCGGTAAGGGCACGGGCCACGAGGTCGAGGTCGCGATGCAGTGGAACGCCGGTTACTCCGAGTCGGTACACACCTTCGCCAACACCATCAACACGCATGAGGGTGGAACCCACGAAGAAGGATTTCGCACGGCGTTGACGGCGACGGTGAACAAGTACGCCAAAGAAAAGAAGCTCATCAAAGAGAAGGACGGGAACCTCACCGGCGACGACATCCGTGAGGGATTGGCCGCTGTTCTCTCGGTTCGCGTAGCCGAACCGCAGTTCGAGGGCCAGACGAAGACCAAACTCGGCAACACCGAGGTGCGTTCGTTCGTTCTCAAGGCATGCAACGAGCATCTCTCGCACTGGTTCGAGTCGAACCCGGCCGACGCCAAGACGATCATCAACAAGGCCGTGTCCTCGGCACAGGCTCGTATGGCTGCGCGTAAAGCGCGAGAAATGGTGCGGCGCAAGAGCGCAACCGATATCGGTGGACTGCCGGGCAAGCTAGCCGACTGCCGTTCCAACGACCCCAGCAAGTCCGAGATCTACATCGTGGAGGGCGACTCCGCCGGCGGCTCGGCCAAATCCGGCCGCGACTCGATGTTCCAGGCGATCCTGCCGCTTCGCGGAAAGATCATCAACGTCGAGAAAGCCCGCATCGACCGCGTACTCAAGAACAACGAAGTCCAGGCGATCATCACCGCCTTCGGCACCGGCATTCACGACGAGTTCGACATCACCAAGCTGCGTTACCACAAGATCGTGCTGATGGCCGACGCCGACGTCGACGGTCAGCACATCTCCACGCTACTGATGACGTTGCTGTTCCGCTTCATGCGGCCCTTGATCGAACATGGCCACGTCTACCTCGCGATGCCGCCGCTGTACAAGCTCAAGTGGAGTCGCGGCGAACCCGATTTTGCCTACTCCGACTCTGAGCGAGACGGCTTGCTCGAAGCAGGTATGGCCAACAAGCGCAAGATCAACGTCGAGGACGGTGTGCAGCGCTACAAAGGTCTCGGTGAGATGAATCCGAAGGAACTGTGGGAAACGACGATGGATCCGTCGGTGCGCGTCTTGCGTTTGATCACTCTCGACGACGCTGCAGCGGCAGACGAACTCTTCAGCGTATTGATGGGCGAGGACGTGCCCGCTCGTCGCAGTTTCATCGCCCGCAACGCCAAAGATGTTCGCTTTCTTGACGTTTAGTTGATGTCCGTAGGTCGGCCCGCCACTGTTTCGTGTCGACCTACGGTGACTTTCTCTAGGAGAAAACGCTTATGTCCGATATCACCGAACCACCAGTAGGACCGCCTCCCGGTTCGACCACCAACGCCGAGGGTGGAGACCGGATCGATCCGGTCGACATTCAAGAGGAAATGCAGCGTAGCTACATCGACTACGCCATGAGCGTCATCGTCGGCCGCGCGCTACCCGAGGTCAGAGACGGTTTGAAGCCGGTGCACCGCCGCGTGCTCTACGCCATGTACGACTCGGGTTTCCGCCCTGACCGCAGTTACGTCAAATCCGCGCGCCCCGTTGCCGAAACGATGGGTAACTACCATCCGCACGGCGACAGCTCGATCTACGACGCTTTGGTCCGTCTGGCACAGCCGTGGTCGATGCGATACCCATTGGTCGACGGCCAGGGCAACTTCGGATCACGCGGCAACGACGGTGCTGCCGCGATGCGTTACACCGAGGCACGTCTGACTCCGCTCGCAATGGAGATGCTGCGCGACATCGACGAGGAAACCGTCAACTTCATTCCCAACTACGACGGCAAAACCCAAGAGCCGACGGTACTTCCGTCGCGGGTGCCCAACTTGTTGATGAACGGGTCCAACGGAATCGCCGTCGGTATGGCCACCAACATTCCGCCGCACAACCTGCGTGAGCTCAGTGAAGCCGTGTTCTGGGCCCTCGACAATTTCGAGGCGGACGAGGAAGCCACCTTGGCCGCGTGCATGGAACGCGTCAAGGGCCCTGACTTCCCGACACACGGACTCATCGTCGGTGGCCAGGGCATCCAGGATGCTTACTCCACCGGCCGCGGATCCATCCGGATGCGCGGCGTCGTCGAGATAGAAGAAGATTCCAACGGTCGCGCGACGATCGTGATCACCGAGCTGCCCTTTCAGGTCAACCCGGACAACATGATCACCTCGATTGCCGAGCAGGTGCGTGACGGCAAGCTCGGTGGCATCTCGAAGATCGACGACGAGTCCTCGGACCGCGTCGGTCTTCGCATCGTCGTGACCATCAAGCGCGATGCCGTCGCGAAGGTGGTGCTGAACAACCTCTACAAGCACTCCCAGCTACAGACGAGCTTCGGCGCCAACATGCTCTCGATCGTCGATGGCGTCCCGCGTACCTTGCGGCTCGACCAGATGATTCGCTACTACGTGACCCATCAGCTCGAAGTGATCGTCCGCCGCACGCGATACCGGCTGCGTAAAGCCGAGGAGCGCGCTCATATTCTGCGTGGACTGGTCAAAGCGCTCGATGCGCTCGACGAGGTCATTGCTTTGATCCGCCGCTCTCCCGACGTCGATTCCGCCCGCACGGGCCTCATCGACTTGCTCGAGGTCGACACGATTCAGGCCGACGCGATCCTCGCGATGCAGCTTCGGCGGCTTGCTGCCCTCGAGCGTCAGAAGATCATCGACGAGTTGGCAGAGATCGAAATCGAGATCGCCGAGCTCGAGGACATCCTTGCCAAGCCCGAGCGTCAACGCCAGATCGTGCGCGACGAACTCGCCGAGATCGTCGAGAAGTTCGGCGACGACCGGCGCACCCGGATCATCGCTTCCGACGGTGACGTCAACGATGAGGATCTGATCGCACGTGAGAACGTCGTGGTCACCATCACCGAGACCGGTTACGCGAAACGGACCAGGACCGATCTCTACCGTTCGCAGAAACGCGGCGGCAAGGGCGTTCAGGGTGCGGGACTGAAACAGGACGACATCGTCAGCAAGTTCTTCGTCTGCTCGACGCACGACTGGATTCTATTTTTCACCACCAAGGGGCGCGTCTACCGCGCGAAAGCATACGAGCTGCCGGAAGCCAACCGCACCGCGCGTGGTCAGCACGTTGCCAACCTGCTTGCGTTCCAGCCGGACGAGCGGATAGCTCAGGTCATTCAGATCCAGACCTACGAGGATGCGCCCTACCTGGTTCTCGCAACCAAGGGCGGTCTGGTCAAGAAGTCCAAGCTCACCGACTTCGACTCCAACCGAAGCGGCGGCATCGTGGCGGTCAACCTCCGCGGTGAGGACGAACTGGTCGGCGCAGTGTTGGCGTCCTCGGACGACGATCTGCTTCTCGTCTCCGCGCAGGGCCAGTCCATCCGGTTCTCGGCAACGGACGAAGTGTTGCGTCCGATGGGTCGTGCCACGTCCGGTGTGCAGGGCATGCGATTCAACGGTGAAGATCGGCTACTGTCCCTCAATGTCGTCCGTGAAGGTAAGTACCTTTTGGTGGCAACTTCGGGTGGCTACTCGAAGCGCACTGCGATGGAGGACTACCCGCAGCAGGGCCGAGGCGGAAAGGGCGTGCTGACGATTCAGTACGATCCGAAGCGTGGCACGCTGGTGGGGGCTCTTATCGTCGACGATGACGACGAGCTGTATGCCATCACATCCGGGGGCGGCGTCATCCGTACCGCGGCAAAGCAGGTTCGGAAAGCAGGCCGACAGACGAAGGGCGTTCGGTTGATGAATCTCGGTGAAGGCGACACACTGCTCGCTATTGCCCGCAATGCCGATGAGCCCGAGTTGGGCGCTGAGGGCACCGAAGAAGATGCACCGAAGGAGTCGTAGTGAGTACTCCCAACAGGCCCGGTAGCAGGCCGGCCCCGCAGGGCGAACAAGGCGACGCTGCTGCGCGACAGCCAGCGCGACCGCAACCGGCCGCACGGCCTCCTTCCGCCCCGGAGCCCGGGCGTACCCCTCCGCAGCAGGCACCATCGAGGCCTGCCGCGGCAGGACCGCCGCCGCAGAGCGGTGCACGTCCTCCCACACGGCCGACGCAGGGACCGCAGACCCAGGGACCACAGACGCAGGCCCCAGGCCGCCCACCACAAGGGCCCCCGCCTCAGAGCGCTCCACAGCAGGGACCGCCACAGCAGGGAGTTCCCGTTCAACGACCGGGCACCGGTGCTGCTGCGCCTACTCGACGAACCGACTCGGCAGCTCCAGCCACGGCCGAACAGCATGCCCAGCAGCCCACCTCACAGCGGCCGCAGAAGGCACCTGGGGCCCAGTCTTCACCGGGGGCCCAGCCGTCACCGGTGGTGAAGCCTCCGGTCGGGGTGCAGCCGACCGACCGACCGACCGCGGCGGAGCCACCGCCGACGCAGGCAGCACCTTCGGTGAAAGGCGTGGCCGAGCGTCCGCGTGAGAACCTTTCGGCGGCGACACCTGCTGCGGCGTCGGGATCGGCGTCGGCTCCACTCGATCCACCGAGGGCTGCAGGTCAGCAACCTCCGACGACTGCTATGCCGAAAGAGCGCACCGATTCGGCAGGTGCGCCGGATGGTGCGGGGTCCAACAGATCTGCGCAGGGAGCGCCACCGTGGCAACGTGGTCAGGGTCAGGGTCAGGGTCAGCTCTAGACAGCGAGTCGTGGGCAGAACCAGCCACAGACCAATTTGTCGACTCGAACTGGCGCGTTGCCGGCCGGATCACCTGCGGATGGACCAGTCACTCCCACCACGCAAGCTCATGGCGAAAGTCAGGGGGCGAAAGCTCAGCGGCGGGAAGACGCCAAGTCGAAGGCCGCGGTCATCGACGGTCCGACTCGTCATATCGAACGCAAGGATCTGGCGAAGGACATGCCGGACTTGTCGTCGGTTCGACATCCCGCGCCCAGTAGCGAGGCACAGAAGGCTCCTGCCCCGGTGGCGATTGCTGCGCGGGCAGAGGGTGAGCCGCTGCGCGCCACGATTCAGATCCGGAAGATCGATCCGTGGTCGACCCTGAAGATCTCGCTGGTTATCGCGGTGTCTTTGTTCTTCGTCTGGATGGTGGCAGTCGGGCTTCTGTACGCCGTTCTGGACGGTATGGGTGTGTGGGACCGACTGAACAGCGCCTTCACCGAAATCGTCAACGAGGACGGCGGTGGCGGACTGGTGAGTGCAGGTCAGGTATTCGGCTACGCAGCTGTCATCGGAATCCTCAATGTGCTGTTGTTCACTGCACTGACGACGATCGGATCGTTCATCTACAACTTGTCGTCCGACCTGGTCGGGGGCGTCGAAGTGACGCTCGCGGATCGGGACTGACACAGCGTCGGAAGGTCACCGCATCGAGCCGTTTTGGTTTACAGCGGCTCGATGCGGTAACCTCACTCCTCGGTTCGAGGAGAACAATTTCTTCGGATCAATGGTCCCTGTGACCGAGGTTCGAGGGCCTATAGCTCAGGCGGTTAGAGCGCTTCCCTGATAAGGAAGAGGTCGGAGGTTCAAGTCCTCCTAGGCCCACAACCGGAAGGCGAAGAGGATGAGATTCGTGAAGATTCTCCTCCTCGCCAGTGCGGTTGTGACAGTGATTCTGACAGTGACGAAGCTGCGCGCAGTGCGTAGCGGAGACGGTGTCTGGCACGAAGTCACAACTGCCTGAACGTCCGATGGTGAGGTGAGACCGGTTGTCAGAGACCGGTTGTTGCACAAGGTAAGTGAACATGTAACGTGTTGTTCGCTCGCCGGATAGACCCGGGGCCTTAGCTCAGTTGGTAGAGCGCTGCCTTTGCAAGGCAGATGTCAGGAGTTCGAATCTCCTAGGCTCCACAGTTTCACGAAGATACAAGATGACGCCCAGCACCAGCTGGGCGTCATCTTTTTGTCTGCGTCATCTTCTGTCTGCGCGGACATGGTGGATATTCGAACTGATCCCCCCGAACTGGTCCCCCGACAGACCGATCTCGGAAGTACTTTCTCCCCGACTGCTCTACCGGTTCGAGTGTCGTCGGTAAGTGTTAGGGTCCGGCACGTAGAGCGCGTCTGCCTACGTTTCACACGACGCGACCATGGGAGGTGGGCCATGCCGAATCGAAGTCGACGGAGCAGGCATTTGGGACGCCTCCGCGTGTACTCGTGCGGGGCCAATCGCGCGTGAGAAGACTCGAGCTCGATGAAGCGGCCCTCACACTGCTGGTTTTCGTCGTGGGAACGACGCTCCTTTCCCTCGCTGGCGGAAGCGCATCGTGGGGCCAACTGGGGGTAGTGGGTCGGCTCGCAGTTCTCGCGTCGACGGCTCTTGGTATTGCATCCGCGGTAGTGCTTGTGAGATCGAAGCAGCCGAGCCCGAAGCGCACCATCGGCAGTGTCACATTCATGGCGACCCTCGCTCTGGCGTTGACGTCGTCAGTCAGTACCGCCCTGCCGACCCTTCTGGTGAGTGTGCAGTCCGCGATGTTCCTGGGGATGCATGTCGGAGCGTTCTGGTCCGAGCGTAACGCGGGCCTATGGGCGGCGTTCGTGGCGCTTTCGACGGTAGCGGGTACCTCTGTGGCGCCGTACGACTCGCCGTTCATCGCATACATCCTCATTGCGCTCGGCGTAGTCGGCTCCACCGAAGTATTCGGTACCTTCGCCCGCCGTATGCGCTATTCGGCTACACACGACGTTCTGACGGGGCTTCTCAACCGCTTCGGATTCGAATCCAAGGTGGACAAGATGCTCCCGGCCTGCGCTGCTCGCGGTCTGTCGGTCAGCGTGGCTGTGCTCGATCTGGACAACTTCAAGCAGATCAACGATGAATACGGGCATATCGCCGGTGACGTGTTGCTCTCACGCCTGTCGAAGGCGTGGAAAGCCGAGCTCACGCGTCGGGACGTGCTCGGCCGACTCGGGGGCGACGAGTTCGTCCTGTTCATGCCGGGCGTGCACGAGGCAGAGGCGTGGCACATCATCGAGCGGCTGCGCCGTGCACATCGTGCCGAGTGGAGTGTCGGACTGGTCTGCATGCCTGCTACGTGTCGCTGGGCGGAGATTTACCGTGCGGCCGACGCCGATCTGTATCGCGCCAAGCGCAGCAGACCGGTAGCGCACACGCAGCCTGGCGCTGCGGAACCCGAGTCCGCCGGCGAACCGGAGTGGAGAATACAGCGCTGACGCACCGCCCCCCAGGTTCATCCACAGCCTGTGGATAGATTTTGCCGCGCGAACTGGAAAAAGTGTTGACTGTGTTCTCACGTCGACCTACCGGACGACGATCGGGCAGTCGACGGGGGATGTGTGCATGGTTACCTGGAGTGACATTCGCCGGTGGGACCCGGAGAAGATCGGGCTGCTTGCCCACTCGCTGGTCGACACGTCGGTCGTGCTGACGGAGGATATGGAGGCGCTCGAGCGATTGTCCGAAAGCCTCGAGTGGACAGGTGCGGCTGCAGACGCGGCGCGCGCGGAGATTCACAGCCTTCGTGGCGGATATGTTCGCGCCTCCGATCAGTTGACGTCGATCGGAACCTGTGTCGAGGATCTTGCGTATGCGATGTACCCGCTCGTGGCTTCGGTTCTCGACTGCGACCGCGAAGCCCGTGAAAGCGGTGCCGACATTACCGACGACGGCGGAGTTGTCGATCGAATGCCGCTGTACTCCAGCGCGTCCGAAGATGCATGGGGCCTCGGTCGTGATCGGCTCAGGCGAATACGCGACCTGCGGGACAGAGCTACCGAACTTCTGACGCGTGCGCAATACCTCGACATGGAGGGAGTCGCGACCCTGGCCGATTCTCTATCGGCGACTGGAGCGGACGTCTCCACGGTCCCCGCTGCTGCACGAGGGCTGGACGCAGCACCGGCCGAGCCAGCAGTACCGACTAGAAAGAGTGCGCCCGCAAACGCGGCATTTTGGGATTCGCTCACGATGGCGGACAGGACCCGACTACTGGTCGATCGACCCGATCTGATCGGAAACGTGGACGGATTTCCGGCGGTGGTCCGGGATTCTGCCAACCGTCGGATGCTCGTCAGCGAAAGAACCCGCCTCGAGAAAGTTGCCACCGATCTTCAGAATCGATTGAACCACAACATCTTCGGTGGAATATTGGACAACGCCGATGCGGGGTTGGCACAGACACGCAAACGTTTGGCCGCGCTCGATGCGATCACGGCCACACTCGACCAGGGTGATCGCCAACTGCTGGTCCTGGACAATCGGAGTGGCGAGGACACCCTGGCTGCGATCGCGGTGGGTAATGTCGACACCGCTACCCATGTGGCGGTGTTCGTGCCCGGCCTCGACTCGGATGTCCAAGGGGACTTGCGGCGATACGACGAAGACATGGACTCATTGAAAACGACTGTCGAGCAACTACTTCCAAAGGATCCGCCGGAGACCGCCGCGTGCGTGACATGGATGAACTACCAGGCTCCACACCTCGGATGGAACCTGTTGAACCCGGACCGTTCCGTCGTCTCGGGCTCCGCGGCGATCGCGGGCGGAGAGCGGTTGTCGACATTTCTCGACGGACTCGATGCAGCGCGTGCCGAGGACCCTCATTTGTCTTTGCTAGGTCATTCCTACGGTTCGCTCACCGCCGCGTATGGGGTCCGCGGTGCCGACGACACGGGCGTCGACGATCTGGTCGTTGTCGGGTCGCCAGGATTGGGAACCGGGACTGTCGCCGAGTTGTCCGTACCGCCAGGTCACATATTCGTCGGTGAAGCATCCGACGACAGGGTGGCGGACCTCGGGGTATTCGGCACCGATCCGAGCCGACTCGAAGGCACGGAAAAGCTCCCTACCGAAGGCTCGGGATACCTACCAGCCGTGGGGCATGGAGGGTATTTCGCCGAGAGCACCACCGCGCAGCACAACAGCGCGCTGGTCGTTGCCGGATGCGCCTCCGAAATTGCCGCAGGCTGACCGGCAGCGCCCGACGATCGCGGCTAGGGGTGCTCTAGGGGGTCGGGCTGCCCGTTCGCAGCGGGGGATAGCTCTGAGTCGTAGTCGGCAAGACTGGGCGGCGCGTCAGCGGGAGGCTGGAAAGTGTTGCGACGTCGAGTGGCGAAAACTGTGACGCCGGCGACTGTCCCGAACAGCGCCCCGAAGATCAAAATCCGCTTCGTACGAGATGAGAGGCGAGGCTCGGCCTTCCGTCGAACGGGACCGCTCTTCTTGCGTCGGGCAATTTCGCGTCGGGCAAGCTTCAGTCCCCGGGTAGAGAGCTGGAGTCCGACGCCCGCTGCACCGCCACCGAAAACTTTCGCAGCTTGCATGGCAGAGCCACCGGTAGTCGTCGCAATTGCACGAATCCGGCCGGATTTCGATGTGCTCGTCATGCCCTCACTGTTCCATATGCAGGCGTAGGGCCTGGAATGAACACTTCGAAGGACCGTTGCCGACCGCCCGGTGGCGCGTCAATGGCACGATGGAGGGGTGACTTCACCAAACAAGACCTCCACTGCCACGTTGCACACCAACCACGGCGACATCATCATCGACCTTTTCGGCAACCATGCGCCGAAGACGGTCGAGAATTTCGTCGGGCTCGCGGACGGATCGAAGGACTACACCTCGACGAACGCGTCCGGCGGAAAAACCGGACCGTTCTACGACGGCGCCGTCTTCCACCGCGTCATCGACGGCTTCATGATCCAGGGCGGAGACCCGACCGGAACGGGTTCGGGTGGACCGGGCTACAAGTTCGGCGACGAATTCCACCCCGAGCTCTCGTTCGACCGCCCCTACCTGCTGGCCATGGCCAACGCAGGTCCGGGAACCAACGGATCGCAGTTCTTCATCACCACCGGCAAGACCCCGCACCTGAACCGCAAGCACTCCATCTTCGGTGAGGTGACGGACGAGGCGTCGAAGAAGGTAGTCGATTCCGTCTCCGGAACTGCTGTCGGCCGCGGCGACCGTCCCGTCGAGGATGTCGTCATCAACAGCATCACCCTTGCGTGATCGCTCTCTCCTGAAAACGTTCACATCACCAATTCGGGTGCTGGAAAAAATTCACTGTAGAGGAACTACACCATGACCGACCCCGGCTGGGGTGGCGCGCCCGGCGATCAGCCAACCCCACCCCAGTCGAGGTGTGTCCGGCATCCCGATCGAGCGACCGGACTGGCGTGCTCGCGATGCGGACGCCCTGCGTGCGCCGAATGTCTACGCCCTGCAGCAGTCGGTCAACATTGCGTCGACTGCGTGCGTGACGCCAACGCTTCGGTCCGGCCGATCCGTACCGTCGCCGGTGCTCGGGCGGGATCGACGTACGGACTCGTCACATACATCCTCATGGCCCTCAACGTCCTCGTCTTCGCGGTGACGGCGATGCAATCCCGCGATGTGATGGGCAATACCGACGCGTCGCCGCTGTTCAATGCCTGGGCGCTGATTCCACCCGCGGTCGCCACCGGTGACGTCGAGCGCCTCATCGGCAGCGGATTCCTGCATATCGGGCCGATCCACCTACTCGTCAACATGTTCGCGTTGTACATCATCGGCCGCGATGTCGAAATGATTCTCGGTCGAAGCCGATACCTTGCGGTCTACTTCGTCTCGCTACTGGGCGGCAGTGCCTCGGTCATGGTCCTCGAAGCCCCGCTCACCGTCACCGCAGGAGCTTCGGGCGCGATCTTCGGACTGTTGGGTGCGCAAGCGGTCATTCTGCTGAAGCTTCGCCGCAGCCCTACGCCGATTCTTGTGGTGATCGGCCTCAATATCTTCATCAGTATCTCGATCCCCGGAATTTCGCTCTGGGGACACATGGGTGGCCTCGTCGCCGGTGCCGCCGCGACCGCCGGCATCGTGTTTCTGCCCAGCCGACTGCGGACACCGAACATCGGGTGGATCTCCGTCGGTGCCGTCGCAGCCGTATGCGTCGCAGTCATCGCAGTTCGCGTGCTGTCGCTTCGCTCGATGATGGGTCTGTAAAAACCCCTCCAGCACCGTCGGAACAACCGCCCGGCTCGTCAGCCCGCGGGTACGAACCCGTGTCGCTCGAGCTGCTCGAACACGGTCTCCGGGCTGGTTCCGAGATCCCAGCGACCGAAGATGATCAGCCGATCCTCGGTGTCGCCCGCGCGGTGGACATCGATTTCGATCATCGGCACTCGCCGCCCGAGTCGGGGATATCGAGCGAGCTTGATTCGCACGATCTCGCTCGGGGCGTATCTCTGCACTCCCGACAGGCGCTTCATCGACAGTGAGCCGTCGACGATCGCCAGCCTCGGCCGCTGCAGGGCAGCGAGCCCCGCGATCGTCCACAGGCCGATAGCCGCAATCGAGATGAGAAGACGGCCCGTGGCGTCGGTACCGGTCAACAATGCCGCTCCCAACAGTGCGAATCCGCCCAAGCCCATGGCGATAACGGCCGAAAGAGGCGTCGCCCAGCTCAATCTATCCACAGGCTGTGGAGACTCCGAAAAGTTATCCACAGGCTTTATCCACATTGGGGATGAATGACACGCGTGTAACTAGCCGTCGACGGGACCTGTTCATCGCCACTTCATGGTCATGACGAGGCCGACAACCATGAAGCCGAAACCGATCAGAAAGTTCCACGCACCGAGGTTGTTCATCCACGAGATACTGTCGGCAGCCAAGTAGTACACGATGAGCCATAGCAGCCCTACCAGCATGAACCCGAGCATTACCGCCACGAAAAGAGGGCTCGACGGCCCAGCCTTCAGCCCTCCAGCAGATTTGGTGCCGGGTGCGACGGTGTAATCCTTCTTCTTCCGAACCTTCGATTTCGGCATGTTCAACCCTTCGTAGTGTGCTGACGCTCGTACAGACGACTTACCGGTACACGACCCGTCGACCTGTGGATAACGGTTGTGGACAACCGCAGCAGGTAGCGTCCTCGCTAGTAGAGTTTCGCACTGTTACTGCCCCAACACTGCTTTGCCCGGCGATGTTATCCACAGGCCCGGCTTTTTCGAACCGGTCACCATATGCCCACACACGCTAGCTCAGCGCAATGTCAAGAGAGAGCATCGGATGAAAACCATGATCGAGGAATCGACCACCAGAGAGCGCGTCGCGGCGCGTGGCTGGCAGATCCTGGTCCTCGTCGTGTGCCTTGTCGTCGGGGTACTCCTGGCGACCACCAGGGTCGTATCTCAAGGCGACGAAATACGGCGAAGCGACACCACCAGGTTGTCGGATTTGGTCGGAGCGGCCCAAAGCAGCAGTGACGACGCCGAGTCGATCAGAAACGACCTGGCCCGGCAGGTCGACGACCTGCAGCGCACCGCGGGTTCCTCCGACGTCGAAGTGGGACGTGCGCTGGCGGCGGCCGATCCGCTCGCCGCCCAGGCGGGGGTCGCGCCGGCATCGGGGCCAGGGGTGGTTGTGGCGTTGACCGACGCAGCCCGTGGCCCGGACGGGCGGTACGCATCGGATGCGTCGCCGGACGACCTTGTCGTGCATCAACAGGATGTGCAAAGTGTGCTCAATGCACTGTGGACCGGCGGCGCGTCGGCAATGGCCATGCAGGACCAACGGATCACGAGCCAGGTCGCGCCGCGCTGCATCGGTAACACTCTTCTGCTGGGCGGGCGCACGTACAGTCCGCCCTACGTGGTGACGGCCTTGGGAGACCCTGAGCGACTCTCTGCTGCGCTCGCCAACAATCCAGGTGTTCGGGTCTTTCGGCAGTATGCGCTTCGGTACGGGCTCGGTTTCGAAAAAACACGTTCCGACGCCCTGACCGTGCCCGGCTACACCGGGCCGATACGGATCGGATTCGCCCAGCCTGCGCGGTGAGCGCCTCGGCAGAAGTCCGCCACACCGTCGCAAAGGACATCGGGGCGATTCGTGCTTGCCGCGCTCACCTATCCTTGCCCCATGCGCATTCTGGTCGTCGACAACTACGACAGCTTCGTTTTCAACCTCGTCCAATACCTGGGCCAACTCGGAGTCGACGCGACCGTCTGGCGTAACGACGACGACAGGTTGACCGACCGGGCCGCCGTCGTTGCAGACTTCGACGGCATTCTGCTCAGCCCAGGGCCGGGAACACCGCACCGAGCGGGAGCCACGATGGATCTCGTGACCGCAGCCGCGGCGTCCGGTACGCCACTACTCGGGGTGTGTCTGGGGCACCAGGCCATCGGTGCGTCTTTCGGTGCGACCGTCGACCGCGCGCCCGAATTACTGCACGGAAAGACCAGCAACATCCATCACACGGGCGTCGGCGTCCTCGAGGGACTACCCGAGCCGTTCACCGCTACTCGATACCACTCGCTGACCGTCGTCGAGGACACCATTCCCGATGAGCTCGAGGTGACCGGGCGCACCGACTCCGGCCTCGTGATGAGCATGCGCCATCGGACGTTGCCGATACACGGCGTCCAGTTCCATCCGGAGTCGATTCTCACTCAGGGTGGGCACCGGATGCTGTCCAACTGGCTGTCCGTCTGCGGACTCGAGCAGGACGAGCGCCTCGTGGTCGAACTCGAGGCGCAGGTCGCACTCGCGTTCACCTGACGCGGCGTACCACTTACCGGGGCGGAATTCCCAGCGTCCCTACGTTCACGTTGAGCGACTGGGACTTGGTGATTTCCGATCCGGCGGGTTCGGCCTGATTGACGATCCGCCCCACCAGGGTTGGGTCCAGCTGATTCGACGGAGTCGAGGTGATGTTGGCCGACGTACCCGTCCACCCGGCTGCTTCGAGTGCCGAGAGCGCTTGCGCAGGCGTCATCCCCACCAGATCGGGCATGGGGATCTTGTCACCGTTCGAGACGCGCAGTGTGACGGTGTCACCCTCGGTGGCGTTCGATCCACCCGCCGGGCTCGTCGAGACGACCTCACCCACGGTCTGACCCGAGTCGATGTTCTCGATCTGCACCTTGAAGCCGGCAGCCTCGATGTTGGGACGCGCAACGTCGACCTGCTGGCCGGTGACATCGGGAACACGGATCTGCGACGGGCCACTGCCCAACGTGATCTTGACGGCCGAGCCGACGGTGATCCCGACACCGGTCGACGGATTCTGTTCGACCACCTTGTCGAGATTCTCCGGTGTCGAAGCCGCCCGTGCCACGGAAGTGTCGAGTTCGAGACCGATCGCGGACAACGCCTGAGTTGCCTGCTGAGCAGTCTTGCCGGCCAACGCCGGAACCTGCACCTGCTCCGGACCGGTCGAGACATCGAGGTCGACCGTGCTCGGCGAATCGACCTGCGTTCCACCGGGCGGCTGCGACGCGATGACTCTGCCCGCGGCGATCGTGGGATCGGGCTTCTCGCGGGTCTGGACACGAAGTCCGAGGTCTGCAAGCGCAGAGGTCGCCTCTGCGGTCGTCAGATTTGCGACGGTGGGGATGGCGACTCGATCCGGTGAGGAGTCGCCGCCGAGTGACAACAGAAACGCGGTGATGATGCCGACCACGACTACCGCGGCCAGTGCGATCACTGCTATCCGCAGTCCTCGCCGCTTCGAGGTGTTGTCTTCACCGCGCGTGGCCGGGGTCTGCTCGACCGGCTGGTCGGCGTCACCCGATCGGTACTGCGGCTCCCGCGAATCCATCGAACCGAGGATCGTGGTGCGGTCCTCGTCGTTCATGACGGTGGGCGCCGAGGGGCGCTGCCCGCCGAGCACTCGCACCAAATCGGTGCGCATGTCCGCGGCCGACTGGTAGCGGTTGGCCGGGTTTTTGGCCATGGCCTTGAGAATGATCGAGTCGAGTTCCCGCGGGATCGCAGAATTGACCGAGGACGGTAGTTGCGGATCTTCCCGCACATGCTGATATGCGACGGCCACGGGCGAGTCCCCCTTGAACGGGGGCTCACCGGTCAGGACCTCGAACAGGACGCAACCGAGCGAATACACGTCCGAGCGGGCGTCCACCTGCTCGCCTCTGGCCTGTTCGGGGGACAGGTATTGAGCTGTGCCGATCACTGCGGCGGTCTGCGTCATCGGACTCGCGCTGTCGGCAATCGCGCGGGCGATACCGAAGTCCATCACTTTGACTGCACCGGCGTTGTTGATCATGACGTTCGCTGGTTTGACGTCGCGATGCACGATTCCGTTGCGATGACTGAAGTCGAGAGCCGCACAGACGTCGGCGATGACCTCCATCGCGTGGCGCGGTGCCATCGGACCGTCGGCGCGGACGATGTCACGCAAAGTATTGCCGTCGACGTACTCCATGACGATGAACGGCAGCGGACCGGCTTCGGTCTCGGCCTCACCGGTGTCGTAGACCGCCACGATCGCCGGATGGTTGAGAGCTGCGGCGTTCTGAGCCTCGCGTCGGAACCGAAGATAGAACGTGGGATCGCGAGCGAGATCTGCTCGCAGCACCTTGATGGCCACATCACGGTCGAGCCGACTGTCGCGCGCAAGGTGGACCTCGGACATGCCACCGAAGCCGAGAATCTCACCCAACTCGTAGCGGGAGGAGAGATTGCGGGGAGTCGTCATGGTTGTCCTTGTCGATCAGGTCCGAGTTGAGGTTTGGAGGCGCCGCCGGGTTCTGTGTCACCGGAATCTTCTTCGTCACCGGCGCCGGGCAGCGACGGAAGAGTCAACTGCGGCAAGGTGAACCCAGCGCTCGTCGTCGTCGCTGGGGCCTTCGTCGTTGTCGTCGGCGGTGCGGTGGTCGTGGTCGGCGGTTCCGTCGTGGTGGTCGTGGGCGGCGGTGTGGTTGTGGTGGTGGTTTCCCTGGTGGTGGTCGGTTCCGTGGTGGTCGGTTCTGTGGTTGTCGTGGTGGTCGTGGCCGGGGCAGGCTTCGACGTCGGCGGCGTGAACGGCGCCGGTGATCCCTGGCCTCCCGTCAGCAGCACGTAGCCACCGATGATGATTGCCAGCACCAGGAGGCCGGCGCCACCCCACGCGAGGGCCTTCTGGGCAGAGGTCATCCCCGTGGGTTCCGACGTCGCGGGAACCGCAGTGCCCGTAGTCGGCCCGGTGTATTGGTTCTGCGACGTCGGCATCATCTGGGTGCTGTCGGGATTGGTGCCGGCAGCACCCACGACACCGGGCATCAGAACTCGGCCGGTACCAGGACCCCGACCGTTACCGGGAGCTGGAGGTCGTCGGCCGGCACGCACTGCGGCAACAGCGTCCGCGAACTCACCGCCGTTCGCGTACCGGGCGGCAGGATCCTTGGCCATCGTGATCTCGATGAGCTCACGAACGGACGGCGGCAGGTCGGCGGGCAACGGGGCGGGCATCTCGCGGACATGCTTCATCGCGACGGTGAGTGCACCGTCGCCCAGGAACGGCCGCGTACCCGAGAGCACCTCGTAGCCGACGACACCGAGTGAGTAGACGTCGCTGGCCGAGGTGGCTTCGTCGCCGAGAGCCTGTTCGGGAGCAATGTACTGGGCGGTGCCCATGACCATGCCGGTCCTGGTGACCGGTGATGCGTCGACAGCTTTCGCGATCCCGAAATCGGTGATCTTCACCTGTCCCGCAGGGGTGATCAGAATGTTGCCCGGTTTCACATCGCGGTGAACAACGCCTGCCGAGTGCGCGACCTGAAGCGATCGACCGGTCTGCTCCAGCATGTCGAGGGCATGCCCGAGCGGCAACTTCCCGATCCGCCCGAGCACAGCGTTGAGCGGCTCACCGTTGACGAGTTCCATGACGAGATACGCCAGCGATTCACCTGATTCGTCGCGCGTCTCGCCGTAGTCGTAGATCCCGGCGATACCGGGATGATTGAGTTGAGCCGTCGTGCGCGCTTCGAAACGAAAGCGCTGCAAGAACTCCGGATCCTCGGAGAACTCGGCTTTGAGGACCTTGACGGCAACGTTGCGGTCGAGACGATTGTCCGTCGCCTCCCATACCTGGCCCATACCGCCGGTGGCGATGAGCCTTAGAAGCCGATAACGCTGTGCGATCACGGCACCGTTTTTCAGTGGCATCTGCTTCTCACCTCCCCTGCAATCCGGCAGCGATGACCGCGCGACCGATCGGTGCAGCCACCGAACCACCGGTCGCTGCGAGTGCGCGGTCGCCACCGTCCTCGACGAGTACGGCGATGGCAATCTTCGGTGCCTCGGCCGGCGCGAAAGCGATGTACCACGCGTGCGGTGGTGTGTTCCGAGGATCGGTCCCGTGTTCGGCAGTGCCGGTCTTCGACGCGATTTGCACGCCGGGGATCTTGCCCTGCGACCCGGCATTGTTCTCGGCGCCGATCATCAAATCGGTCAGAGTCGAAGCGACCTCCGTGCTGATGGCCTGGCCTTCCGATTGTGGCTTGGTGGTCGAGAGGTCCGACAGATCCGGTGCCTGCAGCTGACTGACCAAATGCGGCGCCATCCGAACTCCGTTGTTCGCCACTGTTGCTGCGATCACGGCATTCTGTAGCGGCGTCAGCGCAACATCTCGCTGACCGATGCTCGTCTGGCCCAGCGCAGCGTCATCGGGGATGGATCCGATCGTGCTGTCGGCCACGGGCAGCTGCAACGACGTCGTATCTTCCCCGATACCGAACGCGCTCGCGGTATCTCGAAGCGCATCGGCACCGGTCTTGATGCCGAGCTCGACGAAGGCGGTGTTGCAGGATCGAGCGAACGCCTCACGTAGCGACGCCGTTGCCCCGCCACCGCACGTACTGCCGTTGTAGTTTTCGAGGGTGGTCTGAGTGCCGGGAAGGGTGATGTTCGACGCCGCCGTCAGCTGATCGTCAGGTGTGACACCGTTTTCGAGGGCCGCTGCCGTGTCGAGGACCTTGAAGGTCGATCCCGGCGGGTAGGTCGCCGATATCGCGCGATTCAGCAACGGCTTGTCGGGATCGGCGTTGAGTGCATCCCACGCCTCGGCGGTCTGTTGACCGTCGTGACTCGCCAACGAATTGGGGTCGTAGCTCGGTGTACTCGCCATCGCCAGGACCTTGCCGGTCGAGGGCTCGATCGCGACGACGGATCCGGTGTAGCCCTTGGACGTGAGCTGGTCGTATGCAACCTGTTGTACGACAGGATCGATGGTGGTCACCACGTTGCCCCCGCGCGGGTCGCGTCCGGAAATCAGATCGAAGAGGCGACGACCGAACAAACGATCGTCCGAGCCGTTGAGCACCTGATCTTCGGTGCGCTCGAGGCCACTGCTCGAGTAGAGCATCGAGTAGAACCCGGTGACAGGCGCATTCGCCAACGGGCTCGACGTCGCCGACGGATTCGACGGGTAGGCGCGTAGGTATTTGTATCGATCGTCGGTAGCGAGCGATGCGGCAAGGACCTGGCCCCCTGCCGAAATCTGTCCGCGCTGACGCGAGTACTCGTCGAGTAGGACGCGCGAGTTACGCGGATCGGTCCGCAGATCGTCCGCCTTGATCACCTGCAAGTAGGTCGCATTGGCGAGAAGAGCCACGACCATGACCATGACGGCGATGGAGACCCGTCGAAGTGGAGTGTTCACGGGCGTTTCACCATTTCGGTCGGCGCTTCCGCGATCGGCGTCGCCACCACAGGCTTCTTGTTCGGAACGGCGGGCTCACGTGCCGCGTCGGAGATCTTGATCAACAACGCCAGCAGTAGATAGTTGGCGAGCAGCGAGGACCCGCCGTACGACATGTACGGGGTGGTGAGTCCGGTGAGCGGGATCAGCTTGGTTACGCCACCCACTACGACGAACAACTGAATGGCGATGGTGAACGCGAGACCGGCAGCGAGAAGTTTGCCGAAGCTGTCACGAACGGCGAGCGCGGTGCGCAGGCCTCGGATGATGAAGACAAGGTAGAGGACCAGGACTGCAGTGAGTCCGATGAGTCCGAGCTCCTCGCCGACCGTCGCGATGATGAAGTCGGTCTTCGCGAACGGGACCTGCGACGGACGCCCACTGCCCAGACCGGTTCCCGCGAGGCCGCCAGTGGCGAAGCTGAACATCGACTGGACGATCTGATAGCCGGTGTCGTTGTAGTCCTCGAACGGATGCAGCCAGGTATCGGTGCGGATCTTGACGTGTCCGAAGACTTGATAGGCGAACAGGAAGCCGATCAACAGCAGCGCGAAACCGATGATGAGCCAGCCGACGCGTTCGGTAGCGATGTAGATCATCACCAGCACGGTGCCGAAGATCAGCAGCGACGTACCGAGGTCCTTCTCGAACACGAGGACGCCGACCGAAACGATCCACACCAGCAGAATCGGACCGAGGTCGCGCGCACGGGGAAAGTCCATCCCGAGAAAATGTTTGCCGGCAGTGGTGAACAGTTCACGCTTGGCGACGAGGAGCGATGCGAAGAAGATCAGCAACAGTATTTTGGCGAACTCACCGGGCTGAAGACTGAAGCCGGGCAGCCTGATCCAGATCTTCGATCCGTTGACCTCGGAGAACGCCGACGGAAGTAGTGCGGGAATGGCGAGCAGCACGAGACCTGCCAGACCGACGGTGTAGCTGTAGCGCGCCAACGTGCGGTAGTCCCGCAGCAGGACCAGTACGGCGATGAATCCGGCGATCGCAAGGGTCGTCCACAGCACCTGCTGATTGGCGTCCGGCGACGGGATCTCCTGACCCAGGTAGGCGGCCGACTGTTGGTCGGCGAGATCGAGCCGATGGATCAACACGAGGCCGAGACCGTTCAACAGCGCCACGATCGGCAGCAGCAACGGGTCCGCGTACGGGGCAAACCTGCGGACCGCGAGATGCGCCACCGTCACCAACGCCAGATAGGACAGCGAGTACTTGGCGAGATCGAGGGTGATGGTTTGTTCCTGGCTGGCCTCTACCAACACCAAGGACATCGTGGTGATCACTACCGCTATCCCGAGCAACAACAACTCGACGTTACGTCGGTTCGACTGAACGGGTGCCGGAGCAAAACCTTCCGGCGGACTAGGAAAGGATGCCCCCACAGACGAATTGGAGCTCATCAAATACCGGCCCTACAGTTCTGACCTGCTATTTGCGGTGCTGACGGTGCTGGGGTGGCCGTTGGTTCGGGCAGGGCAGGTGGCGGGGCATCAGGTACCGGAGGCAATGCTGGAGCACCGGGTGGCGGCGGCACCGGTGGCGCCGTCGTCGTAGGTGCCGGAGTTGCAGGCTCCGGCTCACACAGCGGCAACAGGTCCGAGGAAGCGAGCTGCTTCATCTGGCCGTTCGCCTCGTCGAGCTTGCCCGACGGCAGCCCGGCTCGTACCTGTTCCCGAGCAGCGGGGACCAGGTCGTCGACCTCGAAGACGTCACACGTACTCGAGGAAGAATCGGGGCCACGCAAGGTGAGCTCGCCGTCTGCGTCGAGGCAACCGATGTCGTGGACAGTCTGAAACGAGTAGCCCAGGATCGAACCTGGTACTCCACGCATGACAGCGACGCGGTTGTTCTCTTCGCCGACGTAGTAGTTGTTTCGGATCGCCGCATTGGCCACGAAGGCACCACCGACCAGTAATGCGATGACCGCGAGCGCGACCAGCGACCAGCGGAGCTTGTGCGACTTCTTCTCGGGTTCCGGTGCGGGAGTGACGATTCGCTTCGGTGTCGACCTCGGCGGCCGCATAGCCGCAGCGCGACCGGCGGCGGTGTTGAGCGGCGGTGAGTACTCTTCTTCCTCGGTACTGGCCGCACCCCCGAGAATCGGGTGACTCTGGCCGTAGTCGAGGTCGATGACGTCCGCGACGACGACGGTGACGTTGTCCGGTCCACCGCTTCGTAGAGCAAGTTCGATGAGGCGATCGGCGCTCTCGGCGCAGTCACCCTCGTTCATGGTGTTCTCGATGGTTTCGTCGCTCACCACGTCGGACAGACCGTCCGAGCAGAGCAGGTACCGATCACCCGCACGAACCTCCCGGACGGTCAGCGTCGGTTCGATCTCGTTGCCGGTCAATGCCCGCATGATGAGTGAGCGCTGTGGGTGTGTGTGCGCCTGCTCGGGTGTGATCCGGCCTTCGTCTACGAGCGACTGAACGAAGGTGTCGTCGCGAGTGATCTGCGAGAGCTTGGTGTCGCGAAGCATGTATGCCCGCGAATCGCCGATGTGAACGAGGCCGATCTTCTTGCCTGCGAAGAGAATTGCGGTGAGTGTCGTGCCCATCCCGTCGAGCTCGGGCTCGTCTTCGACCTGATCGGCGATGGAGGCATTGCCCTCGCGGGTCGCAGCTTCCAGCTTGCCGAGAAGGTCGTCCCCGGGCTCGTCGTCGTCGAGGTGGGCCAGGGCAGCGATCATCAACTGCGAAGCGACCTCGCCCGCGGCGTGTCCGCCCATCCCGTCGGCCAGCGCGAGGAGTCGCGCTCCTGCATAGACGGAGTCTTCGTTGTTCGATCGCACGAGTCCGCGGTCACTGCGGGCCGCATAACGCAGTACAAGAGTCACGGGCGCAACTCGATCACGGTTTTGCCCACGCGCACCGGAGTGCCGAGTGGGACGCGGACGGCAGTGGTCACCTTGGCCCGGTCGAGGTAGGTGCCATTCGTCGAACCGAGATCTTCGACGTACCAGTCACCCCCGCGTGGCGAGATCCGTGCATGTCTGGTCGACGCGTAGTCGTCGGTCAACACGAGTGTCGAGTCGTCGGCGCGGCCGATGAGAACCGGTTGCGTACCGAGCGAGATGCGAGTTCCGGCGAGACCGCCCTGTGTTACCACTAGATTCTTGGCAACCTTCTGTTTGTTGAACGAGGGCAGAACCTTCGAGCCCCGGGAATAGCGTGCCGGCATACGCATGCCGGACGCGGCGTATATGTCGCTCCGTAGGGTTCTCAGGACGGCCCAGACGAAGAACCAAAGCAAGAGTAGAAAACCCGCTCGGGTCAGCTGCAGAATCAATCCCTGCACAGCCGTCCACCTCCTTTGCCACATCTGTGTCGACCAGCGTGGAAAACACGCCGGTTCCTTCCCCCCATGCACGCACCACGTGCAGACGTTTTCACACACAGCATCCTAGAGAGAAGCTGTGTGTGCCGATCACCATACTGGCGGGGTGCGCTAAACGATGCGGACCAATATTTCGGAGTGTCCTGCGCGGACGACGTCGCCGTCTGCCAACTGCCAATCCTGAACGGATGCGCCGTTGACGGTGGTGCCGTTGGTCGAACCTAGATCAGACAACATCGCGACGCGTCCATCCCAACGGATTTCGACGTGTCGCCTCGATACTCCGGTGTCCGGGAGCCGGAACTGTGCATCTTGGCCACGGCCGATGATGTTCTGGCCTTCGCGAAGCTGGAAGTAGCGGCCGCTACCGTCCTCGAGCTGCAATGTCGCGGCCAGACTCTGAGCATCGTTGTAGGCGGGCTCGGCATAGCCGTAGTCGGGTTGTTGATACCCACCTTGCTGGTAGCCGCCCTGCTGGGACTGGTAGCCGCCCTGCTGGGACTGGTAGCCGCCCTGCTGGGACTGATAGTCGTATGCGGGCTGCTGATAGGAAGCAGGCTGCTGGGCGGGCTCGGCGTAGCGCTGGTCCCCATATGCCTGCTGGGGCTCCCCGTAGGCCTGCTGCTGCTCGCCGTAAGCGGGGTCGGCGTACGCCTGCTGGCCATGGCCTTGCTGGTCCGAGTAGCCCTGCTGGCCATAGCCCTGCTGGCCATAGCCTTGCTGGTTCGAGTAGCCCTGCTGGTCCGAGTATGCCTGCTGATCGGAATAGGCCTGTTCGGGTGGCGGCTGAGCCGAGTACCCCTGCGCGTAACCACCCTGCGCGTAACCACCCTGCTCGTGACCACCCTGCTCGTGACCACCCTGCTCGTGACCACCCTGCTCGTGACCACCCTGCTCGTGACCACCCTGCTCGTGACCACCCTGCTCGTAACCCTGATCCGAATACGCTTGCTGGTCGTACCCCTGATCGCCGTAGGCCTGTTGTTCGTAGCCCTGGTTGTACTGATCACTTCGGGGCTGACCCTGCTGCGGGGGAGCCTCGGAATCAGCGCCGTTCGCATACGGAGCGCCGTTGCGACGCGCGTCGTATCCGTTCTGGTCGCGGCTCTGCGCATAACGCGGATCTTGGCCGGGAGCCGGATACCCGTTGTGGGCGCGCGGATCGGGGCGAGAGCCGTCGGCGGGTTCGCGTTGCGGGTCGTAGCCTGGGTTCTGCGTCATGGGGCCGGCTCCTGATGTCGACTTAGGTGGGGCTGACGGTCGCGGGGGGCGTTGGCCGGCCGCCGAGGCGTTTCCGGTTGCAGTCGACGATCGTCCCACATCGGGATCGACCGAACCACTGGCCCGGAACTGACCGGTGTGCAAGGTGGGCGAAGGTTCGAATCGAACCACGACATCCCCGTACGTCTGCCAGCCCTGATCACGAATGTAGTCACCGAGGTGGCGCGAGAAAGCCTTCACGGTGAGATCGTGATCCGCGGCGAGTCCGTCATGGTCGGAACTGTTGATGGTGATCACATAGCTGTTCGGCGCGAGGTAGTGGCCGCCGTCGAGCGGACGGACCAGGTCCGACGCTTCCTGCTGAAGCGCTGCCTCGACTTCCTGCGGAACCACTCCGCCACCGAATACTCGGGCGAATACGTCACCGACCGCGCCCTGTAGCTTTCGCTCGAAACGCTGGACAATGCCCATGGTGACCTCTCCTCCCATCTAGTGCTCGGGTCCGTATCGTTCCTGCTCGAGGAACGAACCTCGAGTACGAACCGAACGCGTGACCGCGAACGCGTGTCGGCTCGAGGTCTTCGTCAATGCATGATATACGTTGCGGGTCGGTAAGCACCCGTGCGCTGAACGGTCGATATCTCGATTTCTTCGTCGCCGGATGTGCGTGTTAACGTTCACCGGTCACCCGGGCGGGTGGCGGAATGGCAGACGCGCTGGCTTCAGGTGCCAGTGTCCTTCGGGACGTGGGGGTTCAAGTCCCCCTCCGCCCACAACACTGGTCGCAGCTGATTCGTTCGCTGCGGCCAGTGGTTTATCTACGACCGAAATGTCGCGATGAACACACCGAAAGCCCGGCCGAATTCATTCGGCCGGGCTTTCTTTCTCGGCCCGGTCAGACGCCCTTCTTGATCATCGCCGCGCACTTCTCACCGATCATCATCGTGGTGATGTTGGGGTTGACGGCGACGATTTTCGGCATGATCGACGCATCGGCCACGCGCAAGTTACGTATCCCCTTGACCCGCAACTGCGGATCGAGGGGTGCGTCGGGATTGTCGGCCGCGCCCATCGATACCGAGCCTGTTGGGTGGTAGACGGTGTTGTGGGTGCGCGTGATGTAGTCGGCGATCTCGTCGTCGGTGCGTACGTCGTCACCGGGGAACAATTCCATTCCTGCCCAGTCGGCCATAGCAGGCTGCCCGACGATCTCGCGGGCCAGTTCGATCCCGCGGGTCATGATCTGCATGTCGTACGGGTCCGAGAAGTACTTCGGATCGACCCGTGGCTTGTCGCGGAAGTCTCGGCTACGCAGACGGACTGTGCCGCGCGACAGTGCGTCCGTGACATTCGGGGTCAGGCAGAACGCGTTCTCCGAGGTGGGATACCCCTGGCGCAACGTGTGCATGTCGAACGGGGTGTTGCCGAAGTGGAACATCAGGTCCGGTCGGTCGCGTTCCTTGTCGATGCGGGTGAAGATTCCGATTTCCCACCACTGCAACGACTCGGTGACCATCGGCTTCTTCGCGTCCCACGAGATGACGCCCTCTGGGTGATCCTGCATGTGCGAGCCGACTCCAGGTGAGTCCACCACCACCTCGACGCCTATGTCGCGCAGGTGATCGGCGGGCCCGATACCGGAGAGCATGAGTAACTTGGGGGAGTCGATCGCACCGGCCGAGACGATGACCTCGCGATCGGCGTGGATGGTGTCGGTGTGTACCAAGTCCGGGTTCAAAACCTGTACGCCCGTGCATCGTTTGTCCGCGTCGATGATCAGCTTCTTGACCCAGAGTCCGGTGAGGACCTCGAGGTTGCTGCGCGTGTTCATGATCGGGTGCAGATAGGACACCGATGAAGAGGACCGCACGCCGTCCGCCAGCGCGTTCACCTGGAAGAACCCGGCCCCCTCGGTGACCGTGCCGTTGTTGAACTGCACGGTGGGGATCCCGGCTTGCTCACACGCTGCGAGAATCGCCACACCTGCCTGGTCCACGGCTTCGATGTTCCGGATACGTACCGGCCCGTCGTGACCGTGGTGCGCGCCCGGTTGGTCGTTGTTCTCGAGCTTTCGAAGCAGCGGCAGCATCTGCTCGGAATCCCAGCCGATGGCACCGTACTTGTCGGCCCACTCGTCGAGATCCTCGGCAGGCGGCCAGAAAGCGATGCACGAGTTGTGTGAGGAACAGCCGCCCAGCACCTTCGCCCGCGACTGGCGCATGAACGAGTTACCGTGCTCCTGCGGTTCGATCAGATAATCCCAGTCGAAACCTGATCCGAGCAGTGCAGGCCAGCGGGTGAGCTGGAGGACGTCGTCGACGCCGACGTCGCTGGGGCCTGCCTCGACCAACGCGACGGTGACGGACGGGTCCTCACTGAGACGTGCCGCCACTGCCGCGCCGGCGCTGCCACCGCCGACGACCACGTAATCGAATCGCTTTTCGGACATGTTTCTTGCGCCTCTCCTCGTACCGAACCGAACCGAACCGAACCGAAGAATCGGTGGTGTGCTCAGTGCTGCGGGAACCAACCGGTGACTGCGGGCCGGAGGTTCTGGTAGATGTGCTTGATCTCCTGGTATTCGGCCAGACCGGTCGGACCCAGTTCGCGGCCGTTGCCCGACATGCCGAATCCGCCCCACTCGGCCTGTGGCAGGTAGGGGTGAAAGTCGTTGATCCACACGGTGCCGTGGCGCAACCGCGCTGCCACGCGCTCGGTCTTTCCGGCGTCCTGGCTCCAGACGCCCGCGGCGAGCCCGTACCGAGTGTCGTTGCCGATGGCGATGGCTTCCTCTTCCGTGCGGAAGGTCTCCACGGTGACGACGGGACCGAAGCCCTCTTCCTGAACCACCGACATTGCGGTGTTGCAGCCGTCGAGGACCGTCGGCAGATAGTAGAAGCCCGCCTCGAGATCACCGGTGCCCCATTCGGCGCCGCAGCCGACGACGGCTCCTTCCGCGATGCCTGCGTCGACGTAGGCGGTGACCTTGTCACGATGGTCCGCGGAGATGAGCGGACCTGTCTCCGCAGCTTCGTCGAACGGCCCGCCCAAGCGAATCTGCTTGGCCCGACGGATCAACTCCTCGACGAAGCGGTCGTGGATGGACTCCTCGACGATGAGACGCGCTCCTGCCGAGCACACCTGGCCGCTGTGTACGAAGGCTGCGTTGAGGGCATTGTCGACGGCCGCATCGAAGTCGGCGTCGGCGAAGACGACATTGGGGTTCTTCCCGCCGAGTTCGAGCGCCACCTTCTTGACCGTCTGCACTGCTGCTGCAGCGACCACGCGGCCTGTCGCGAGCCCGCCGGTGAACGAGACCATGTCGACATCGGGATGTTCCGACAGCGGCGCGCCTGCGGTGGCACCGGCGCCGAGCACGAGGTTCGCCACGCCCGCCGGTAGTCCGAGCCCGTCGAGCACATCCATCAGAAGCATCGCAGTGTGCGGGGTGAGTTCGCTGGGCTTGAGCACGAAGGTGTTGCCCGCCGCGAGAGCAGGCGCCACCTTCCACGCCACCTGCAGCAGCGGGTAGTTCCAGGGGGTGATCATTCCGCAGACACCGATGGGCTCGTAGACGACCTTGCTCACTACGTCGGGCATGCCCGGGTCCACGACGCGCCCTGCCTGCTGCCCGGCGAGCACGCCGAAATAGCGGAAGCTGGCACTGATGTCGTCCATGTCGATTTCGCTCTCCACGAGGCGCTTGCCCGTATCGAGTGACTCGGCGCGGGCGAACTCGTCCTTACGTTGTTGGATCGCATCAGCGACCCGTAACAACAACGCGCCGCGTTCGGTCGCCGGCGTGGAACTCCATACTCCTGCGTCGAATGCACGTCGGGCGGCGGCGATGGCCGCTGCGGTATCGGCACCATCTGCCTCGTCGACGGTGCCGACAAGCTCGCCGTTCGCCGGGCAGTGGATCTCCCGAGTTCCTCCGTTGACCGCAGAGGTCCACTCACCATCGATAAACAACGTCTTGGGCATGAGGCTGGTCTCCTTGCTGCGTGGGTTGTGCTGATAGGGCTGTCCGTGCAGGTGGGCGGTCAAGAACCGCCGCTGTTCTCCTCGAGCTGGAGGAAAGTCAGGTGACCTTCGTAATGGTCGAGGATATCTTCGATGACCTGGTCTTTGGTGTATCCCATGATGTCGTATCCCTGGCCGGAACCACCGTCCAGATAGACCTCCATCCGGTAGTACTCGTCCTCGGTACGAGGCAGTGTCAGCCCGAAGGACGGGACGGCGACCTTGCGGCGCCACACCTGATAGCGGAACGGATGAGCGTGGTCTGCACCCACCTCGAGTTCGTACATGTCGCAGTCCTCGGTGTCGTCGACGGGACCGCATCGAGCATCGATCCCTTGGGCCCGCATTTCTTCGACGACCTCGTTGAAACTCGGCAACACCACCTCGCGTCCGAACTCGCGCACTCGATCCTCGCCGGGGAATCTGAGAACCCTACTGAGCCGGTGGTGCCAGGACCAGTCGACTCCGCGGTTTCCTCCGGTGCGGACCGAGAGTGAGCCCGGCAAACTTTGCTCGACGCTTTCGATTCGGAATGTCTCCACTCGTAGCGATCGGTAGAGCCCGATCATGACGAGGATGATGACGAAGGCGAAGGGCAAGCCCATGATGACCGCAGCATTCTGCAAAGCTCCGACGCCGCCTACGACGAGCATGGCCACGGTCAGACCGCCTGTCGCCAGCGCCCAGAAGATGCGAAGCGGCGCGTTCCCGTCGTGTTGCGGGCTCGGTAGGTGCGAGGAGAGGTTGGCCATCACCAGTGCGGCCGAGTCGGCGGACGTGACGTAGAAGAGAAGAGCGGTGAAGGTGGCGAGAGCGGCGATGAAGATGAATGCCGGGTAGTCCCTCAGGAGTTCGTAGAACGCGCCCTCCGGGTTGAGGATCGCTTGTTCGCCGAATTCGCTGTCACCGCCGCGAACCCGCTGAAGGGCAGAGTTTCCGTAGACCGAGGCCCACATGAGGATGTACAGAAAAGGGATCGTCAAAGTCCCGAGTACGAACTGGCGGATGGTGCGGCCTCGAGAGATCCGCGCAAGGAAAAGGCCGACGAACGAGGCCCACGCGATCCACCAGGCCCAGAAGAACAGTGTCCAGTCGGTCATCCATGTGCCGGTGTCCTCGAACGCGAAGGTCTGACCGACCATGTTGGGGAACAGTCGACCGAAGTCACTGACGTTCAGAACGAGGGCGTCGAGCAGGAACTGGGTTTGGCCCATGGCGAGCACCCAGATCGACAGTGCGAATGCCAGAAACACGTTGAGGAGCGAGAGAATCTTGATGCCCTTGTCGACGCCCGAAGTGGCCGAAAGTGTGGCAATGGCAACACCGACGGCGACGATGCCGATTTCGACACCGGTGCTGACCTCCAGTCCGAAAACTACGTTCAGTCCCACGTTGATCATCACGACACCGATTCCCAGCGAGGTCGCCACGCCGAAGATCGTGCCGAGCAGCGCAGCGAAATCGACAGTGTCTCCCAGCACACCCTTGACGCGTTTGCCGAAAATGGGAGCAAGAGCCGAGCGAATCGCCAGCGGCTGATTCTTCCGATACGCGAAGTAGGCCAACGCGATCCCCATCACGGCGTAGAGGCCCCATCCGCTGATTCCGTAGTGGAATAGCGTCCATACGGTCGCCTCACGGGCAGCATCCACTGAACCGGCTTCGGTGCTCGGCGGTTGGAGATATTGCGTCACCGGCTCGGAGACGGCGAAGTACATCAGATCGGTGCTGATGCCGGCGGCGAACAGCATCGACGCCCATGACAGCAACCCGAACTCCGGTTGCGAGTGAGCGGGCCCCAGTTTGAGATTGCCGAATCCTGAGAAGGCCAGGTAAACAACGAAAACGAGCACGATTGCGACCAGCGCCACGTAGAACCACCCGAACCAGTCCGACGTCCACGTCACTGCGCTTCCGAGCACACTCTCTGCGTTCTCCGGTGCGATCAGCGCCCAGATCGTAATCGCAAGAGTGAACAGCGCAGCGGGTACGAAGACCCGCCAGTTCACCCTCGATCGAGCCTCCGGTTCTTCGGCCACATCTGGCTTGGATTCCTCGACCGATGAACTCACTAATCTGTTCCCTTCTGTTGCCTGCGCTCTCGGACGATGGTGTCGGCACTGTGCTCGTAAACACAGCAAACCACTGGAAATGACGCCTTCGTTACCTTCACCCTAGCCCCGTGGACCCCGGCGCTGGACCCTTTGAGCTGCGAAAATTCGACTTAGCACAGTAAGTCGGTCCAGCTCGAACCGGCTTGTTTCGCTCACTCGAGGCACCCCCGTCGACTCACTGAGAAGACCGGATCTGCCACTGTCGGGTCGGACCCGCGGTGGCGGATAAGTAAGGCACGGTGCACTGTTCACCGAATGCAACCCGGCTATGCCCGAACTGTGACCTATCGTCCGTAGGCTTGATCGACGAGCACCTGAGAGGTGGCGACAATGCGCGGAGCAGTGCTCGCTGCGGCGATCGGTTGCGTAGCGGCCCTCGCCGCATGCGAAGCAGACACGAATTCATCCGGCCCGACGACTGCCACTTCGCCAGGAAGGACCACGCAGACAAATGAGCCAGGTGCGGACGCGTCCGGATCCACGGAAGCCGTCACCGAGCGGTGGCTGACGTTCATCGCGGTCGGTGACGAAGGAATTTCGGGTCCGCAGATCGGCTGCGGCGACAGTGCCGTATCCGTACCGATCACGACGACGACGATCGCGCCACTCGGCGAGGTGATGAGCGCGCAACTTGCCGAGAAAGACACTCACTACGGGCAATCCGGTCTGTCGAACACCTTGGCGCAGTCGAATTTGACCTATGAATCCGCGACGATCGCCGATGGTCACGCGACGGTTCGTCTCTCCGGTCGATTGTCGAGCGGGGGTGTCTGCGACATCCCCCGGATCACAGCACAACTGACCGCGCCGGCCTTGCAGTTCGACAATATCGACACCGTGACGGTTTTGATCGACGGCGAGCCTCTCGAAGTGCTGCTTTCATTGCGCTGAGAACCCGTGGGTGGATACGGGGCGCGCCGACCGAGGGGCGAGTTTTCGTCCACGGCGAGGGTGACGAATTACACGGACGTTGTTCCCGATCTCCTTCGGTGACAGCCGGATTGTGAGCCCGACGTGCATTCCGGGTAGTACCTCTCTCGGGTTGCTTCTCGCGTACGAAACCGGTGCGCAGGGGTCACTATGGACTCGTAAAAAATTTTGCGAACCCCCAGCTCGAAGGCATAAATAGGTTAACCTTATTTGCAGTGTTACCTGGGTACTGATTTATCGTTTGTCATTGGACCGGCGTACAAACGGCCGATCCACCCGAACGAGGCTTGCGTGTGCCCCCGAGCTGATCTGCTCGACGGTAGGCAAGGACCGACGCTCGGGGGTGCTGCTTCAACGGCGAACGGCACCCAACAGCCGTCCGCGACGGCCGGTGATCTGTGCCGAGCCGCTCTGGCGTACTTGAAAGCTGGACTTATCCGAAGGCTAGGTATGAAGCACACTCCGGGCCCGCAAGGCCTCTACGACCCCCGTAACGAGCATGACTCCTGTGGAGTGGCGTTCGTGGTGGACATACACGGTCGCCGTAGCCGTGACATCGTCGAAAAGGCCATCACTGCGCTGGTCAATCTCGAGCATCGGGGCGCCGCCGGCTCCGAACCCAACACCGGTGACGGCGCTGGAATTCTCATCCAGGTACCAGACACATTTTTTCGTGCCGTCGTCGATTTCGAACTGCCCGCCGCGGGCGCGTACGCCACCGGAATCGCTTTTCTGCCGCAAGGCAAAGTCGATGCCGCTCGGGCATGCGAGGACGTCGAGAAGATCGTCGAGAACGAGGGCCTGACCGTCCTGGGCTGGCGTGATGTTCCCACCGACGACTCCTCTCTCGGGGCGCTTGCGCGAGATGCGATGCCCACGTTCCGTCAGTTGTTCTTCGGCTCTTCCGATTTCTCCGTTACGGATATGGATCTCGAGCGTCGCGCATTCGTCATCCGCAAACGCGTCGAGCACGAACTAGGCGAACAGGGGCCCGGCAAAGGCACCCCCGGCCGCGAGACCGTGTACTTCCCGTCCCTGTCCTCGCAGACGTTCGTCTACAAGGGAATGTTGACGACCCCACAGCTCAAGGGCTTCTACATCGATCTGCAGGATGATCGTGTCGAAAGCGCACTCGGACTCGTGCACTCACGTTTCTCGACCAACACGTTCCCGTCGTGGCCGCTGGCGCACCCGTTCCGTCGCGTCGCGCACAACGGCGAGATCAACACCGCGACCGGCAACGAAAACTGGATGCGTGCCCGCGAGGCTCTCATCACTTCCGACGTCTTCGGTGGTCCCGACGCACTGAAGAAGATTTTCCCCGTCGTCACCCACGGTGCAAGTGACACAGCTCGTTTCGACGAAGTACTCGAACTGTTGCACCTCGGCGGCCGGAGTCTTCCGCATGCCGTGCTCATGATGATCCCGGAGGCCTGGGAGCGTCACGAGAGCATGGATCCCGCCCGTCGTGCGTTCTACCAGTACCACTCTTCGCTGATGGAGCCCTGGGACGGTCCCGCCTCGGTGTGCTTCACCGACGGCACCGTCATCGGAGCAGTGCTGGACCGTAACGGTCTGCGCCCGAGCCGGCTGTGGATCACCGACGACGGCCTCGTCATCATGGCGTCCGAGGTCGGCGTGCTCGACATCGATCCGGCGAAGGTCGTCAGCAAGGTTCGTCTTCAGCCCGGACGGATGTTCCTCGTGGACACCGCTCAGGGTCGCATCGTTTCCGACGACGAGATCAAGGACGAGCTCGCTGCTGAGCAGCCGTACCAGCAGTGGCTCGACGAAGGTCTCACCGAGATCGACGATCTGCCCGACCGCCCGCATGTGCACATGCCGCACGATCGCGTTCTGATCCGTCAGCAGATCTTCGGGTACACCACCGAGGAGCTGAGCGTTCTGCTCTCACCGATGGCGAACACCGGAGCCGAGGCCATCGGCTCGATGGGTACCGACACTCCGATTGCGGTTCTCTCGGCCCGGCCGCGGATGTTGTTCGATTACTTCTCGCAGCTGTTCGCGCAGGTCACCAACCCGCCGCTCGACGCGATCCGTGAAGAGATCGTCACGAGCCTCGGCGGCACCATCGGACCCGAGGGCGACCTGCTCGACCCGGGCGCCGACGCGTGCAAGCAGATCGTGCTCCCGACGCCGATCCTGCACAACGACGACCTGTCCAAGCTGATCCACATCAATGACGACGGCACGCAGGAAGGCCTGCGTTCGGTGGTCGTGCGCGGTCTGTATCCGGTGGCCGAGGGCGGCGACGGGCTTCGACAGTCGCTCGAGGCGATTCGGGCACAGGTATCTGCCGCGATTTCCGGTGGAGCGCGCATCGTCGTGCTCTCCGATCGTGAATCCAGCGAGAAGCTCGCGCCGATCCCGTCGCTGCTGCTGACCTCAGCGGTTCATCAGCACTTGGTCCGCGAGAAGACCCGCACCAAGGTCGGCTTGATCATCGAGTCCGGTGATGCTCGCGAGGTGCACCACATGGCGCTTCTCATCGGTTTCGGTGCGGCAGCAGTCAATCCGTACATGGCGTTCGAGTCCATCGAGGACATGATCGAGCGCGGCGCCCTCGCCGATATCGAGCTCGACAAGGCCGTCGCCAACTACATCAAGGCGGCAGGCAAAGGTGTCCTGAAGGTGATGTCCAAGATGGGCATCTCGACGTTGGCGTCGTACACCGGTGCGCAACTGTTCCAGGTGATCGGCCTCGCACAGACCCTGGTGGACGAGTACTTCACCGGACTCAACAGTCAGCTCGGCGGTATCGATCTCGACCAGATCGCCGCTGATGTGCAGACGCGTCACGGCATCGCCTATCTCACCAACCGGCACGAGCGCGCGCACCGTGAGCTCGAGACGGGCGGAGAGTACCAGTGGCGTCGTGAAGGGGAGTACCACCTCTTCAACCCGGACACCGTGTTCAAGCTGCAGCACGCCACTCGCACCGGCCAGTACGACGTCTTCAAGGAATATACGAAGATGGTCGACGACCAGTCGGAGCGTCTGGCATCGCTGCGTGGACTCTTCCGCTTCAAAACCGAAGACCGGCAGTCAATTTCGATCGACGAGGTCGAACCGGCCTCGGAGATCGTCAAACGTTTCTCGACGGGAGCGATGAGCTACGGTTCCATCTCCGCCGAGGCGCACGAAACTTTGGCGATCGCGATGAACCGCCTCGGTGCGCGTTCGAATTCGGGTGAAGGCGGGGAGGATGTCTCGCGTTTCGAGCCCGACGAGAACGGTGACTGGCGACGCAGTGCGATCAAGCAGGTCGCGTCGGGACGCTTCGGTGTCACCTCGCACTACTTGACCAACTGCACCGATATTCAGATCAAGATGGCTCAGGGCGCGAAACCTGGTGAGGGCGGCCAGCTTCCGGCGCACAAGGTGTATCCGTGGGTTGCCGAGGTTCGCCACTCGACGCCAGGTGTCGGCTTGATTTCGCCTCCGCCGCACCACGATATCTATTCGATCGAGGATCTGGCGCAGCTGATCCATGATCTGAAGAACGCCAACCCGCAGGCGCGCATTCACGTCAAGCTCGTCTCGGAACTCGGCGTCGGCACCGTCGCCGCGGGTGTCTCCAAAGCGCACGCCGATGTGGTGCTCATCTCCGGTCACGACGGCGGTACCGGCGCAACGCCGCTGACGTCGGTCAAGCACGCGGGCGGGCCGTGGGAACTCGGTTTGGCCGAAACGCAGCAGACGTTGCTGCTCAACGGTCTTCGTGATCGCATCGTCGTCCAGGTCGACGGACAGCTCAAGACCGGGCGCGATGTGATGGTTGCAGCTCTGCTCGGTGGCGAGGAATTCGGTTTCGCAACCGCGCCTCTCGTCGTGACGGGATGCATCATGATGCGCGTGTGCCACCTCGATACGTGCCCGGTCGGTGTTGCCACGCAGAACCCTCTGTTGCGCAAGCGTTTTGCCGGTCAGCCGGAGTTCGTGGAGAACTTCTTCATGTTCATCGCCGAGGAAGTTCGCGAGCTGATGGCCGAGCTCGGATTCCGCACCCTCAACGAGGCTGTCGGCCAGGTGGCGCTACTGGACACCACCGCAGCCAAGGACGCGTGGAAGGCATCCAAGCTCGATTTGTCGCCGATTCTCGACGAGGTCGAGTCGGCGTTCATGAACCAGGACCTCTACAACACCGGTACCCAGGATCATGGCCTCGACAAGGCACTCGACCAGCAGCTCATCGTGCAGAGTCGTAATGCTCTGGACAAGGGCGAGAAGGTATCGTTCGCCTCGAAGATCACCAACGTCAACCGCACGGTCGGCACCATGCTGGGCCATGAGGTGACCAAGGCGTATGGCGGCGTCGGCTTGCCCGAGAACACCATCGACATCACCTTCACCGGTTCGGCGGGTAACAGCTTCGGCGCCTTCGTACCGGCCGGAATGACACTTCGCCTCCACGGCGACGCCAACGACTTCGTCGGCAAGGGTCTTTCCGGTGGACGCATCGTCATGCGGCCCTCGCTCGATGCTCCCAAGGGCTTCGTCGCCGAGGACAACATCATCGGCGGCAACGTCTTCCTGTTCGGTGCCACCAAAGGTGAGGCCCTCATCCGAGGCGTCGTCGGTGAGCGCTTCGCAGTACGTAACTCCGGTGCGGTGGCCGTCGTCGAGGGTGTCGGCGACCACGGTTGCGAGTACATGACCGGTGGCAAGGTCGTCGTCCTCGGTGAGACGGGCCGGAACTTCGGTGCCGGCATGTCCGGCGGCGTCGCATTCGTCTTCGACCCGGCCAAGACCTTCGAGGCGAACCTGAACACCGAGCTGGTCGATATCGAGGAGCTCGAAGGCGACGAGTTCATCTGGTTGAAAGACATCGTCACCCGTCATCACGAGGAAACGGGATCCGAAGTTGCAGAGCGAATCCTCAACGATTGGTCACAGCAGGTGAACCATTTCGTGAAGGTCATGCCGCGCGATTACAAGAAGGTACTGCTGGCCATCTCCGAAGCCGAGAAGAACGGCGCGGACGTGGACGAAGCGATCATGGAGGCAGCTCGTGGGTGACCCACAAGGATTTTTGAAGCACACGGTTCGTGAACTGCCGAAGCGTCGACCCGTCGACTTGCGGCTGATGGACTGGAAAGAGGTCTACGAGGACTTCCCCAAGGAAGCCTTGCAGACGCAGGCGAGTCGCTGCATGGACTGTGGCGTTCCGTTCTGCCACAATGGCTGCCCGCTGGGGAACCTGATTCCCGAGTGGAACGACCTGGTGTTCAAGGATCGCTGGCGCGAGAGTATCGACCGCTTGCACGCCACGAACAACTTCCCGGAGTTCACCGGAAGACTGTGCCCTGCCCCGTGCGAGGCGTCATGCGTACTGGGAATCAACCAGGATCCCGTGACGATCAAGCAGGTCGAGGTCGAGATCATCGACAAGGCCTTCGAAGAGGGCTGGGTCACTCCTGTCTACCCGACGTTCCTGACGGGCAAGAGCATCGCCGTCGTCGGTTCGGGGCCTGCGGGATTGGCTGCCGCCCAACAGCTCACGCGTGCCGGACATACCGTCACCGTGTTCGAGCGAGCCGACCGCATCGGCGGACTGCTGCGCTACGGCATCCCCGAGTTCAAGATGGAGAAGCGCCACATCGACCGTCGTCTGGCGCAGATGGAGGCCGAGGGCACGGTCTTCCGTACAGGTGTCGATGTCGGAGTGGACATCTCGGCCGAAGAACTGCGCACAGAGTTCGACGCCGTCGTTCTGTCCGGTGGTGCTACCGCGTGGCGCGATCTGCCGATCGAGGGACGCGAACTCGAGGGCATCTACCAGGCAATGGAGTTCCTTCCCGGAGCAAATCACGTGCAGCAGGGCGATTACGACGCTCCGCCCGTCACGGCGAAGGGCAAGAAGGTCGTGATCATCGGTGGCGGTGACACCGGTGCAGACTGCCTCGGCACCTCGCATCGTCAGGGCGCCGAGAGCGTGCACCAGTTCGAGATCATGGCTCGCCCGCCGGAAGAGCGTGCGACGTCCACCCCGTGGCCGTTGTACCCGTTGATGTACCGCGTCGCTTCGGCTCACGAAGAGGGCGGCGAGCGAGTCTTCTCGGTCAACACCGAGCGTTTCGTCGGTGCCGACGGCAAGGTCACCGGTCTCGAAGCGCACGAGGTCGAGTTCAAGGCAGGTAAGTTCGAGAAGGTCGAGGGCAGTGAGTTCACCCTCGAGGCCGATCTGGTGCTTCTTGCCATGGGCTTCGTCGGTCCCGAGAAGCCGGGGCTGCTGACCGATCTCGGCGTGGACCTGAACGAGCGCGGCAACGTCAAGCGCTCGAAGGAGTGGGTCACCAACGTGCCCGGTGTGTTCGTTGCCGGTGACATGGGCCGTGGGCAGTCGCTCATCGTGTGGGCCATCGCCGAAGGCCGTTCGTGTGCGGCTGCCGTCGATACGTTCCTCGAGGGTGTGACGGCCCTCCCGTCGCCTATCGTCCCCACCCAGGCGCCGCAACGCTGATCGGTTGCACCAGAACGAGGTTATGGACGGAAAGCAGGTTTTTCCGCTCCATAACCTCGTTTTCGTTACCGATGGTGAGATGTCCTGGTTTTAGGTAACCTCCGTTTACCGATTGGGCATCAATTCGACATCAGGGACTGGCATCCTCACCCTCGAAGTCGAACGTCCGCTACTGGAGTGAGGCCGCAACCATGCGCGTGAAGAAACTCGTCGCCACCGTCGGAGCACTCATTGCGGTCGCCGCTGGGACGTCGGCCCTGTCGACGGCGACCGCGTCGGCCGATCCAGGTGGCTGCCCGGATCTGTACGTTCTCGCGATCCCGGGGACGTGGGAGACGAGTTCGGGCGCGGCGCCCACGCCGGGCATGCTTACTGCCGTCACCGACCGCATCGCGAGTTCGTCCGTCCGCACCGACTACGTGTCGTACCCGGCCACTGCGTTTCCTTGGGAGGGTGGGGTCTACGGGGAGTCCCGCGCGATCGCCACCGCGAATGCGGGCGGAATGCTCGAAGCGATGGCCGCGCAGTGCGGAGCCACGAAGTTCGGCATCATCGGTTACAGCCAAGGCGCCGACGCGGCAGGCGATCTCGCTGCGTCGATCGGAACGGGTCTGGGCGTGGTGCCGGCGAATCGGGTCGTCGCGGTCGGTCTGATCTCCGATCCGAAGCGCTCCGACGCTGATGCACTGGTCGGCCCCGAGGTCGTCGGTACCGGTGTCGGTGGCCCGCGCGTCGGTGGGTTCGGTTTCGTCAGCCCGGTGGTGAAGACGTTCTGCGCGATCGGTGATCTGTACTGCTCGACACCCAAGGACGACTACATTTCCCGGCTGGCCGGCTTCCTCGCGGTGTCTTCCGATCCGAGCCCCGATGTGGTCGCGAAGGCGCAGCAGGAAGCGCAGATTCTCATCGGCGATCTGTCGGCAGCGGGCGGTCTTCCGGTCCTGCAGGGTCAGCTGACCGATCAGGCGAACGAGCAGCGTCGACGCGAAATCGACGCGTTCTATCGCTCTGGGATCCACCAGGAATACGGAAGCTATGCGGTGGACGGTAATGGAACGAGTGCAACGTCGTGGTTGGCGAACTACCTGCTCGATCAGGCTTGAGAAGGTCCGGTTTCGATGCCGGTCGGCTGCGTTCGCAGCAGGAGATAGACCACTATCGCCGCTGCACCCATCCCTAGTGCGCTCCATGTGGCGGCGAGGGTGAGCCCGTCGACGAACCCGGCTGCCGCGATGTCTCGCAGTGCGGAATCCAGTGGTGGCGGAAGGTGGTCGGCAACGGTCATGCCGCCGCCGACGGTCTCGGACACCGGCCCGGCGATGTCCGGCGGGGTATCCGGGGGTAGGGCGTCCTCGAGTCGGTGGCGGTACGCGGTCGATCCGATGGTTCCGAGGATGGCGATACCGACGGCGCCGCCGAGTTCGGCGCCGGTCTCCGACAGTGCCGAGGCGGCACCCGCTTTCTCCGGTGCCGCAGCTGTGAGGACGATGTCGGAGTTGAGCGTCGAAGATGCACCGACTCCGAGCGCCAGCAGAGACATGCCCACCACCAGTAGCGGCAGTCCGGAATCGGGTTCAACGAACGCCATCGCCGCGGCGCCGACGGCGATCGAGGCGAGTCCGCCGGCGATGATCGCTCCGGTCGAGACGATCTTGCTCAGGCTCGGTGCCAGTACCGCCCCGGCTCCGGCTGCGATCGCGGGGATCAGCAGCCACAGACCCGCCTCCAGTGGGCCGAGCCCTACGATCAGCTGCAGATACTGTGAGGCGAACAGACTGAATCCGGTGAGCGCGAAGATCACCAGGAATTGAACGAGTACTGCTGCGCTGAAGGCACGTTCGGCGAACAGGGTGATGTCGATGAGGGGGTCGCGCCCGCGTCGTTGCCTTCGTAGGAAGAAGAAGCCCAGAACTGCTCCGGCGGTAGCCGTGGCGGTAGTCGTAGCGTCGATCCCGTCCTGTGCGCCGTGCTTGATTGCGTAGACGATCCCGAGCATCGCCGCGATCGACAGGACTACGCTGAGCGGGTCGAAGCGGCCCGGATCGGGATCCTTGAACTCCGACACCAGCAGCGGCGCCGAGATGAGCAGGACGACCATGATCGGAATGTTGATCAGAAACACCGAGCCCCACCAGAAGTGCTCGAGCAACGCCCCACCGATGACGGGACCGAGGGCGCCGCCCCCGGCGAACCCGGCGGTCCACAGTCCGATGGCTTCCTTACGTTGGCCTGGGTCGTGAAACATATTGCGTATCAACGATAATGTGCTCGGCGCAATGGTGGCGCCGCCGACGCCCAGGAGTGCTCGCGAGAGAAGAAGCATCTCGGGTGACGTCGAGAAGGCTGCGAGCAACGATGCCGCTCCGAATACGACTGCACCGATCATCAGAAGTCTGCGACGGCCGATCCGGTCACCGACAGAACCCATCGTGATGAGCAGGCCAGCGAGAAGGAAGCCGTACAGGTCGAGAATCCACAGTGTTTGGTTGTTGCTCGGTTCCAGGTCCGCGGTCATGAAAGGAAGCGCCAGGTAGAGCACCGACATGTCCATCGAGACCAGCAGGATCGGGATTACGAGAACACTCAGTCCGAGCCAATCCTTGCGGGTTGCCTTCGGGGGGTCGCCGGTCATGGATCTCTTCTTCCGCTGCAATCACTTCTTTTGTTCGCCAACGCCGATGCGGAGGACCCACATGACGGTACCGTCGCATTCGGTGGTTGCCTGTCAGGTGCCACATACGAGAGGACGCAGTATGCCCAGTGAGCTGAAGGTTGTTGCCACCATCACCGCCAAGCCGGAGTCGGTCGATGCCATACGAACAGGTCTGGCAACGCTGGCCGAAGAGTCGGCGAAGGAGAGCGGAAACGTCTCCTACGAACTGTTCGAGTCAGCTTCCGAGCCGGGCACTTTCGTCACCATCGAGGTGTGGGGATCGCAAGAGGACCTCGACGCGCACATGCAGACACCCCACCTACAGAAGGCACTGGGCGAGTTCGGTGCCCACCTTGCCAGTGCACCGTCCATTCACCCGCTACGCGTAGTCGGGTAGTTTTCCGCCTGATTCGTTCGCTTCGCTGTCACCGGGCTCGGTATCGAGAGTTCTGTAGACGATCCCGGAGACAGCGAGCAGAACGACGGTCAATCCGATTGCCAGCCAGCCTGTCGAGGTCAGCTGCCCGTAGCCGAGTTCGCGCGCGCCCGCGGCGGTATAACTCATCGGCATGAACGCCGATAGGTGACCCCAGATCGAGGCACTACTCGCATAGGCAGCTCCGCACACCACGACTTGGACGAGTAGCAAGCCGACGTTGACCGCCTGGCCGACGACGGTGCCGAGCAGTCGTTGGATTGCGCCGGCGGCGGCTAGGTAGGCGGCCGCGGAAGCGACGAGGAACAGACCCGCTCCCAGTAGGGCGCCGATCCCCGTGTCGGGCGCAGTAAACGCGAACGCCAATGCTGCACACACCCCGACGGCGAAGACAGCGACCGCAGCCGCAATCCAGCGGAAGCGGGAATCGCGGCTCAGAACCCGTACCAGGCTCACCGCGCCGATAGCACCGACCGCCACCAGTGCTGCAACCAGATACGGCGCTACCGGCGTGCTCGACGCGGCTGCCTGCGTCACCTCGGCCTCCGAAGCGGGTGCCGGTGAGCCGGCGTTCAGCTCTTTGGCCGTCGGGAGCCCGGCGGTTGCTTCTTGGACGTTGGTCGCGATACCGCTGACGATTCCGGAGACCGGGCCGACGGCCGTCACCAACTGGTCGGTTCCGGCTCTGAGTTGTCCGCCGCCGTCGTCGAGCTGGCCCAGTCCGTCTCGAAGTTGGACGGTAGCGTCGCCGAGCTGTCCGGTGGCAGTCAGGAATTGGCCGGACGGATCGTTGAGCTCACCGGACAGTTGCCGTGCACCGCCTTTGAGGGTCTGCAGCTGATCGAGCGTCGATGGGCCGAATCCCTGGGTGTTCAGGGTGTCGATCACCGAGCGAATCTGGCCGGAGATGGCGTCGGATCCGGGGTGCGGGAAGCTGTCGATTTGTCGTGCAGTGGCTTCGAGCTTCGCCGTGAACTCACCCTGCTGAGCGCCGAAACCAGCGAGCTGGTCGACGAGTTGATCGACTCCGCCGCTGATCTGGGATGCACCGTCACCGAGTTGCCCGATGCCGTCGCGGTACTGGCCGAATCCGTCGGCCAGTTGGATCGTGCCGTCGTGAGCCTGGGTTATTCCGTCGGCGAGGACGACGACGCCGTCGTTGAGCTGCTTACCGCCGTCGGTCAGCTGGGACACGCCCCCGGACAGGAAGCTGATGGGTAAGCCCGCTTGTTGCAGGCTCTTCCTCGAGGTGGCCAGGGGGTCGCCGGTGGAGGCGCTGGGTGAACCCGAGGCCGTGTCCGCGGTGGCCGGCGCCGTGTCTTCGGGGCTCAGATCGTAGCCCGCACCGAGGGCGAATGCTCCGGCCGCTACCAGCGGAAAGGCGAGAGCAACGAGAGCGGCGGTCGGTTGCCGGAGGATTCGAAATTTTCCCATAGTGGTTTCGAGGCTAACCGGCCCCTGACGGCATTATGACCACGAGAAGCCGTGATGTGGACTCGAACACCGCTCTGAGCAGGCACTTTAAGAGCTCTCTGTGGAGTTGGCGGATCGGTCTCTGTTGCGGGGTAGCAGGTCCCACACGTGCTGCGTCTCGTTCACCGCCGCAACCGATCGACTACCGTTGCGGGAGTAGAGGATTCGAGTGATCGAACAGTAGTCGATCGGGAATCCGAGCGCCGTGGGGGTCTGCAGGATGTTCTGCAGCGCGATGTTGATGACACCGCCGTGGGCGAACACCACCACCGTGTCGGTGTGGTCGACTCCCGAGACTGCCGCGTCGATGCCGGCGAGTACTCGCGTACGAAACGCGTCCTCGTCGACCTCCTCGGGTAGGTGTCCGGCCTTGATCCGGTCGAAGGCATCGTGGAACTCGGTGCGCGCAAGTTCGATCGGAACGTAGCCGCCGAAATCACGGTCGTATTCGGTGAGGCGCTCGTCGGACTCCAGCGTCGACCCCAGCTCGGCGGCCAACGCCGAGCCGGTCTGCCGGGCGCGGAGTTGGGTGCTCGAGACGGTCCTGGCGACCGCGAACCGGGCCAGCGCGGCAGGGACGCGGGCGGCCTGTTCGTGGCCGAGTTCGGCCAGTGGGGGATCGGCGGTGTCTTCGGAGCGCTGCGGGAGCGCATGGCGAACCAGAATGAGCTGCACCGTCCCTACTTAACCACCGTCCCTACTTGACCACCGTGCCTACTTGACCACGAGACTGCGGCCGTTGCGGATCGTCAGTGCGCGGAAGGCCTGCACGTGGCTCGCCGGTATGCGCTCGGACCAAACCATGCCGATGCGTCGTCGGGCAGTCGGATCGGCCAAGGGTACTTCCACGGTCTCGTGTTGTGGCCCGCGAATTTTGGGAAGGATACTCACGCCCAGACCGGCTCCGACCAGTCCGCGGATGGTGTGGATGTCCTGCCCTTCGAACGCGATGTGCGGGGACATGCCTGCCTCGGCCCACAGGCCTTCGCAGATGGACCGCATGCCGAACCCGTGACCCATCGCGATATAGCGCTCCTCGGCAGTGTCGACGACGTGCACGGCGCGGCGACCGGCCAGGCGATGTCCAGTCGGTACGACCAGGACCAGTCGCTCGTCGTAGAGCTGGAAGGAATTGGCGCCGGTGTGCTCGGTACTGAGCGAGACGAAGGCGAGGTCGGCAGAGCCGTCGTCGAGGCGGTCCAGGCAGCGCGAGCGGGCACCCTGATCGAGATCGAATGTCACGGCCGGGTGACCGGTCCCGAACGCCTTGATCAGTGCCGGCACGATGTCCTCGCCGAGCGTGTTCTGGAACGCGATGGAGATTCGGCCGCGGGCCTTCGCGTCGTGCTCGCTCATCGCGTCGAGACCGGCCTCCAGATCGACCAGGGCCCGTTGCAAATAGGGAATCAGGGTTCTTCCCGCGGCAGTCATCGCGATGCCGCGTCCGCGACGTTCGACGACCGCAACCCCGAGGATTGCTGTTGCTCTCGCGATCTGTCGGCTCACGGTCGGCTGGGGGATCCCGAGCAGGTGGGCGGCTTCGGTGATGTGCTCGGTTTCCGCGACGGCAACGAGCGTCGGGATGAGGGGGAGTAGTTCTTTCGTTTCCTCGCGCACCCACGCAATGATATCGCTGAAGTATGGATTGCCAGGTGCGTATGCATTGGACGCATGTACACCGCAGCGATAGCGTCGAGAAAATGAGTCCATCGACGACCGATGCGGACGCCGACCTCGTCTGGGAGGGCCATCCTCGCGGGTCGCGCGAATACAAGCGCCTGGTTGCGGCCTTGTTGTTCGCGGGTATCGCAACGTTCGCGCAGCTCTACTCGGTGCAGGGCATTCTCCCGCTCATCGCGGCCGGCCTCGACATCACCCCGTCCCAGTCCTCTCTTGCGGTCGGAGCGGCCACGGTCGGTGTTGCCGCTGCGGTCCTGCCCTGGTCGGTGGTCGCCGATCGCATCGGACGAGTCCGCGCGATGGCAATCTCGGTGATCGCCGCAACGATTCTCGGACTGATGGTTCCGCTGTCTTCTTCGCTACCGATGCTGTTGTCGATTCGCTTCTTCGAGGGTGCAGCCCTCGGCGGACTCCCCGCGATTGCCATCGCCTACCTGAGCGAGGAAGTTCACGGCAAACACACCGCGCTCGCCGCCGCGACCTACGTTCTCTGGGGTTCATCCAACTGTCGCGTGATGTTGTATTCGACCCGCCGCGGATAGGTCATGCAACGGTTCATTGGGGGTGTAGCTCTGTTGTTCATATCGATCAATTGAGTGAGAGCAGGAGCGATTGTGTTCAGAGCGTTCAAGGTTCGCATGCCGTCCGGGGTCTGCTACTGGACCGTCATCAGCGACGACTACATCGTCGAGTCCACAGCAGACCGCTATCTGCGAGAACTGAGATTCGGCAAGGACCGCGCTGAGTCGACAACGAAAGCGTATGCAGAGAGCGTGGCACTGTTCTTCAGATGGTGTTCGAGAAGTAATCGTCAATGGCGTTCTGCCGCTGTCGATCTCACGAGCTTCATATTGTGGCTGCAATACACCCACGCGGACGGTAGTCGGGTGTTGTTCGGCCCAGGAAGCACACCCGCGCGAAGTCCTGGTCGGATCAACAAAATTCTGGTCGCGACGCGGGGCTTCTTCTCGTTCGCGGTGCTCGCAGGCGAGGCGGCGACCGGCACCCTCGGCCACATCTACGAACTGGCGGACAGTCGGGACCTCCCTGCAGCTGCGTTGGGGGAGTCCAGTGCACTGCGTGTCCGGCTGAAGGCACGTCACAGCCTGAGGGAACCACAAACCGCAGTCGACCGGGCCAGCGACGTGGAGCTTCTCGCGTTGTTCAAGGCATGTTTGTCGGCTCGGGATCGGCTGATCGTTCTTTTGCTCGCCCGTGGCGGTCTGCGACGCGGCGAACTGGTCGGAGTGCGCCGCAGTGACCTACACCTGCTGCCCGACAATACGAGCCTTGAGTGTCGTGTTCGCGGTGCGCACCTGCATGTCGTGCGCCGCGCCAACCCTAACGGCGCGATGGCGAAGTCTCGCCGCCCGAGGGCCGTTCCACTCGACTTCCTCACAGTCCGGGCGCTCGATCTGTACGTCTTCGAGCGAGCAGAAAAGTCCGAGGCGGACGACTGCGACATGCTGCTGGTAAACCTGTTTCGCGCCCCTATCGGCGCGCCAATGAAGCTCGGAGCGATCAACGAGTTGTTCCTCTCGCTGAGCCGCCGAGGGCAATTGTCGCGCAACATCTCTCCGCATCAGTGCCGGCACGCATTCGCGAGCAATCTCGCTGATTCGGGCGCTCTTGCCGACGAGATTCAGGGGTTGCTCGGCCACCGGTTTGCCACATCAGCAGACCTTTACATGCACCCGTCACGGGACCGCCTTCGAGGGGCAGTCGAGCGGGTCCACGTACCCCGCGAACTCGTCGAGGGACTGTCGTGAACGCCCGCTGGGGCTCCAGCGTTGAGGCGGAGTTCGGCGACGACGACTCTGTGACAACGCAACTACGCGCACTCACAACCCGGGAGTTCTTGGCCGAGGTCGGATGGTCCGACGACTTTCGAGTGGTGCTCTTTCCGAAATACCATCCAGTGCTCGGCGGCAAAGAGTGCGCCGTCGACCAGTGCACGATGTTGTTGCACAACAAAGGCACAGGTTTGTGTGCCGGGTGCGGGGACCGGTGGAGGAAAGCTGGTCAACCCGATCTGGAGGAGTTCGTAGCCACCGCGCGGCCACCGTATCGGGCAGCGTACGCACTGTGCGCCGTGCCGGGCTGCGCTCGTCCGCAGCAGTCGAAGTCCCACCGGGTCTGCGCCTCCCACCACTACTTGCGTACAAAAACCTTGAAGGTGCCGCTCAACGATTTCCTCTCGCGCGCGGACCTGGAGCCGCTGGCCTCGCACGGATGGTGTGCGGTTACGGCGTGTACCCGAGTCCGGCACAGCTCGGTGAGCCCCTATTGTCCGAATCATCTACTGGCGTGGCAGAGCATCCGAGGCGATCGACGGTCCCACGAGACATCCCGAGATGCGGCTGCTGTCGAAGAAAGGTTTCGCAGCACGACGACGGCGATCCCCGCAGGCTGTGAAATCAGCCTTCGGGGACTTGCAGACCGTGTGGTGGCCGAGCTGCTGTTCGGACTCCAGCAACGTACCGCCAGCGGTGTGCAGACGCGCACCGGCCAGTTCAGAAACCTGGTCGATCACATTGTCCGACAACAGTTCACGTCCGTGGAACAGGTCGATCTGACGGCACTTCGCCAGGATGTGAAAATCGTGTGCTCGAACGTCGTCAACGAGATACGGCGCTCCCGGATCACGCCCGAGAGTGAACGCCACAAAGATCTCTGGGATGTCAGTGTTTTCGGGTTGACCGGCACCGTCCGATTCGATGCGGTGTCACAGCCGTGGCTACGTGATGCGGTCAAGATCTGGGCATACAACGACCTGCCGCGCCGCCGTGGATCGACCCATGCCAAGGACAGCATTCGCATGGAAATCCGCTCGATGGGTGAGCTGTCGGAGAGTTTGCGTCTTCAACGCCCCGGCGATCGAGGGATGAGACCGGAGCTGCTGTCGAGAAGCGACGTTGCCGGTTTCATGAACCGAATGGCGTTCCAACGCGCCAACGGTGTCCTGAGCTCCGGCACTCGCATCACGATACTGTCGTGTGTTCGCCGGGTTCTGAACCGAATGCGGTCGATGGGACTGACTCAACCGGGTGAAGCGATGGCGGGATTGCCCGACGATTTCGTCCTCAACGAGGAGGACATTCCCACCGCGCCGCGATTCGACCCGCAAGGGAGGGATCTGCCAGCGGAAGTCATGCGCCATCTGTGCGCACACCTGCATATTCTCGACGAAATGTTCATCCCCGAGGTCCGGGTTGCTGTTGAGCTGTCAATGGACACTGGGCGGCGGCCGGACGAGATCTGCCAGCTAGGGTTCGATTGCCTCGAACGCGACGGAAGCGGCAAGCCGGTTCTGATCTACGACAACATCAAATCCAACCGACCAGGTCGGCGACTACCGATCACCGAGTCGACCGCCGGGATCATCATCGACCAGCAGCAGCGTGTCCGTAAGCTCTACCCCACGGAGCCGGCCAATTCGCTAAAATTGTTGCCAGCGAAAACTCGGAACCCCCACGGAACCCGGGGCGTCACCGACAATTGGATCGCGCGACAACACCGCATGTGGGTCTCCACACTGCCTGAGATCATGTTGCCGACAACGACCGACGTTGCCGGCACACAACCGGCAACCCTGCGGCCATTCGACACGGTCAAGGTGATTCTCTACGCATATCGGCACACCTAGTGCCAGAGGCATGCCGACGCCGGTGTCAGTATCGATGTTCTCGCCGAGCTGATGGACCACCGCAGCACCGGCACCACCCAGGGCTACTACCGTAACCCTCGGGAATTGCATCCGATGAGAGCATCTTAACTGGTCACCTGCTCATCGCTACTCCGCAGTGTCTGAATCAGACCTTCACGAATGCACCGTGACCTGCAATGTTTGCCATGCGAGACCGTCTGATGCATGATTGCAGCACTTAACGGGCTGGATTGTGGTGGTGGACGGAGGATCGGATGGGCCGTGGCGACCTGGCGGGCGCCGCACACCTCGAGCTGGTATCCGGGGTGGTGCAGCTCCGTCCTGAGGATGCGGTGTTCGAGGCGATGCTGCGGGGGTTTCGGGCGCAGCAGGCCGCCCGAGGTCTGCGGGAGGAGACGATCACCACCCGGGAGCTGCTGGTGAAACGGTTCATGGCGTTCACCAACGACTATCCGTGGTCGTGGACTGCCGGGCAGGTCGATGAGTGGTCGCTGTCGCTGACCGCCGAACGGCACCTCGCACCCTCGACGATCCGCCACCACCAGGGCGGACTGCGACTGTTCACCGACTACCTCACCGATCCTCGTTACGGGTGGATGCGCGAGTGCGAGAAGGAGTTCGGGCCGGGGATGCACCCGGTGCCGATCGTCCACGAGTGGAACACGATCGCGCATCTCAACGACTACGAGGGCAACCCGGAAGCGCGCCCGTTCACACGCGAGGAGCTGCAACTGTTCTTCGACTATGCCGATGACCAGGTTGAACGTGCGGTGAGCGCGGGGCGCAAGGGCGCGTTGGCGGCATACCGGGACGCGACGCTGTTCAAGGTGATCTACGGGTGGGGCCTGCGCCGCACGGAGGCCGCCAAACTCGACCTGGTCGACTGGGGCCGTAATCCCGCGGCACCGGAGTTCGGCAGGTACGGGACGCTGCATGTGCGCTACGGCAAGGCCAAGCGCGGGCAGACGCCACGGCGCCGCAACGTCGCGGCCGTGATGGGCTGGGCAGTCGAGGCGGTGACCGACTACGTCGAGAACGTCCGTCCCCGCTTCGGGCACCCCGAGCACCCCGCGTTGTGGGTGACCGAGCGCGGCGGGCGGATCAAATCAGCGGAGATCAACGCCCGATTCGCCGCCTACCGGGACGCGCTCGGGTTGCCGTCGGTGCTGGTGCCGCACTCGCTGCGGCACTCCTACGTCACCCACCTGACCGAGGACGGGGTGGACCGCCGGTTCATTCAATCCCAGGTCGGGCACGAGTGCGACAGCTCGACGGCGATCTACACCAACCCTCGGGAATTGCATCTGATGGGCGAGAATCTGCTGGTCGCGTGATGGGAGCTGTCGTTCAGGCTATCGCATCGGTGGCGTGAGAAGTCCTGCTGGCCTGCCGGTTTGCCCACGACATC
>JBBPZN010000074.1:0-26521 GCA_038198705.1 Mycobacteriales bacterium
CACTCCGCAGGCTGCTCTCCCGCTTCACAGGTCACTCCGCAGGCTGCGCTCCCGCCCCCAGGTCACTCCGCAGGCTGCGCTCCCGCCCAACACCGACGCACCCGCTCGCGCCACCACAGCGCCCGATCCTCCGGTGCTGCCAGCGCCGTCAACCGCTCCGGATCGGGCTCGACAGGCTCGACGCGCACCGTGCCATCGAGAAGTTCCTGCGCGGCAACGACATCGGATTCGAACAGACTTCCGGTGCCGAGGCCGCAGGCGAACTCGAGTTTCGGGATGGACGCCGCGGCAGCAAGCCCGGATGCCATACCGACAGCGGAGTCCAAGGCACTCGAGACCACCACGGGAACCCCGTATTCGCCCAGTTCGCCTGCCAGCTCGAGCAACGCACGCATCCCACCGAGCGGCGCTACTTTGAGTACGGCGATATCGGCTCCCCCAGCACGAACGACTCGCAGTGGGTCCTCGGCGCGCCTGATGCTTTCGTCGGCGGCGATCCGAACGGCCGGTAGACGTCGGCGAACCTCGACGAGCTCGGGCACCGTCGCACACGGCTGTTCGGCGTATTCGAGTTCGCCGTCGTCGAGCAACCTCGACAGGACCTCCACGGCCTGATCGACGGTCCAGCCTCCGTTCGCGTCGACGCGTACCCGCGGCACGAGTGCGCGCACGGCACGCACGCGTTCGACGTCGTCGGCGACGCTCTGGCCCTTTTCGGCCACCTTCACTTTCGCGGTGTCGACACCGGGGAACCGATCGAGAATTGCCGGCACCTCGGCCGCCGACACTGCGGGCACCGTCGCGTTGACGCGAACCCGCTCGCGGTACGGCGCAGGCGGCCCCTCCCAGGCAGCTTCGATGGCCGAGCGCAGCCACGCGGCTGATTCCTGGTCGTCGTACTCGATGAACGGCGAGAATTCACCCCACCCTGCAGGTCCTCGGACCAGCATGACCTCGCGGGTGGTGATGCCGCGAAACTTGGTGTGCAACGGAATGGAGAGGACGTGGGATCCATCGAGAAACTCCTCGACGGAAGGCGGGTTCACGGCTGGCCCTCCAGAAGCTGCAGCATCAGCGCATTGCAGTCGGCGAGAACGTTGCCCTCCAGATCGCGTAGTACGGCGTTGATGAACGTCTTGCGGCCTTCGACGCGGTCGACACTGCCCTCGACGACGAGTTCGGTGTCCAGTGGGGTGATCTTGCGGTAATTGACGTGCAGGAATGCGGTCCGGCTGATGGGCCTGCCATAGGCATGCTGAATCATCCCCAACATGTCGTCGAACAGCAACGGAAGCGTGCCGCCGTGCGCAGCTCCGTTTCCACCGAGGTGATAGCGGCGGAACACGCCACGGCTACGGACTCCCTCGGCATCGAACTTCTCGATGGTCCACGGCAGCATCAGTAGCGAGCCGCGACCGGGAAGGGTCATCACACGGCCGGCGGGTGCCTGTCCCTCGGGCACCTGGAACGGGGTCAGCAGATCGATCAATGCTTCGACCCGTTCGGCGGCCTCGACAGTCGCCTCCGGCGTCGGCGCCGCGCTCACCGCCAGATCCTGAAGCGTTCGCAGCCCCTCTACGAGCCTGCCGTATTCGGGCCCGACGTCGGCTTGTTTGTACTTCGGAAACCCGCCGTGGCGCTCGTACTGGTCCTGGCCTGCCTGTTCACTCATTCCAGCACCGTAACCCGTAGTCAGGAACCGGGTATTCGCGACGTACCGATCGTGGCGCTCTATCGTGACCAGGGTGACCTTCACTCCTTCTCTGTGGCAAACCGTTCCCGGCTTCGAAAACCTCACCGATATCACCTATCACCGCCACGTACGTGACGACACGGTTCGTGTCGCGTTCGATCGACCCGACATCAGGAACGCATTCCGTCCCCACACCGTCGACGAGCTGTACCGCGCGCTCGAGCATGCTCGGATGAGCTCCGACGTCGGCACAGTGCTGCTGACCGGTAACGGACCGAGCTCGAAGGACGGCGTGTGGTCGTTCTGTTCGGGCGGTGACCAGCGAATTCGAGGCAGAAGCGGCTATCAGTACGCCGACGGTGAGACTGCCGAGACGGTGGACCGAGCACGCGCAGGCCGACTACACATCCTCGAAGTGCAGCGACTGATCCGCTTCATGCCGAAAGTCGTCATCTGCCTCGTCAACGGCTGGGCAGCGGGCGGTGGCCACAGCTTGCACGTCGTATGCGACCTGACTCTCGCCAGCCGCGAGCACGCCCGGTTCAAGCAAACCGATGCCGACGTCGGCAGCTTCGACGGCGGTTACGGCAGCGCGTACCTCGCCAAGATGGTGGGACAGAAGTTCGCTCGCGAGATTTTCTTCCTCGGCGACACCTACACGGCCGAGGACATGCATCGCATGGGTGCCGTCAATCGCGTCGTCGATCACGACGAACTCGAGAACGTGGCCATCGAGTGGGCCGCGAAGATCAACGCCAAGTCGCCGCAGGCGCAGCGGATGCTCAAGTATGCGTTCAACCTGCAGGATGACGGCCTCGTCGGTCAGCAGTTGTTCGCGGGCGAGGCGACACGGTTGGCATACATGACCGATGAAGCCGTCGAAGGCCGTGATTCGTTCCTCGAGAAGCGCGACCCCGACTGGTCGCCGTTCCCCCGCTACTTCTAAAAAGAGTCGACACCCCCTCATGTCCCTCTCGCGCGAAGCTCTGCCCAGTCGTCGGCCGGCGGCCGTCGGCGCACGGAAGGCTGTCGTCGAGTGGTTCACGGCAGCTCACGACTACGAATGGATGCGCGAGTTCCAGAACTCGCATCGTTCGGGCAAGGTCATCAGGCTGCTCATCGCGCTGTCGATGATCAACATCAGCGTCATGTCCTTCGTATCCTTGTTCGCCGCCGGGGGGCCGAGCGGTCCTGCCGCGACGATCTGGACGCTGACGCTGTGCATCACCAACCTGATCATCGCGGCACTGTGGCTTCTGTTGCCTTTCCCCGGGAGACTCGGGGTCGTTCTGTTCGCGTTGTACGCAGATCTCGGCGTCACCTCGGCGCTGGTGTTGATGGAGCTGGGAAACGCTCTGCTCGGTTGCGTCCTGTTCGCGGTGATCGGTGCGTTCGTCACGTTCTTCGTGAGCCCGCGATGGGTCGTGCTGCATCTGGTATTCGCATCCGCCGTCGTACTGGGCATCGCGGGGGCCCTGTATCTGCAGGGCCGGACGGACACGCTGAACCTGATGGTCCGAACCAACGTCGTACTTCTCGCCATCATGAGTGTGCCGATCACCTCACACATCTTCCTGACGACATTGTCGGCAGATGCTCGGAGCTCGGTCCTCGATCCGCTGACCGGACTACTCAACCGCAGAGGACTGACGACAGCGATCGAGGACCTGCTGCCCCAGGGACAACGCCACGGATGGTGCGCCGCGGTGGTGGTCGTCGACATCGACAATTTCAAGTCGGTCAACGACATCTACGGCCATGACGAAGGCGACGCGGTCATCTGCCGGGTCGCGGAACGCCTGAGCTCTCATGTGTCCAGATACGGAGTCGTGGGCCGCACCGGCGGCGAGGAGTATCTGGCTGCGGTCGTCACCTCGCGACTGCACATCGACGCTTTGATTCACGGAGTCAGGCGCGCACTCCATGGGAACGACGCCATACCGGTGACGGTCAGTATCGGAGCGGCCATTCTTTACGCCGAATCGGATCTGTGGACCGACAGCGCCGATCCCGTCGGCACTGCAACTCGCGTCGCGGATTCGATGATGTACGAGGCCAAGGCTGCCGGCGGCAACCGAGTGGTGACGACCCTGATCTGAGGAACCAGGTTCGGATCCAGCCGGTGGGGGCATGCCTGCCTCATGAGCAACGATCGCCAGAACCCCGAGCCCGAGCATGTACGACCGGCGAACACCTCCGATGACACCGTCGCGGCGATCGGCAAGGTCTCCGAAGCCCTCGAAACCATCGAACGGGCCCGCGGTCACCTCTATTCGTTCCATCAACTGATGGGTCACGCCGATCTTCAACTCGGCGAGGCAGTCTCCGCGCTGCGGGAGGCTGGGCATCCCACGCAGGCGGACAGGCTCGACACCGAGATGGTCGGGCGCAATGCGATCGACGGACGGTGGTCGTTCCAGATCATCGAGGAATTCGACGATCTGTACTGGTCTCATTTCCGAAGCCACGAGCAACAGGTACGTGCCGAACTGCAGGAAGGAAAGCGGCACGTATTCGAAGCCGAGATGAAGGAGTCGCGCAGAACCCACGACGCCCCCGGCCACGAGGCGACTCCATGACGGCGACCGCCGCGTCGACGCGTCGACGCGTATGTGATATCGATGTGATGTGGAGATCTTGAGTAGTCGAACGATTCTGCGCCCAACCGACTACCAGCGCACCCTCGCGTTCTATCGGGACGGGCTCGGTCTGGCCATACATCGCGAATACAGCGCCGGCACCGTGTTCTTCGCCGGCCAGAGCCTCATCGAAATCGCCGCACACGGCGGAGCGAGCGAACCGACGTCGTTCGATGGCGCGCTGTGGCTGCAGGTTCGCGATATCGAGTCCGCCGCGACCGAACTGCGTGCTCGCGGGGTTCGGATCGAACGAGCAGCGAAAACGGAATTCTGGGGTTTGATCGAGATGTGGTTACGCGACCCGGACGGCGTCGAGATCGTAGTGGTGCAGATCCCAGCCGATCATCCGTTACGCCGCGATGTGCGCGGCGACTGATCACCACTCAGAAGGCGGAGGACCGCGCCGGCCGATTGAGGGCGCGACCAGAGGAAACCTTGGGCCAGTGTGCATCCGAGTTCGAGGGCGATATCGGCCTGCACGCGGGTCTCGACACCTTCGATGATCATCGACAGGCCGAGTTCCCGCGTGACTTTCGAGATGGCGCCGAGCAGAGCTTTGCCGCGAGGAGTATCCACCAGCCGAGACAACTGACCGTCGATCTTGATTCCGTCGGGTTCGAGGGTGACGAGCCGTTCCAAGGATGACCATCCGGAGCCGAAATCGTCGAGCAGTACTCGAAACCCGAGGGCGTGTACGTCGTCGATGTGTCGCCGAATCAGCGGACCGTCGGTCACCGCGGACGTTTCGGTGAGCTCGAGTGAGATCGAGCGTGGGTCGACATCGGCCTCCGCCACTGCGCACTGCAACTGGGCCACGGCGTCCGGATGGGCCAAATGACGACCGGACAAGTTGACGCTGAGTCGCAGACCCGGGCGAAGTTTCTGCCATGTCTCCGCCGCGCGCACGGCCTGCCGCAGAACTTCCAGGTCGACGTCGATGATCAGTTCGCTCGACTCGGCCAAGGGGACGAAGTCCGCTGGGGAGACCAGACCGTTGGTCGGGTGATGCCATCTCGCCAACGCCTCGAAGCCGACGATCTCCTCGGTACGGAGGTCGACGATCGATTGGAACCACGGCACGATCTGACCGCCACGCAATGCGCCGGCCAGATCGATGTCACCGTCGAGCTTGGCGGTGGTGGACCCGACGCGTCGATGCAGGTCCAGTTGCTCCTCGAGAACGGACGCGAATTGCTCCAGTTCCTGCAATTGGCCGTCACTGACCTCACGCGGCATCAGATCGAGTAGACACAGCGTCCCGATCACCAGGCCTTCCCGACCACGCAGTGGGACGGACGCGTAGGCCTTCAATCCCACCTGATCGAGGATGCCACGTTGCCGAACAGTCGCGTCGACGCGATTGCGGGACACTACTGCCGGCTTCCCTCTGCGGACGACGTCGTCGCACAGCGTGATGGAGCGATCCATGGTCGACATCGGCGGCAAACCTATATTGACCAGTGTGTACAGGGTTTGTTCATCGAGGACGTTCAACTGCGCAATGGCGAATCCGACGCTCTTTGCGGCCAATTCCACGGTGTTCCGAAGGGCCGGAGTGGTTGCCTCGACATCGAGGTAACGCCGTGCCGAGTCGCTCTGCCTTCGCGCCCGCGGCCGAAGATTGGGCGACGTGGGATCGTGGTCCACCGGCGTCTCCCTGCTCTCTGCGCGGTCCGACCGACTACGTATTCGTCCAGCTTAACGGTGCGCGCCCTCGACTAGATCAGATAGTCGGAAGCCTCGTGTGCAAAAGGCGGTATCGGAGCAGTGCCGCTGCGAGTCGAACGCCGTCGGGCGACGGGGTTTCCGAGAACTGTCCGGACCGCGAATCAGGGAACGAAAATGCGCCGAGAGCCGTCAGTTCGGCGGTCACGACGTCGGCGAGTGGCTTGACGTCGGCGACGCCAGGAGATTCACCGCTGTGCGTCCACCCTTCGGCCGCCAGCAGCGCCGAGGTGAGTCCGGTGGTCTCGACGGGCCTACGTCCTCGGGCGACCTCGCCGAGCACCACTTCGGCGGCAATCGTTTCCGGGTGGTACTGGGTCCCGACCAGTCGGGAGACGAGGGTGCGCCACATCCCGTCGGCACTCATTCCACGAGCCCGGGCCGTCGGCACCAGCCGACCGTGGTGTTTGCGGACCAACCCGAGCCGCAGCAAGAGGCGCCGAACGGTCAGCACCGGTGCTGTCTCGCGTTCGGAGCCGGCAGGAAACGGCCATTCCCTCGGCGACCACAGGGTGCCGATAGCACGCTCCACGACCGAGTCGGGAAGAAAACCGGCGTCGGTCAGCGTGATGCCGTCGCCAACGAGGTCGAGGATGCCCTCGAGTCGACGGACGCATCCGAAAGCGGGTTCGTTCGCGCTGTGCAGTTCCTCGGTCAGTCCGCGATAGAGCTCGGCCCGCGGGGTGCTGTAGGCGGACCAGATGGCAATCCGGTGGTCGAGTAGCTGTTCCAGGAGCACGCCACCGAGCCGATCGGTGCGCAGAACCGCATCGGTCATTCCGCGTCGACGGGCGGCCAGCGCACTCGCCTTCAGCGGCGGTGCGTGAAGCCTGGACGGTGTGAACTCACCTGCAACCGTGGCAACTTCGAGAGTCTCCCCGATCAGGTCGACGATGGCTCGTTCGGTACCTTCCGGAGTCTGTTGCCAGGTCACCAATTCGGTGTCCGCCGGCCCGATTCCGGATTCGGCGACGGCGGTGAGGTACTGCTCTTGCCAGGTCGCGTCGTTTATCACCGAGAGCAGAGTTCGTGTCTGTTCGCTTCGCGCAATGTCGGCGTACCTGGCGTGGCCGAGACGATCGAGCAGATCGGCGAGTGCCTGCGCTACTTCCCACGAACGATCCCGATCCTCGCCGAGAAGGCGTAGGTGCATCCACAGAAATGTTTGCACCGAAGTCTGAGTGGGACCGGAATCCGGAGACACATCCTGCAGTCCGTCCCAGCCGATGCGAGCGTCCGCTCCGGACGCTGGATCGACGGAGTCGAGGTAGAACAGTGCGGCGGCCACAGAGTCGTCCCGCCCGCCGCGCTCACCGCCGATTCCATCGTCGAATTCCACGGGCTCCACTGTCCCACAGCTGTCTCCGAAGGCTCGGTCGGTACGACGTGACGCAGACCTCCTCGGATTCGGACATATAGGACCCTTAAGTGAACGGAAGATGAACAGGTAGCGTCGGGCGGGGACCGAAGAAGAACACTTCGGGGGAAGTTAACGGATCGAGGTGTTCAGGCGTCACACTTCGTAGTGTGAGCGCAGAATTCGTCGTACTTCTGGTTGTCGTCGTGACCGCTTTGGCGTTCGACTTCACCAACGGTTTCCATGACACCGCCAACGCCATGGCGACGTCGATCGCAACAGGGGCACTAAGGCCCAAGGTTGCAGTCACCCTGTCCGCCGTCTTGAATCTCGTCGGCGCATTCCTGTCCGTGGAGGTGGCAGCCACGGTCGCCAAAGGCATCGTCAACCTCGGCGATACCGGCGGGCAAGCGCTGCTGACCATCATCTTCGCCGGTCTCGTCGGCGGGATTCTGTGGAATCTCGCAACGTGGCTGCTCGGCATACCGTCCAGCTCGTCACATGCACTGTTCGGCGGGCTCATCGGCGCCACAATCGCAGGTCTCGGCACTTCGGGGGTCGTCTGGGACGGCGTCTGGAGCAAAATCGTGCTCCCCGCTGTGCTCGCACCCGTCGTCGCAGGTCTCGTCGCCACCGTCGGCACCCGGCTCATCTACCGCATCACCAATGCGGTGCCGGAGAAGTCGAGGGAGCGTGGCTTCCGCTGGGGCCAGATCGGCTCCGCATCGCTGGTCTCGCTCGCCCACGGCACCAACGACGCCCAGAAGACGATGGGCGTCATCTTTCTGGCTCTCGTCGCGTACGGCACGGTCGGTCCCGAAGCCGAGATGCCGTTGTGGGTCAAGTTCACCTGCGCACTCGCGATCGCCCTGGGCACATACCTCGGTGGGTGGCGAGTCATTCGCACCCTCGGCAAGGGACTCGTCGAAATCGCGTCCCCGCAGGGAATGGCAGCGGAATCTTCCTCGGCCGCAATCATCTTGACCTCCAGCCACCTGGGACTTCCCTTGTCGACGACGCAGGTCGCGACCGGATCCATCCTCGGCTCGGGCGTGGGCAAGCCGGGCGCACAGGTCCGCTGGAACGTCGCGGGACGCATGGCAGTCGCATGGGTCATCACCTTGCCGCTCGCAGGCGTCGTCGGCGCGGCATGCTGGCACCTCGCCGACTTCGTGGGCGGACTACCCGGCGTGCTGGTCGTCTTCGCCCTTCTCATCGCCTCCGCAGCCGTCATGTACCTGCGGTCGCGTAGCCAGCCGATCGACCCGAGCAACGTCAACGACGAGTGGGACGGCGGCCTCCTTCCGGCCGACGAAAAGTCCCCCACAACGGTTTAGGAAGAACGGCAATGGAAACTCTCGCGCACACGCTGGACTCGCTGTGGAAAGTTGTACTCGTCGGACTACTTCTCGGAGCAGGCCTGCCGGCAATCTTCGCTCTAGGCCTGCGAGCCCTCGCCGTCGGCGAGACACCGGACGATGCGACCGGCACCACCCAGCTCCGCACTACCCAGGCCCGAACTACCCGGCCAGCCGCAGCCACCGCCGTAGCGGCGCTCTGCTTCGCCGTTGTCGTACTCGCCATCGCAGCTGGGATTCTCTTCATCATGAAGGACTTCCTCGACAACACGTTCGGAATTTCCGTCTTCTGATCAACTTCGCTAGTCGACCAGGAAGGACAAGCATCATGACCGACCCCAAAACCACGTTTCCCGCATCCGTCCTCCAATGGTTGCGTGACGGCTACCCGGAGGGCATACCTCCGAAGGATCGTTTCCCCCTCGTGGCTCTGCTGCGTCGCGCCGAACTGACCGACGCCCAAGTACACGAGGTCGTACTCAGCCTCGTCGCTCCTATCGGTGGTGCACTGAGTGCCGGGGCTATCTCCAACGACGAGATCTCCGAGTTCATCAAGGAACTGATCGACACCGAGCCGACCCCAGAAGACATAGCTCGTGTCTCGGCCCGACTCGCTGCAGGCGGATGGCCCCTCGCAGATCCGGTATCGCTGAAGTAGATGGCGGTTCCGTCGTTCCTCACCGCGATCCTCGATTGGTTCCGCGTCGGGTACCCCGAAGGCGTGCCCGACGCGGACTACATCCCGTTGCTCGCATTGCTGGCCCGCCGACTGTCCGACAACGAGGTTCATTCCGTCAGGGACGCGCTCATCGCCGACGGGCAACTTCCCGCGGACAAGGCGGGTATCGCGGTGAACATCACCAAGGTCACCAACGAGATGCCACGCGAAGAGGACATCGATCGGGTTCGGTCGAATCTCGCGACGGGCGGATGGCCTCTCGCCGATCCGTTCACACTGGGAGCATCCGATTAGGCTCGCCGACGTGGACCTGCTCGAAGAACTACCCATTCCGGCCGGACCAGCCGCAGCAGAGCTGTTGCCGCGGCTGAGCGACATCCTCGACGGGAATTGCCCTGCAGTACTTCCGGTCCCGGCGTCCGACGCTCGCGAGAGCGCCCGGTTGCGTGACGCGCTGGCTCCCGGCACGCCGATCGAGTCCGCCGCAGCCCTCGTCGTGGCCACCTCCGGCACCACGGGAACCCCGAAGGGTGCGATGCTCGCCGCGGCCGCGTTGAGGGCAAGTGGCACGGCAACGTACGAGCGCATCGGCGGCCCCGGCTCATGGCTGTTGGCGCTACCCGCCCATCACATCGCCGGCCTACAAGTCTTGCTACGCAGTGTTCTCGCCGGCACCGAACCGGTGATACTCGACGTCTCAGCCGGCTTCGACCCGTCGGCGCTGCCCGCTGCCGTCGGCGCGCTCGCCGGCCCGCGTCGATACACCTCGCTCGTTCCAACCCAGCTCGTCAAAGTGCTGGACCACCCTGCTGCCGTCGAGGCACTCGCGTCGTTGGATGCGGTGCTGCTCGGAGGCGCAGCGGCACCCGTCCCACTACGCGAACGGGCGACCGCAGCCGGAATCACCCTCGTCGGCACCTATGGGATGAGCGAGACCGCCGGCGGCTGCGTGTACGACGGTATGCCGCTCGATGGCGCCCTGGTCCGGATCGACGACGGCCGAGTCGTACTCGGTGGGGCCACCCTCGCGCTCGGCTACCGCGGCATGCCCGCTCACCCTGCCTTCGCCGAGCCGGGGTGGTTCCGCACCGACGACGCCGGAGTTCTTCTCGATGGCGTGCTGTCGATACAGGGCCGCCTCGACGAGGCCATCACGACCGGCGGACTCACCGTCGTGCCGCAAGTAGTGGAAGCCGCACTCTCGACGCATCCGGCGGTGCGCGAATGCGCGGTGGTCGGCCTCGAAGACGAGCGCCTCGGGCACCGCGTCGTGGTCGCTGTCGTCGGCGGTCCAGTGACATTGGCAGCGTTACGCGAACACGTCGGAAGCACCTTGGACGTCACCGCCGCACCCCGCGAGCTGTACCTGCTCGACTCCCTGCCCACCCGTGGCCCCGGCAAACTCGATCGAGCAGCGCTGCGTCTCAGGTTGGCAGGGCTTGCGCCGTCGTAGGTCTCGCTGCTCGGGTAAGCGCACACCGTTTGTGCACACCGGAACACCATTTCGACGTCCGAGCATGGGGGTCCGGTTGACACAAAGGGTGAGTGCTCGGGGTGCTCCGCCTCCTCCGAGTAGGAACTGCCGGAGCATTCGTGCAAACATTTCGGGCATGAGCACTCTGGTCTGCTTTCACGCCCATCCCGACGACGAGGTCTTCACCACCGGCGGGATCATGCGTCTCGCCGCCGACGCCGGTCACCGCGTCGTTCTGGTCACCGCAACCGATGGTGCACTCGGCGAGTTCCCCGACGGCATCCTCCGCGACGGCGAAACCCTCGTCGAGCGACGCAGGTTCGAACTGGAGAGCTCGGCGTCAGTGCTCGGCGCCGACCGTGTGGTGATGCTGCACTATGCGGACTCGGGGATGGCAGGGACCGTCGAGAACGACGATCCCGACGCGTTCTGCAATGCCGATGTGGATGCCGCAGCGCGCAAGCTGGCCGACGTGCTCGAAGAAGAGCAGGCCGATGTCGTCACGATCTACGACCCCAACGGTGGGTACGGGCACCCCGATCACATCAAGGTGCATGTAGTGGGTATGCGTGCGGCCGAACTAGCAAGCATCGCACACGTCTACGAGGCAACGACCAATCGCGACCATATGAAGGCCCTCGTGATGGCGAATCCGAATTGGTCCGAGGAGAACTCTCCGACCGATCTCGATTCGTTCGGGCTGCCGGAAGCGGAGATCACCACGATCGTCGACGTCAGTGCCGCGATGGATGCCAAGCGGGCAGCGATGCACGCGCACGAGACCCAGGTCGGCGACTTCGGACCGTTCCTGGATCTGCCGCTCGACATGCTTACAGCTGCTTTCGGCCGCGAATGGTTCCGACGCGTCGGCGCCGAGCCTGGTCCGACGGAGACGTCACTGCCGCTGTGACGGTCAGCGGGTGGACTGAACTTTCAGGTCACCGAACATCGAGAACGATCGAATCTTGATGGTGGGCGCATACGGTCCCGGGTCCACCGAGCCTGTATCGATGTCGCGATCGCCGAGGACGTCGAATCCTCCGATCTCGACGTTCACGCCGTCGGGCACGATGAACTCGGTGTCGCCGAAGAGCGAGACGATGGTGATGGTCGATTCGTTGGAGCCGATGATCGCAGACCGTAGATCCAAGGTGAGGTCACCCATGATCAGCATCGCGACTGTCGACTTCGCCAAAGCCCATCGGCCCGCGCGCTTCACATCACTCAACAGGCACAGGATTTTCGACTGAGATCGCGTACGTGCCGGGACGGGTTCCATCGTGTTGGGCGCTATCGCATCGAGTTCGTTCTGCTCTACCGTCGGCGCCCACACCACAGCCGCATGGTCGGAATATTGCGCAAGCGTCAGTCTCCCTTCGCCGACTGCTCGTTCCAGCCTCGTTTGTGCAGCACCACGGGCATTTTCGAGTTCGCTTGCCTCAGACATAATGCACAGGGTACGTCGAGTCGATAGACGTCGATGAGTACGCGACGTCGGATCCACCGTTGATCGGACGCTTCACGAGAGTGAGCTACTGTGAATCAGATCACAGTAGGGCGTTGTTCCTGCTGATCGTTCAAGGGCGGTGATTGATGAAGACACATGGTGAACCTCCCTCGGACCAGCTCAGCAGAGCTGAGCTCATGCTCGATACACTGCAAACCGAGGGCTTTTTGACGCTGACGCAAATGGTGCACGCAACGGGGATTCCGCGCTCATCGGCGCACCGCTTACTCGAACGAATGGTGAGACTACGTTGGCTGTTACGTGTCGGTGACGCCTATGAAATAGGCGTTCGGATGTTCGAACTCGGCTCGGAGGGCGTGCGCACACACTGGTTCTATCGGCTTGTCCGTCCCCACCTGTTCGAGTTGCAGCAACGCACGAAACTGGTGGTACACCTCGCCTACCTCGACGGCGGAGACGTTGTTTATTGGGAAAAGCTCGATGGAGAATTCGGTGCACACATACCCACGCGCATCGGTAGCCATCAGCCTGCACATCGCACCGCGCTGGGTAAAGCGCTCCTGGCGGCCGAGCCGGACGAATACTTGCACGCCCCGGTGTTCGACCGAATGAAACCCGGCCTACCCCTAGCGATCGTTACCCGCGAGCAACTTGCACGTGAGATCACGAAAGTGCGTGAAGATGGTATTGCCTTCGACCGCGGGGAGGGACTCGTCGACATCGGCTGCGTGGCAAGCTCTGTCAGCGCAGGCCACGCCACCTCTAGCGACGGCCGGCATACCGTGGCAGCTATTTCTATCTGTGGCCCCCTCGATCAAATGGACGCTCGAATGGTCAGCTCGGTACGCTCTGCCTCCCGCGAGATTTCACGCTCCGTGGGAATCAACCCGATGTCCAAAGCCTGAGACTCGCGGAAGGCAGAAACGAACCACATTCCTCGAAGGAGCTCCAGTCCAGGGCCGAACGCTCGTTTGCGTAGAGCAAACAAGCGCTACACCATCACGGGCTCAGCCTTCGATCTTTCAACCGTTCTCGGCCACGTCCTTAGCCTTCTTCATTTCCCGTGCCCAGGCCCACTCATGGCCCCAGTAGCTGTCCTGGGTGATTTCTTCTGAGGTGTAGAAGGCCTCGTCGACCAGTGCGCCCTCGGTTCCATATTCGATGTCCCATCCACCCGGCGACTGAACATAGAAGGAGATCATCTGGTCGTTGGTGTGCCGACCAAGGGTCGAAGACACCGGGAACTCCCGCTTCATCACCTCATCGAGTGCCCGCCCGACTGCGTCCAGTTGGTCGACTTCGACCATCACGTGCACCAGTCCGGGATCTTTGCCCTCCGGCACCGGCATCAGAGCAAGGCTGTGATGCCGCTGGTTCACTCCGAGGAATCGAATACGCTGAGTACCGAACTCCGCAGGCACGGGCATCCGCATGGCTCCGCGCGGTAGGAATTCCAGTATCTCGGTGTAGAACCGGTAGGTCTCATCGAAGTTTGTGGATGGAACGACCACATGGCCCAAACCCTGGACGCCGGTGACGAACTTGTGCGCGTATTTGGTGACCACCGGACTGTGGTCGAGAACGGGTCCGTGAAAGAACTCGAGCGGTGTGCCGCCTGGATCTTTCATCGAGAATCCCTCCTCGACGCGACGGCTGTCAGCTTCCTCTGGTGACATTGGCTTGATGACGTAGCCCGCTATCTCCAGCCGCTCTCGCAAACGAGCCAACGCCAACTGGTCACGCACCTCCCAGCCGACTGCTGTCACCCGGTCGTGCGCACTGGGCACCACGGTCAGCCGTGACGCGCGCTCGTCCATTCTGAGATACAAGGCTCCTTCTTCAGGTCCGGACCCCTCGTTGAAACCCAGCACGTCGAACGCCAATTCACGCCATCGATCGATTTCCGTGGCCTCGATGCTCACGTAGCCGAGACCTTTGACTTCACTCATCATTCCTCGCTTCATTTTGATGTGTCGTGGTGAGAAACCGAATTTGCATTCGACACAAAGCTATTGCGTCTGTTCGACCACCGAAGCGAATCCTTCCGCTCATCGGGAGATCCCGGACGGGTTTTGTAGGATCCGACCGAGCGAAGGGCACTCTCGGTCAGTCCGGTCAGTAGGAGTAGCGGTGTTCTTCGACTGCGAAGTGGTCGTAGTTTCATCACATGACCCCGACACAAGAGATCACTCGCGATGTGGCCCTCTCCACCGTCACGCGATACCTGGCCGCGATCGCGGGTGCGACGTCATCGGACCAGATCGCAATCCTGTACGCCGAGGGAGCAACGGTGGAGGATCCAGTCGGATCCGCTGCAGTCTGCGGAAAGGACGCGATTGCACGCTTCTTCAAGCCGTTGATCGAGTCCAGACGAGAGACCGAACTGCTCAACTTCCGCCACAGCGGCGATTCGGTCGCATTTCACTTTCTCGTGCGCACCCACACAGCAGACGGAGTTGTGGAGATAGAGCCGATCGATGTGATGACGCTGGATGGCGATGGACGGATCACCTCGGCGAAAGCATATTGGTCCCCTGAGGACGTCCGAATGCCTCGAGGTGCAGACGATTCGAGCGAAAAGATTTAAAGGAACGGGTGCCTGTTCGCACGTCCGGTAATACTGCTGCCCCGGAACATCGAACAAACCGAGGATGGTGTGGGATTCAATGCCCCTTGCCCGGCATGACGATACGTAGTGCGCTCCCGATGAGCGGGAGCTCCCGTTCTTTCGGAGGACCGCCGGAACCTACTGTGATCAAGGACTCAGCTCCAGGGTGAGTCGCCCGACATCACACGGAGGTACACGATGACGCATGAAGTGGTTCTCAAAGTCGAGGAAATTGGCGCTCAGTTGGCTGGAGCGGCTCAGGAGACCGAGGATCTCGGGAAGCTGTCGGAACAGAGCGTCAAGCTGGTTCGACAGTCCGGCGTGATGCGAATGCTGCAGCCTACCGACTTCGGCGGATACGCGGCCCATCCTCGGGACTTCGCAGAGTCTGTCATGGCCGTCGCCAAGCATTGCGGGGCCACCGGATGGGTGTGCGGTGTCGGCGGAGTCCACCCCTGGGAGATGGCCCTGATGGACCGCAAACTCCAAGAGGAAGTGTGGGGCGAGGACCCCGACACCTGGATCGCGTCTCCCTACGCCGCGCAAGGCGTAGCGACGCCCACCGACGGTGGATACATCCTGCACGGCCACTGGAACTTCTCTTCAGGCACCGATCACTGCGACTGGATTTTTCTGGGCGCGATGGTCGGCGATGCCGAGGGAAATGCCCTGATGCCGCCCACGATAATTCACGTGGTTCTGCCGCGTAAGGATTACACGATTATCGACGGCTCTTGGGATGTCATCGGACTGCAAGGAACCGGCAGCAAAGATGTTGTCGTCGACGGCGCCTTCATCCCGTCCTATCGGACGATCGACTACGAGGAGGTGCAGGCCGGAGACGGAGTCGCGGAGCGTGTGGGCCGGACCGAGACTGTGTACAAGTTGCCGTTCTGGACGATGTTCCCGCTCGGAATCACCGCTGCCGTCATCGGTATCGCGGAGGGTGCACTGGCCTCGCATCTCGACTACCAGCGGGGGCGCGTTTCCGCCATAGGAACCAGAATCAAGGACGACCCCTATGTGATGTACGCGATCTCCGATGCGGCTGCAGAGATCGCAGCATCGCGAACCCAACTGCTCGATGGAATCTCACGCGTCTACGATCTCGCGGACGCCGGGCATACGATCTCGTTCGAGGACCGCTCGCTGGTCCGGCGGAACCAGGTGCGTTCAGCGTGGCGGGTTGTCAATGCGGTCGACGAGATCTTCGCCCGCTCGGGCGGCAATGCGGTGAGACGTACCAACGTCGTACAGCGCTTCTGGCGGGACGCACATGTCGGATTGCAGCATGCGATTCACGTTCCGGGAACCCTTTACCATTCAACAGCTCTCACCACCATGGGCGAAGTGCCGGAGGGGCCACTGCGAGCGATGATCTGACGGTAAGACTTCAGACATATATGGCCGCCGCTGCGATTTGGACCGATCCGCCTTGAAATCATCCACCCGGGTCGGTGTCCGCGCAGCTGTCTCATGCGACTCACCGACGGCGATCCTTCGGTGAGCCGACTTTCTACTTTTGTTGCTGCACTGAGAGATCGAACGCGTACCGTTCGGGTAATCCCGTGACGGAAGAATCGAAGAAGGAGCTTGTGTTGAGTTCGGAATCAGAGCGCGTCGCCGTAGTGACAGGCGCGAGCCGCGGGGCCGGCAAGGGCATCGCCTTGGCACTCGGCGATGCGGGGGCAACCGTGTATGTCACGGGACGTACTGCCTCGGAGGGGGATTCACCTCTTCCAGGCACCGTCTTCGCGACGGCCGAGGAAATAACTCGCCGCGGTGGGACCGGCATCCCCGTGATCACCGACCACTCGGTGGACGGCGAGGTCGAGAATCTCTTCGAGCAAGTTCGCAAAGAGCAAGGTCGCCTGGACATTCTTGTCAACAACGCGCTCGCCGTTCCCGATGCACTGACCCTGAAGGGTCCGTTCTGGGAGAAGCCGCTGTCGTTGCTCGATTTGCTCGATGTCGGAATGCGATCGACCTACGTCGCGACGCACTTCGCGGCGCCATTACTGATCGAAGGTGGAAGCGGCCTCGTGGTGAACACTTCCAGCTTCGGCGGCACGTGCTATATGCACGGACCCGCTTACGGCGCAGGAAAAGCAGCGGTGGACAAGATGTCTCACGACATGGCGCACGATTTCCGGCCGTTCGGTGTGGCAGTGATCTCGATCTGGATGGGGTTGCTCAAGACCGAGCGCACACTCGCAAGCTTTGCCGCAAATCCGGACGCGTACGCACAGTTGGCCGCTACTGCGGAAACACCGGAATTCACCGGAAGGATCATCGCAGCGCTGGCGCGTGATCCACACCTGATGCAGCGGACCGGACACGTTCTCGTAGGTGCAGAGCTCGCCGTCGAACTCGATGTGGTCGACGTCGACGGAAATCGGCCCCCCTCGCATCGCTCGATGCTGGGCGATCCACCACAGTTCAGTGCTGCGGTAATCGAGTGAAGCTCTGACTCATCCCTGTGTTCCCTACGAAAGGATTCTGACGTGAGCATTCCATCGATCGAGCAAAGAGTGTCCGACCTCGAGAAGGTCGAGGCAATCAAGTCCCTCAAACATCGCTACCTGAGAGCGTGCGACGCCAAGGATGCCGAGACGTTTCGTGCATGCTTCATCGAGCGCGGTGCGATCATGGACTACGGCCAATTAGGGAAACACGAGGATGCGGATCCAGTCGCAGAAATCTTCCGCGAAGTCGCGCTGAAGAAAGAATCCGGAAAATTTGTCATCCTCGACATGCATCACGCATTTCATCCGGAAATCACAGTCGTCGATGATGACCATGCCGAAGGCAAGTGGACACTCGCGTTTCGTCAGTTGAATATGACCGCACGCACCGAAACCGTGTCGTCGATGGAGTACGAGGACAAATATGTCGTCGAGGCCGGCGAATGGAGGATTTCGTATTGTCGTGCGGTCCCATTGTGGTCCATGACCCGGCCCTTGGGCGAGTCCGTCGAGGTGGTGCAAGGTTGGGGATTGGGCACCTAGCTTCTTGCTCGGCGGGAGTCCCTGCTCCGACCGGTATGCGCTGCTCCGTACACCGAAACGCATCGAGAGGTCTGTTATCGATCGGGAAACCGACCCTTACACGGTAGGCTGACACGGAAGTTCCACAGGTGTTCCGCCGCCGACAAGGGAAGGGAAGCCACGAGAGCGATGGATTCAGCAGTCGGCATATCGATGGGTGTCAGTGGCATTCGAGCAGTGCGCACCGTCGACGGCCAGTCGTTCTCTACCGAATGGTTCCCGACTGCCGGTCCAAGCCCTGATGCCGAGGACGTAGCGCACGCCATCCGGGTCGTCGTCGACCGGCCGGACGCTCCGCATTCTCTCGGCGTCGCCTTCCCCGAACCTGGCTACAGTGCCGCGTTGAAGGCCGCGCTGGTCGAGGAGTACGTGTCGGAGGTCCGCGTGATCTCCGAGGTTGCGGGCACTCTCGAACAGCTGAGAGTGGACCCCGAATTCCGTTATCGCACCGTCGCGCTCTACGACCTCGGGGCGACCGGTCTCGAGATGACCGTCGCGGACATCGACAGCGGAACCATCTACGCCGCGACGCGAACCTCCGAGATGAGCGGCGAGGTCCTCGATCGCGCTGTGCGAGATCATCTCCTCACCCTCGACATTCTTGCGATACCTCGCACCGATGCCGAAGAACACGCACTGTTGGAATTCAGTTGCGAAGTCAAGGAAGCACTGTCCACGCACGAGGCGACACAGACTTCGGACGGCGCATTCCGGCTGCTGGATCGTCACATATTCGAACTGCAGATCATGCGAGCGGCCGAGCACTCGGCACTCGCACTTCGCGACCTCGCCGACATGTCCGAGATTCCACCCGAAGTGGTAGTCACAGTCGGTGGCGGCGCCAGAATTCCTTTGTTGAGAGAGGTACTCGGGCGATACCTCCGGATTCCGGTTGTCGTTCCCGACGATCCGGAGTTGATCAGTGCTCGCGGTGCAGCGCTGTACGCAGCCAGGGTGGACCAGCAGCAGACAGCAGAATCCGGAGCCTCACGCTGGAGCGTCACATCACTGTTGACCCCGCTTGTACGTTTCGGACTTCCCACCCTCGCCGCATTGGGCTTCTTCACCTGGATGCTGTGGCCCGGCGCCGGGGAGGAACCGTCGCTGACCGGCACCCAGGACACCGCCGCCGAGAAACCTGCCGCCGAGGCCGTGTCCACTACGACGCCCGTGGCGAAGGCAGCGGTAACCATCACGGTCGTGGCCCCGACGGTGGATGCTCCGCCCGTTACGACCACAGCGCCGCCTCCGGCTTCGACCACCGAAACTCGGTACGTGCCTGAGCGCAGCACCGATGAGAGCTCCGAAGCCCGACCCGCCCCGCCCCCTCCGCGGCCATTCCAGCTGCCGACGCTTCAGCTACCGAAATTTCAGCTACCCGAGTTGCCTCGTCTGCCTCTTCCCTGATTCGGGCCGTGTTACTCGGCCCTCCGAGGAGATCTACGACGGCGATACGCAAAGATCACAGCATGGCCACCACTGCTCAATGGATCGAAGGCGCACGCCCGCGCACGTTGCCCAACGCTATTGCGCCCGTTCTCGTCGGAACAGGTGCAGCGGCGTCACTCGGTGATGCAGTGTGGTGGAAGGCGCTACTCGCGCTACTCGTCTCGCTGGCGCTCATCATCGGTGTCAACTACGCCAACGACTACTCCGACGGCATCCGTGGCACCGACGACGAACGGGTCGGCCCGCTCAGGCTCGTCGGGTCGAAGGTAGCCTCGCCCGGTTCCGTCAAGGCTGCTGCCGCCGGATGTTTCGTAGTGGGCGGAGTTGCCGGGATCGCGTTGGCGGTGACCAGCGCATGGTGGCTCATCCTCGTCGGCGCTGTCTGTATCGCGGGTGCGTGGTTCTACACCGGCGGCAAGAAGCCCTACGGCTACAGCGGCCTGGGTGAGGTAGCGGTCTTCGTGTTCTTCGGTCTCGTCGCGGTTCTCGGTACCCAGTTCGTGCAGGCGAGTCGGGTCGACTGGGTCGGAGTGGTCGCGGCCGTCGCAGTCGGATCGTTCTCGAGCGCTGTGCTCGTGGCAAACAACCTTCGTGACATCGATACCGATCCGGACTCCGGAAAGCACACACTCGCTGTGCGACTGGGCGACTCCCGCACCCGCCTGCTCCACCTTGCACTGATGATCGTTCCGTTCGCGGTGACGGTCGCGCTGGTCGCGCGTACACCGTGGGCGCTGATCGCGCTGCTCGCGTTGCCGCTGGCAGCACGCGCAAACACGCCGGTACGTACGGGTGCGAAAGGATTCGCACTCATCCCGGCGCTTCGCGACTCCGGTCTGGCGATGCTGGTGTGGGGCTTGACGACCGGAGCCGCGTTGGCGCTCGCGTAGACGGTCAGCGGTTCTCGGGCACGAACGCGCCGAGCAGGAAGTTTACGATGGAAATGATGAGTGCGCCCCAAAATGCTGCACCGAAGCCGGCAATCGCCAAGCCGTAATCGGTGACCGAGGAAATCCAGGCGGTGAGCAGCAGCATCAGCGCGTTGATGACGAGGGTGAACAGTCCGAGCGTCAAAATGACCAGGGGAAGCGACAGCAGTTTCACCATCGGCTTGATGAACGCATTGACGATGGTGAAGACCGCGGCGATGCCGGCCAGGACGATCAGATCCCAACCTGATCCACGGCCTGAGCTCGCAAGTTCGATGCCGCCGACCCACTGCGCAGCCAACCAGATCGCAAGAGCGTTGATGACGAGCCGTACGAAAAATGTCATGCGCACAAGACTATGCGGCGCAGTATCGATGGGTGTGCCCACCCGCAGCGCTATCGAGCGGCTTACGCTCGACAGGTGAACACTGCGAACCTCACCCGTACCGAGACACGCCGTCGCTCGCGACACATCAGCGAAGTCTCGTATCGGATCGAGCTGGACCTACTCGGTGCGACCGACGCCGACACCGACACGTTCACTTCTCGCACCACCATCTCGTTCGATGCGTCCACACCGGCGACCTGGATCGACTTCCTCGGCGCAGAAGTAAAATCGGTCAGGCTCAACGACGTCGAGATTCCCGTGATCTACGACGGCGCACGCATCCAACTCGTCGGCTTGGCTTCGAGCAACACGGTCGTCGTCGACGCGTTGGCTCGCTACAGCCGGTCCGGTGAGGGTCTTCACCGGTTCGTCGACCCTGTCGACGACGAGGTATATCTCTACACCCAATTCGAACCGGCAGACGCCCGACGCGTGTTCGCGAATTTCGAACAGCCCGATATCAAGGCGCCGTTCACCTTTGTGGTCACCGCGCCGTCCAATTGGGAAGTTCTCTCCAACCGGACTGGAATCCGCACGGGAGATACCGTGACCTTCGCCCCCACCTTGCCCATTTCGACGTATATCACCGCCGTCGCCGCAGGTCCCTATCACCGATCCGAATCATTGTGGACTCGAGACGATCTCACCGTGAAGCTCGGCGCATTGTGCAGAGCTTCGCTGGCCGACTACTTCGATCCCGAGGACATCTTCGATATCACTCGTCGGGGGCTCGACTTCTTCCACGACAAATTCCGATACCCGTATCCGTTCGGCAAATACGATCAGATCTTTGTTCCGGAGTACAACCTCGGCGCAATGGAGAATCCGGGTTTGGTCACGTTCACCGAGTCCTACGTATTCCGTTCCGCTGCAACAGATGCCCAGTACGAAGCTCGCGCCAACACGATTCTGCACGAGATGGCGCACATGTGGTTCGGCGATCTCGTGACCATGGAGTGGTGGGACGACCTGTGGTTGAAAGAATCCTTCGCCGATTTCATGGGCGCATTCGCTTCAGCGGACGCAACGCGCTTCACCGACGCCTGGGTAAGTTTCGCGAACAGGCGTAAGGCCTGGGCGTATCTGCAGGACCAACTTCCGACGACCCACCCCATCGTCGCCGACATCACCGACCTCGAAGCTGCCAAACTGAACTTCGACGGCATCACCTACGCCAAGGGCGCCAGCGTGCTCAAACAACTGGCAGCATACGTCGGGGACGAGGCTTTCTTCGAGGCCTCCCGTAGGTATTTCGCCGAGTTCGCTTTCGGCAACACGACACTGGCAGATCTACTCACTCATGCTTCCGCCGCCTCCGGAAGGAATCTGGACAGCTGGGCTACCGCCTGGCTACAGACCAGCGGCGTATCGACGCTCTCCTACACCGGCAGCAGCGTCGAGCAGACCGATCCACGCCCGCATCGCCTGGCCATCGGACTGTACGACGCGGATGCCGACGGCAACCTCGTCCGGACGGGGCGTCGCGAGATCGATATCGTCGATGCGAGTACCCCTATCGAATTGCCCAGTGCCGCATTGGTTCTCCTCAACGATGACGATCTGACGTACGCCAAGATTCGACTCGACGAGAAATCGATTGCCACTATCGACAGTTCGCTGGACCGAATTGTAGACCCCTTGGTTCGGGGATTGATCTGGTCGGCGCTGTGGAACGCGACACGTGACGCGGAATTTTCACCGAGGAAGTTCTTGGACCTCGTCACGCGGTTCGCATCATCGGAGAGCAAGGTCGGTATTCTGGAGGCTGTCCTCGCCAATACCCAGTACGCGATCGATCACTACCTTCCGGACGGTGAGGATGCTGCCCGACTCTGGCTGGACACGTGCTGGTCTCAACTGATGTCGGCCGATGCCGGAAGCGATGCGCAAGTGGTGTGGCTACGCGCGGTCGGCGCGGCGGCCCAGAACTCCGATTCCAGGGCCGAGGACATCTTCGGACTACTCGACGGCCGCCTGCCCCTCGAGGGTCTCGACCTCGATCCACAGCAGCGGTGGTTGCTGATGCGCGCTCTCAGTGCATCCGGCCGCGCCGACAAGGATGCGATCGATGCCGAGTTGACTTTGGACGCATCGGCTTCCAGTCGCAATTCGTATCGCGCTGCGATTTCGGCCCGACCGACACCCGGCGCGAAGTCTGCGGCGTGGTCGGCATTGATGGACTCCGACGACTTGTCCAACGACGCAGTCGACGCGACGGTATCCGGCTTCCGTGCCGGTGGGCGACGGGACATGTTGGCGTCCTTCGACTCTCGCTACTTCGAGGTGATTGCGAACCTCTGGACGGGGCGAAGTATCGAGATAGCCAGGAGGCTCGTCATCGGATTGTTCCCGCAGCAGCAGAGCACCGAGGACGCCGATGCGTGGCTCGCTGCTCATGAGTGGGCGCCTGCGGCGCTTCGCAGGCTCGTCATCGAACAGCGGGACCACCTCGCCCGGGCCATTCGAGTGCGTGCTGCGGCGCAGTCCTGACCGACCTCGTATGGGCGTAAGACGCCATTCGGCACTACTGTCGGGGGCATGGATCTGAATACGATTGCAACGTCGGCGCTCGCGGCCGGTGGACTCCTCGGCGGTTACGCCGTGGCACAAAAGACGAAGAACCGGCAACTCGGAGGTGCGGTCCTCGCGGCGGCAGGTGTCGCGTGCACCGTCTCATGGAATGCGTCCTCGGGCCCGAAGGTCGCCGGCGCGCTGCTGTCGACCTATCTCGTGGGTTTCGGTGCCTCGCACCCACTGGCGAAGAAGATCGGCGCCTGGCCTGCGGTGGGCTCGGTGGCGGCGGCCACGGCAGCGGCCTCGGTGGTGTTGATGCGGGATTAGAGCCTGCGGAACGACCCGGGAATCAGGGTACGAATTCTCCGGTTCTGAGGAAGTGTTCGAGGACCGAGGTCGGGCCGGTGAGGTCCATTCCTTGATCCGCGACCCAGCTGTCGTCGAAGTAGGTGTCGGCGTAGCGTTCGCCGCCGTCGCAGAGCAGTGTCACGACGCTTCCGTGGTTACCTGCTGAGATCATGTCGGAGATCAGTCCGAAGGCGCCCCAGATGTTGGTTCCGGTCGATCCGCCGACTCGCTTTCCGAGAACTGTGGATGTGTGTCTGGTGGCGGCGACGGATGCTGCGTCGGGTACGGCGATCATGCGATCGATGACCTGTCCGACGAAGGATGGTTCGATTCGTGTACGTCCGATCCCTTCGATTCGTGAGGGTCGGTCGGTCTCGTAGTCGGCGCTTCCGCTTTCGTAGCCGCCGATGAAGGCGGAGTTCTCCGGGTCCACGACGGCCAATCGTGTGGCGTGGCGTCGGTACCGGATGTATCGGCCGATGGTGGCGCTGGTGCCGCCGGTTCCTGCTCCTACGACGACCCAGGTAGGTATGGGTGACTCTTCGCGGGTGAGTTGGTCGAAGATGGATTCGGCGATGTTGTTGTTTCCGCGCCAGTCGGTTGCGCGTTCGGCATGGGTGAACTGGTCCATGTAGTGCGTGTCGGGTTCGGCGGTGAGTCGGTGCGCTTCGGTGTACATCGCTGCCGGGTCGTCGACGAAGTGACATTTTCCGCCGTGGGTTTCGATGAGTGCGATTTTGGCGGGGCTGGTGCTGCGCGGCATGACGGCGACGAAGCGCAGGCCGAGTAGTCGCGCGAAGTACGCCTCGCTGACTGCTGTCGATCCGGAAGATGCTTCGACGACGGTGGTGTTCTCGGTGACCCAACCGTTGCAGATCGAGTAGAGGAACAGTGAGCGTGCGAGCCGGTGCTTGAGGCTTCCGGTGATGTGGGTGGACTCGTCTTTGAGGTAGAGCTGGACGTTCCAGGCGGCCGGCAGCGGGTAGCGCAGGAGATGGGTGTCGGCGCTGCGTTGGGCGTCGGCGTCGATCAGCCGGACTGCGTTGTCGACCCATTCACGCGACGCCGAGTGATCGACGATGCGGGTCATCAGCGGCCGTCTTCTCCGCGCAGCTTCGATTGCAGATCTGCGCGCGCTTGCCTGCGTCCCTCGTCCACTCCGGCGATCGACACGTTGACTCGTATGCGAAGTGACTTGAACAGCAGCAGTGACAGCGGCAGTGCGATCAGCACTCCGAATACCGCGGCGACGAGTATGGGCACTTCGACACCGAAGATGAGACCGATTCCGAAGATGGCGGCGGCGATGACGATGACGAGCAACAAGCGTGCTCCGGTGTAAAGAGCTATGTCACGGAACAGCTGACCCTTTGTTGCGGTGGGCGCGGGGGGCGTGTTGCTTTCGGTCACGACCCCCAGGCTACCGCTCGGAACAACCCCTCTCGATGCCGCCTGACTTATCCGATTTGTCCATTACCTCCCCTTTACCAACTTTAGGTCAGTCGAGTACCTAGGGGTCCGGATGTAACCATGGGTCTCGTACACCACGCGCACTCGACCGATCGGGACGAGAACGCAGGTCCACGCGGGCGAATCCCGATTCGGGATTCACACCCCTCGAGGGCGGGTCTTGCTTCACCGAGGACCCGGTCAGAGTGAAGACACCAGCAGTACCGGACACATCAGCGATCGATCACACGCGAGACAGCACGCAGGAGGACACGAGAAGATGAGCGCACCAGCTCTGCACAAAGCTCAGGATTCACTGCTCACACCGGGGCAGGTAGCGGCGCTCTTTCATGTCGATCCGAAGACCGTGACCCGATGGGCACACGCAGGACGGCTCGGATCACTTCGGACGCCCGGCGGCCACCGCCGGTTCCGCGAGTCCGAGGTAATGGCTTTGCTGACCTCGCTGACCACGGAGGCAGGACACAAGTAGTTCGCCGCTTACACAGGAGAGGCGATTCTCAGGAAACTGCGAGCCGCGTGGGGTGCACATGGCATCCCCACGCGGCTACCCTCTTATGAGGAGGTGCGACATGATCTATCTTTTGGCGATGATCGGTTTGGTAGCAGTGATCGTCCTGTTCTGGAAGGCATTCGGCCCGACGGTGCAGGAACCTGTAGGCAAGGTGATCGGGCCTGACGACGACCCAGAATTCCTGTGGAAGATGAATCGCGATACCCGACGCTCGGGCACCGATGGTCAGGATTCGGGAAAACAAGATCAACCAGAGTAACCAGCGGGACGGGTGAACCGTCCCAGCGCCTCTGTCTGCAGCCCGCTCCTCAGGAGCGGGCTGTTCTTGTCCGATCTTCCATGCGCGGTGCATCCGGTCGAACACTGGGGAAGTCTGCGGCTACGGCAGCAGCCAGTTCCAGCAGAGCGAACCGAGTTTTACGCTTGAGCCGATCGAGGTCGATCTCTGCTCCCTCTTCGAGGTGCGGGTCGAAGGGCACGAGCACGACTTGCCTGCACCGTTGCGCAAAGTGGTCTACCACCTTGGTCAGATCGACTTTTCCCGCTCGCGGCCGCACTGCATTGACGACGGCCACCGAGGATCGAACGAGATCTCGGTAGCCGTGTGCGTCGAGCCAATCGAGGGTGGCCGATGCACTTCGGGCCCCGTCGACCGAACTGGAACTGACCACTACCAGTGCATCGGAACCGGACAGGATGCTGTCCATGGCGGAGTGCATCAAACCGGTACCGCAGTCGGTCAGGACGATGCTGTAGAACTTCTCGAGCAGATCGACAGCGCGATCGTAGTCGCGGCCACTGAATGCTTCCGACACAGCGGGGTCGGAGTCCGACGCGAGCACCTCGAGTCTGAACTCGTTC
>JBBPZN010000075.1:0-48536 GCA_038198705.1 Mycobacteriales bacterium
CCGGTGAGGCTGCCGACCATGTCAGCCGGGCAAAGCTGATACTGCTGACCATCGGGACATTTGTTGTCGGAATCTACGGCGGCTATTTCACTGCAGCGCAGGGGATCCTCCTGATCGGCGTCATGGGGTTGCTGCTTCCCGAGTCGATACAGCGAATGAACGATGCAAAGAACTTACTCACGCTTAAAGTCAACGTCGACGAGGCTCTTGCTTACACGATCTTCGCGTTCGACCAGATCAGCTGGGCAGCAGCGGGTTTGATCGCCGTCGGATCGGTTCTCGGCGGGTCGGTGGGTGCACGATACGGACGACGTCTCTCACCATGGGCACTGCGGAGCGCAATCGTCGTCCTGGGCCTCATCGGGCTGTGGCGGCTGATCTTCGCCTAGCCTCTTCGCCTAGTCTCTTCGCCTATTCCTGGGCCTTTTACTCGGAAGTGAAAGCAGACGACTCCGCCCCGCAGCTTTCGTGCTTCTGCGGGGCGGAGTCGGTCGGAGACAAAGAAGCTGTCAGTTCACTGCCATGACTGTCGGAACGATCATCGGCTTACGGCGGTACTTGTCTGCAACCCACCGGCCGACTACGCGTCGCACGGCCTGCGCGATGCGATGGGTGTCGGTGACACCGTCGGTGGAAAGGCGTTGCAGCTCGGCCTCCACGAGTTGAACGGTGGCTTTGAGGGCAGTCGGATCGTCGGAGAATCCGCGACCGGACACTTCGGGGGTCGTGACCGCCCGCCCTGTCGTCGAATCGATGGCGACGGTGATGGCGATGAAGCCGCCTTCTCCGAGAACGAGTCGGTCCGACAGTGTCGAATCACCAACGTCGCCCACGGACAAGCCGTCGACATACACATGTCCGACCGGGACCTGACCGACGATGCGAGCCAAACCATCGACCATGTCGACGACGACACCGTCTTCGGCGATCACGACACGGTCATCGGCAACGCCGGTGGCCTTGGCGAGTGCTGCGTTCGCGCGAAGGTGACGCCACTCGCCGTGCACAGGCATGACGTTCGTGGGACGGACCGCGTTGTAGAGGTAGAGCAGTTCACCCGCAGACGCGTGACCCGACACATGGACCTTTGCGTTCTGCTGGGTCACGACCGTAGCTCCGCGCTTGGCCAGACCGTTGACGACTGCGAAGACGGAGTTCTCGTTGCCGGGGATCAACGACGATGCCAGCACGACGAGGTCGTTGGCCTTGACGTTGATCTGCCGGTGTTCGCCGCGAGCCATCCGCGACAATGCCGAGAGCGGCTCACCCTGAGAGCCAGTGGAAATCAACACGAGTCGGTCGTCAGGAAGCGTCGCGGCGGTGTCGACGTTGACCTCGAGGCCTTCGGGCACACGGAGATAACCGAGATCCTGAGCGATCTGCATATTGCGGACCATCGAACGGCCTACGAAGGCGATTCGACGGTTGTACCGCTCTGCGACGTCGATGACCTGCTGAATTCGATGCACATGGCTTGCGAACGATGCGACGATGACACGCTGCTTGGCCTTGCCGATGACGGTGTCGAGCACTCCACCGATCTCGCGCTCGGGTGTGACGAATCCAGGAACCTCAGCATTGGTGGAGTCCACCAAGAAGAGATCTACGCCCTCGTCACCGAGACGTGAGAAGCCTGCGAGGTCGGTCAACCGGCCATCGAGCGGCAACTGGTCGAGCTTGATGTCGCCCGTATGCAGAACGACGCCGGCATCGGTACGTATCGCGATGGCCAACGCGTCGGGAATCGAGTGGTTGACGGCGAAGTACTCGCACTCGAACGGTCCGTGGCTCGTCTTCTGGCCTTCGACGACCTCGACGAGGTTCGGCCGCAGACGATGCTCACGGCATTTTGCTGCGACGAGGGCAAGAGTGAACTTCGAACCGATGACCGGAACGTCCGGCCGCAGTCTCAGGAGGAAAGGAACGGCACCGATATGGTCCTCGTGGCCGTGGGTGAGAACGACGGCCTCGACATCGGCCATCCGCTTCTCGATGTGTCGGAAGTCGGGCAGGATCAAGTCGACGCCGGGCTGCTGATCTTCGGGGAAGAGCACGCCGCAGTCGACGATCAGGAGCTTGCCCTGATGCTCGAAGACGGTCATGTTCCGGCCGATTTCACCGATGCCGCCCAGGGCAACGATGCGTAGTCCCTTGGACGGCGCTTTCGGAGGTAATCCGAGGCGTGCTGTCGGGTCGATCGCTTTACGGTTGTCCGGGCGTTGCGTCTTCGCCGAGTTCTGCGCCACGGGACGTGACGTCTGAGCGGGTCGTTCAGCCGGAGGTCCGGCATTTCGGGTTGCGCGGCCGCGTGATCTGGGTGGTCTACTCATACAAGCACTCCTGCTGCTCGCAGGTCAGCTGCGAGCAATTCGATTTGGTCGATGCTCGGTGGCACCTGGGGAAGTCTGGGTTCGCCGACATCGATTCCGATGAGGCGTAGGCCCGCCTTCGCTGCACTGACCCCGCCGAGGCGGGAGACCGAGCGAATGACGGGGATGAGGCTGGCATTGATGGCCTGCGCGCGCGCAATGTCACCAACCATGAATGCGGTGTGCAGTTCGCGGACGCGAGCCGGGACAAGATGGCTGATGACGCTGACGAAACCGGTAGCTCCGACGGACAGCCACGGGAGATTGAGTGGATCGTCTCCCGAAAAGAACTGCAGACCAGTGGACGCTATCAGTTCGGCGCCGGCATTGAGATCGCCCTTCGCATCCTTGACGGCAAGAATTCTGGGATGCTCCGCCAACCGGCGTAATGTTTCGGTCTCGATCGGGACGACCGAGCGCGGCGGAATGTCGTACAACATGACAGGTAGATCGGTTGCGTCGGCAACAGCGGTGAAATGCGCATACAGACCGGCCTGCGGTGGACGAGAGTAATACGGCGTCACGACCAGAAGACCGTGTGCGCCCGCCCGCGCGGCATCACGAGCGAGTTCGACGCTGTGTGCTGTGTCGTTGCTGCCCGCACCGGCAATGATCCGCGCGCGGTGTCCGACGGCTGCGATGACCGCCCGCATCAACTCGAGCTTCTCGTTCTCGGTGGTGGTTGGTGACTCTCCGGTTGTCCCAGCCAGAACCAAGCCGTCGTTTCCCTGTTCCACCAGGTGATGAGCGAGACGCACTCCCGAATCTATGTCCAACTTCCCGTCGGCAGTGAATGGCGTCACCATAGCGGTGAGCACCGTGCCGAACGGTGGCTGGATGGGAGGAGCGGCGTCACCGTATGTCATGGTCAGCAAGGTTACCCGGTGCTACCGGCGGTCCTCACAACTCGGTCACGAATGGGCTGTGCGCCACCTCTGAACCATCGGCCAACGTCGATACCTCGAAATCGCCGAATACATCCGGTGCCACTTCCGCCAACTGACGCAGACATTCCACGGCAAGTCGCCGGATTTCGATGTCCGCGTGTTCGGAGGCTCGCATCGAGACGAAGTGACGCCACGCCCGGTAGTTGCCGGTGACGAGCAGGCGTGTCTCGGTCGCGTTCGGCAACACCGACCTGGCGGCCTGACGAGCTTGCTTACCCCGCAACGCCGAATTGGTGACGCCTTCGAGCTTGTGATCGAGAGCATCCAAAAGTTCGACGTAGGCGGCCCGACTGGCGTCGGTAGCTCGTTCGAAGAGTGCTTCCAGGTGCGGGTCACCCTCGATGGCGGGGGGAACGATGACTTTGGCGTCGTTCTCGGGGACGAATCGTTGCGAGAGCTGCGAGTACGAGAAATGCCGGTGTCGGATCAGCTCGTGGGTGCACGACCGAGAAATGCCGGTGATGTAGAAACTGACGCTCGCGTGTTCGAGAACCGACAGGTGCCCGACATCGAGAAGGTGCCGCAGATACGACGCATTGGTGGCAGTGCGCGGATTGGGCTTGGACCAACTCTGATAACAGGCGCGACCAGCGAACTCGACCAGGGCCTGTCCGCCATCGGCATCGGTCTCCCATGGGATGTCGGGCGGCCCCGAGAATTCGGTCTTCGCAACCAATTGCACGTTCAGTGACACCGTATTCGGCACCGCAGTTCCTCCACTCGAGCTGGCCCGTCCGTCGGTGCAGCCTATCCATGAACGCAGTGACACCTTGCATGACGTCAAATATGGCGTCACACTGACGTCATGGAACTGAACAAGCACACCGCCTCGCTGCGCGCCGATCTACTCGCGGCCGCTGCACTGGGTGACGAACACACGAGACAGACTGCGGAAGCACTCGGCGCAGCTGCCGAAGCGTCGGCCAAGCTCATGCTGATGGGCGCGCTGTCGGAATTCGCCGGCGAACTGAACGAGCAACTCGGGGACCGCTCGGTCCACGTCCGCCTGGACGGTGCCGATGTCTTCGGAGAAGTCCGTATGTCCCCCACAGCCGCAGATCCAACGGCCTCGGGCAGCGGCAGCCCTTCCGAGAACTATCCGACCATGGACGAGGTCACCGGCGAGATGCGCCGGGTGACCCTTCGTATGGTCGAACATATGAAGGATCGCGCCGAGGAAGCAGCCTCCACCAATGGGGTGTCGCTCAATTCATGGCTCTCACAAGCAGTCCAAGGCGCATTACGCGATCAGTTACGCAAGGATCGCAGCGGCTTCTGACGTCACTTTTTCTCGCGCCACGCACGTTCGAACGGCAACCGCCACGCGTGCGGGGCGACGAGTTGATGAATGGCATTGGGTCCCCACGAGCCAGGTGAATACAGTCGCACCGGCGGCGGATCGGCAAGAAGCGGCGCAGATACCTCCCACAGTCGCTCGATGCCCTCTGCCGTCGTGAACAAGGTGTGGTCTCCATGCATGGCGTCGAGAATCAAGCGCTCGTACGCTTCGAGAACGTCGCCGACCCGTTCGGTGTCCTGGATGGAAAACTGCATGGACAATTTGTCGAGTCGCATCCCTGGCCCCGGCCGCTTGCCGTAGAACGACAGCGATACCTTCGACGCGTCCGCTAGGTCGAACGTCAAGTGGTCCGGCCCCTGTGCGCCGACGCCCGATCCTGCCGGGAACATCGATTTGGGTGGCTCACGGAAAGCAATCGAAATGATCCGTTGTCCTTCGGCCAACCGCTTACCGGTCCGCAGGTAGAAGGGAACCCCTGCCCACCGCCAGTTGTCGATTTCGCACTGAAGTGCAACGAAGGTGTCGGTGTCGGAATCGTCAGCCACTCCAGACTCCGACCGGTAACCGGAATACTGCCCGCGCACAACCTTTTTCGGGTCCAGAGGGATCATCGAGCGGAAGACCTTGTTCTTCTCCTCGCCGATCGCTCCGGGTTCGAGGGCAGTCGGTGGCTCCATCGCCATGAACGCGAGAACTTGAAACAGGTGCGTCACCACCATGTCTTTGAAAGCTCCGGTGGATTCGTAGAAGTTCGCCCGACCGTCCAATCCCAACTTCTCTGGAATGTCGATCTGGATGTGGTCGATGAAGTTCCGGTTCCAGATCGGCTCGAACAGACCGTTGGCGAACCGGAAAGCCAGGATGTTCTGTGCGGGCTCTTTTCCGAGGAAGTGATCTATCCGGAAGATCTGATCTTCCTCGAACGTCTCGTGCAGTGTGGCGTTGAGGGCTATCGCACTGTCGAGATCGGTACCGAACGGCTTTTCCATGATGATGCGCGATCGTTCGACCAGATCGGCGGCACCGAGCATTTCGACCACGGCGAGAGCAGCTTTCGGCGGAACACTGAGGTAGTGCAGGCGTCTGGTTCCCGGACCCAACTCCATCTCGGCGTGCGCAACAGCGTCACTGAGCGCCGCAGGCCCGGCTTTCTGCGATACATAGGTCAGCTTGCGTGCGAACTCGCTCCAATGCTCGTCGGAGACCGTGCGAGTGGAGAATTCGACGACCGATTCCAGGGCCATCTGGCGGAACTCGTCACTTGTCATCTCTTCCAGCGAAGTTCCGACGACACGTATACGTGGAGCGAGGTCGGACAATGCCAGGTGCATCATCCCCGAAAGAAGTTTGCGGCGAGCCAGGTCACCTGTTGCTCCGAAGAGCACCACGACCTGTGGGGGCAGTTCACTGTCGGATACGGACACTCGTGAAGTCACACTTGCGATGTTCGCACCCTCGAGTACATCCCGCTGCCCGAACGAACGATTGCTCACACGACGCTTGCCAGGGCCGTCACAAGATCGCCGCGTTCACCGACCACGATGTCGTCGAGCTCGAGCCAGTCCGCCATCTCGCGCAGGGCCTGCGCGAGCGCAACGGCGATGGGACCGACGGCGCGTTCACCTTCGACGAACGCGCCGAGCACCTGCAGCTCCGAGCGCGCCCGGTCACCCTTGAGATCGAGCCGCGCTACCAACTCCTCCCCCATCAGAAACGGGAAAACGTAGTAGCCGTGTACCCGCTTGTGTTGTGGGGTGTAGATCTCGATGCGATAGCGAAAACCGAAGATACGCTCGACGCGCGGACGGTAGAAGATCATCGGGTCGAACGGACACAGCAGTGCACTCCCACGGACGGACCGGGGAATGCGAGCCTCGACATGCAGGTACGCGGGCACGTCCCAACCGCGTACTTCGACGGGTTCGAGGACACCGTCCTCCACCAGTTCGGCGACAGCGGCTTTCGATTGTTTCTGTGAAAGCCTGTAGTAGTCACGAAGATCGGGCTCGCTTGCAATACCGAGCGCCACCGCAGACTTGTCGACCAATTCCCTCACTGCATCGGCCTCGTTCACCGTGCGAGAGAGGATATCGGGCGGAATCACCCGCTCCGTCAGGTCGTAATGCCGAACGAAACCGGAGCGAGTGGCAACCGAAACCATGCCCGCCGCGAACAATTGCTCGCACACGACCTTGACGTCACTGCGGTCCCACCACGGCCCCTTGCGTCCAGGACGTTCGACCTCGAGCGCACGCTCGATGTCACCGGCACTCGACGGCCCGAGATCTCCGATGACAGCAAGAACATCATCGGCCAGCACCGGGTTCCGTTCCAGAACTTTCGCAGCTCCTCCCCAACGACCATGCTCGTACAACCTTGTGCGCCAACCCATCAGCGGCCAATCCTCGACCGGTAGCAGCGCGGCTTCATGACCCCAATACTCGACGAGCTTCCGAGGGCGTCGCACAGTATCGGTCCACGCAGCCCGATCGATCACAGTTCGGTCGTACTTGCCGATTCGACTGAACACCGGCGCATAGTGGGCGCGCACGAGAACCGACACCGAGTCGATCTGGAGCAACTGCGTCTGTGCAATCGCCTTGTGCACCGCGCGTGTGGACGCCAGCCCCTCTGTCACAGCACGCGCAGACGCCAACCCCTGCGCAGCCAGGGCGGTGCGGCGTGCCATCGATGCACTCATCTCACGCATGACGCCACTGTGCCACGAGGGTCCGACGACTCCTCGCTACGGAGTCCAACCATGGGAGCGTGCGATCTCCTCCATCGTGGACGCCAGCTGAGACAATCCAGGTTCCTCGATCGGAAAGTGACCGCACCCGTCGAGCATTACCAGCGATGTCGGCGCGGCGATCCTGTCAAGAAATCGAATGCTCAATTCCGCCGGGGTCCACGTGTCTTGTGCAGGATGCGTCAACTTCACCTTCGGGCCTTGATATTTCTCGGGGGCTACGTGTTCGAATGACATGAAACTGCTGAGAAATCCGAGCGGTAAGGACACTCCACCGCCGAGTGGATCGGTCGCGCATGCCTTCGACAGCTCTCGATTTGCACTCATGTTATCGATATCCATCAACCACCGCACCGGTACACGGGCACTGCCGAGCACCGCCGAAGCTGCCTTCAGCAATCGCGGGGCCATTGGGCCGAGCACACCGAAACGCGCAGCGGCTGAGCGAGCATCGGCATCCGATGGATCCAGAAGACAAGTAACAATGACGTCGGCAACCTGACCCGTTCGGGCAGCGACTTCATACGCCAACATTCCGCCCATGCTTGCGCCGAACAGAACCAAGGGACGCGGATCGTCACGCTTCTCGACAACTACAAGATCGCACAGCATCTCGACCCAGTCCTCGTATCTCACCTTCCCTCGGTTCGCCACAACTGTCCTGCCGTACAGCGACATGTCGGGGAACAACACGTCGGCTCCACGCGTCGCAGCGAATGCCGCGAATGGCCACAGCGCGCCTGAATGCCCACCTGCACCATGAATCGCCAGAACTTTGACAGCCGCTTCACTGCTGCGCGCTCGAGCAATGTGAATTGAGTTGTCACGCCACTGCCAGGTTGTCGAAACCGGTTGGAGGAAATTCCGGTACCCAGTGGGAAGGAACCGCGCATACGCGTCTGACGTCATAGGAACGAGACTAAACGGACATCACCATCGCTGCCGGAGTCAGACGTGAAGAAGATACAGACTCGGCAAGTGGGCGTGTGACTGTGGACCTTCACGAATGTCAGTGGAGAGGCTTACACTCGCAAGCATGTTCGAATCGGGGGGTTTCGGAGCTGGCACCATCGACGGCAACAGCTGTGTGGCGGGACTGCTTGCAGTTGCCGGCCGAGATCGACATCAAGAGAATGTGTGCCGAGTCCGTGTGGTGGAATCGGTCTGCAACGTCGTAGAGATCCGCCTCGCCGATGCTGACGACCGCGGCGGCGATCCCTCCGACGCGTTGCGTGATGCGGTGTGCGAGGCAGCAGGAGCACTACGCATGTCGTGGCGTCAGATCCGTTCGTTCACCGACACCGGCTTCGAATTGGACCGATTGCCTTTGACCGCCATTCTATTCAGTTGCGGAATGCTCGACTGGTCGCACGTCACGGTGATGACCTCGGTTCTGGGTTATGCCAGTGATGAGACGATCAAGGCCATCGAGTTCGACGCCGTTGCTGCAGCCGCACGCTACAACGCACCGTCACTCCGCAAAAAGCTGTGGCGACTGTGGATGACGTACAACCCCGACGAGGCCGCGGTAGCTCGGGCACTGTCGGCTCGCACAGGTAGAGGGGTGTCGGTCCGGCAGGAAGGAGACGGGACAGCGGTCTTGCGCGCGCAGTTGACCAACCTCGAAGGTGCCGAAGCCGACGCGCTGATCGAGGAGATCACCGGCACCGTGTGCAAGTCCGATCCGAGGTCGCTACGGCAACTGCGCGTCGACGGACTGTTGGCCCTCCTACACAGCGAAGAAGTTCTCGAATGCCACTGTTACCGCGGTGAACAGTGCCCGGTATTCGGCAACACCGATGCACCGCCTCCGCGACGTGGTCATCTCGTTCAGATCCTCGTCGATGTGCACACCCTGTTGGGTCTGACTCGAGCCCGGCTGTCCTGACGGACGGGACACCCCTCGACGCGGACCTGGCTCGGCTGGTCGCCAAGGATGCACAGTGGCAAGCGCTACTGACCGAACTCGTGACCGTCATGACGGCCTCGGGTGTCGCTGTTCCATCCAGCGTCACTCCCCAGATGGTGGGGGTATTCGACTCCCTGATGCTGTGTTGTCGAATTCGACTGTCGATCAACCCCTCTCGGAGCGCCTGATCGGACGCGGTCGGGTGCGCCGAGGTGGCATTGTCCCCCGCGCGTTTACCCGAACGTCAGGCCCTGAACGACCGGAAATCAGCGAATCGGTCCGGGCAAAGATCTCCTTCGAACTACTCGCCACCATCGAGAACGACCCGACACTGGCCGCGGGAATGTTTCCCGACGGACACGGTGGTCTTACCTGCCCACCGCCGGGCGCGCTGACGTACAAACCCTCGACCGAGACCGCAGCACGTGTACGAATGATGCACCGGACGTGCACCTTCGAACACTGCGATGTCCCCTCCACGAAATGCGAACTCGACCACATCGTCCCGTTCGACCACAACAACCCCGAGCGCGGCGGGTGGACTATCGAGACGAACATGCACCCGGTCTGCACCTGCCACCACCAGGCCAAGACATCGCGTAGCTGGACCGTCGCCCTCCTGCAGGGCTGCGCGATCCTGTGGACGAGCCGCTCCGGACACCGCCGGATCTCCCTCCCGGATCCGGGGGTGCTGGGCTTACCCCGAACCCGCCGACGCGGAAAACGGGGTTCGGAACCCGAGCCCGATCCGGTCACCGTGACCTGGTGGGAAAAGAACCAATCGCCCGGCACGCAACCACCTACGACCAAGGACCTCCGAGACGCCGCGACCGATGTTGCGCGGGCGCGAATCCGAAATCTGCGACGTCGATTCCGCGAACACAGAGCAGTCGTTCGACTACGCGAACGCGCCGAGCCCCCACCATTCTGAAGACATGGCAGTTCAGCTCATGAGAGTTGCTGCCAGTGTGCCGCCGAGTTCGTAGCAAGAATCCTTGGCGACCTTGTCCGCTGTGGTCAGTTCCAGTGCAGCGGAAACGTTTTCCAGCGCCCAACCGGTGGCGATTTTCGTTATCGCCGACACTGCGCCGACGGTGTCGTTGTTGCCGTGAACCCACATGCCGTACGGGCGGGAGGCGACTGCGTCGAGACACGGGTAGTAGGTGGTGTCGAAGAAATGCTTGAGAGCACCACTCATGTAGCCGAAATTGGCCGGTGTTCCGAAAAGGTAGCCGTCGGCGCTCAGGACATCGGAGATCGTTGCACTCAGCGCGGGAACGCTCCGAACTGTCACGCCCTCGATATCGGGATCATTCGCACCCGCCAGCACCGCTTCGAGAAGCTCACGCGTCGCCGGCGACGGTGTGTGGTGGACGACGAGCAGAGTGGCGGTCATCGGTCCGCGGATTCCTGCCGTTCGAGTTCTACTGCCCGCTTCATCGTCTCGCGGGCTCTGCCTCGGTCGCCTGCGTAGTCGTAGGCTCGCGCCAATCGGTAGGAGTTGCGCCAGTTGTCCGGATCCTTCTCCCACTCACCTTTGATCTGTTGGAAGAGTTGGTCGGCGGCGTCGCGGGCGATACGACCCGACGGCATCGTCGGCAGATCGGAGACGTCCAGTTCGAGGTTCTCTTCGCGCATCCGACTGGCCAGATGCTGATGATCGAACCCTGCCTTGAGGGTGGCGCCGACAATCCATACCCCGAGGATGGGCAACAGAATGACGCCTGTTCCGAGACCGATGTTGACCGGGCCGCCGGTCTGAATCAGCGACAGTCCGCGACTTCCGAGAAGGTAGAAATAGAATCCCAGAACCAGCACCATGACGCCGATGATGAGCACAACTTTGGTGGCCTTGTTCATTGCAACCTCGCTACAGATCCAAGAAGGGGTCGAGTCCGACCGTCAACCCGGGTCGTCCGGAAATTTCACGCACACCGAGTAGGACCCCGGGAGCGAACGACGAGCGGTCCATCGAGTCGTGCCGGATGGTGAGCGTCTCCCCCTGTGTTCCCAGCAGAACTTCCTGATGGGCAATCAGTCCGGCGAGACGGATGGAGTGGACGCGAACGCCGTCGACTTCAGCGCCTCGGGCACCGTCCAACTCCGTGGTCGTGGCATCCGGACTCGGGCCTACGCCGGCCTTCTTCCTCGCGTCGGCGATCAGCTGGGCCGTGCGGTATGCCGTCCCGGACGGCGCGTCGGCCTTGTTCGGGTGATGTAATTCGATCACCTCGACCGATTCGAAGAATCGTGCGGCCTGCTCGGCGAAGCGCATCGTCAGTACGGCGCCGATAGCGAAGTTCGGCGCGATCAGGACACCGGTCCGGGGCGAGTTCGCCAGCCATGACCGGACGGTGTCGAGGCGTCCGGCGTCGAAGCCCGTAGTTCCGACAACGGCGTGAATACCGTTCTCCACGAGGAACTTCAGGTTGTCCATCACCACGTCCGGATGCGTGAAGTCGACGACGACCTCGGTGGCTACGTCGACAATGGCCGAAATCGGGTCGCCCTGATCGACCGTGGCAACCAATTCGAGCCCGTCTGCTGCCGTGACGGCGTCACAGATGGCTTGCCCCACCTTGCCGCGGGCCCCGAGGACGCCGACTCGAATAGGCGCTTGTGCACTCACGACTGTTTCCACTCTCTTTCGCTGACACTGCTTTCGCTGACACTGACGGCTTCGACAAGCCTACTGACTTGCGAGGTACCCGTACTACGCCGGTTGGAGATCGGTGGTCGTCGGGCAGGCCGCAAACCGGACTCGGTTTCAAGATACTGTCGACCGGTGATTACGGAAAGTGTCGTGCGCGCCCACAACGTCGACCTGGTCAGAGACGGTCGACATCTACTGCGCGGCGCATCGGTGCAGGTCGAGCAGGGGCAGCACTGGGTGCTGCTCGGCGCCAACGGAGCCGGTAAGAGCACGTTGCTGAGCATGCTCGGTGCCTCAGCGCACCCCACTCGGGGCACCGTGCATGTCCTCGGTCACCAACTCGGCCGTGTCGACATGAGGGAGCTGCGCACCCATATCGGTCACGTCGATCCTCGACTGCGTATCGAGGCCCCATTGACGCTGCTGGAGACCGTGCTCACCGGGCTCACCAACACCCCCGATCTGATTCCGCGATGGTCGGCCACTTCCGAGCAGAAAGACCGGGCCCGATCGCTCATCGCCTCCCTCGGTATCGAGGATCGCAGCGACTCACCTTGGCGCACACTTTCGCAGGGTGAACGTGGCCGCGCGCTGATCGCGCGGGCACTCCTGTCCAACCCTGCGCTTCTGCTTCTTGACGAACCCGCTACCGGACTCGACCTCGCTGCTCGCGAGCAACTTCTCTCCGCGCTCGACAATCTGCGCGCACAGCACGAATCTTTGTCGAGCATCCTCGTGACGCATCATCTGGAGGAAATTCCGAAGTCCACGACGCATGCCGTGCTCATCCGCGACGGCCACATCATGGTCGACGGCCTCGTCGAAGACGTACTCACGACCGAGAACATCAGCGCATGCTTCGACCATCCCATCGAAATCGGACGCCGCAACGGCCGCTGGGTCGCTACTGCTCGTCGAACGTGATGACCTGGCGGATGGCTCTGCCGTCGGCGAGTTCGTCCATGCCGTAATTGATGTCCTCGAGCCGGATTCGCGAGGAGATCAGCTTCTCGACAGGTAGCCTGCCCTCGCGGTAGAGCTGCGCATACTTCGGAATGTCGCGCTCGGGCACTGCAGAACCGAGATAGCTGCCGATGATCGTGCGCGCTTCGGCGACGAGTCCGAGAGGCGATATCGAGGACCTGGCGTCGGGAGTGGGAAGGCCGACGGTGACCATCCTACCGCCGGGTGCCGTCGCTGCGACGGCCGCTTCGAAGGCGCGCGCGTTTCCTGCAGCCTCGATCACGATGTCTGCTTTGATACCCAGCTCATGAAGCTCGGCAGGTGAATACGTCCGATTCGCACCGAGTTCGCCAGCGGTTGCCAGCTTCTCGGCCACTGCATCGACGCCGATGACCTCACCGGCACCCACGGATACAGCCGTCAGTACAGCGGCCATTCCGACGCCACCGAGACCGACCACCATGATCGACTGGCCGGGCCTGGGCGCACCGGCGTTGAGAACTGCGCCACCGCCGGTCAATACTGCACATCCGAGCACCGCCGCGACGTCGGCCGGAATATCGTCGTCGACGGCTACGACCGATTTGCGGCTCACTACCGCGTGTGTTGCAAATCCGGAGACCCCGAGGTGATGTTTGACTTCCTGGCCCGCGCGCGCCAATTTTCCACCGCCACCGAGTAACTCCCCAGCGTTGTTCGCTGCGCTGCCTGGCACACACGGCATCTGCCCGTCGGTCCGGCAACCGGCGCATTCTCCGCATCGAGGTAAGAAGGTCATCACCACGCGGGTGCCGAGTGCGATGTCCTCGACCCCGGACCCGAGCGCCTCGACGCGACCGGCTGCCTCGTGCCCGAGCAACATCGGAACTGGACGTACGCGATTGCCGTCGACCACGGACAGATCGGAATGACACAGGCCGGCCGCCTCGATTCGGACGAGCAATTCACCCTCGCCGGGCGGATCGAGATCGAGTTCCGAGATTGTGATCGGCCGAGATTGGGCAAACGGCCGAGATCGTCCGATTTCCTCGAGCACTGCGCCGCGAATCTTCATTTCCCCACTCTAGGGCGCTCTGCAACTACAACGGCAGACGCGGCCTCAGCAGATGTGCTACCAGTCCCGTCCATCCGGTTTGGTGCGATGCTCCCAGGCCTTCCCCGGTGTCACCGTCGAAATACTCGTTGAAGGTGGGGTGCGCGCTCCACAACGGGTCCTCGCTCGCCTCGATCCGCGCTCCGTCCGCCGGACGCTTCCCGTTCACGGGCCGAAACAGCGACGCCAACCCGCTGTCGATCAAATCTGCTGCCTGAGTCAAGGTGCAGTGATTGCCGGACCCGGTGGGAATCTCGATGGTGAAGGATTCGCCGTAATGACGGCCGTATGCACGCAACTTGTCGGCCAACAACACGTTGACCGGGAACCAGATCGGGCCACGCCAGTTGGAGTTGCCGCCGAACATGCCGGTACGTGATTCGCCGGGTTCGTACTCGATGGACAGACTGCGACCGTCGACATCGAACGTGACGCCGTCCCGGTACGACGCCGACAACGATCTGATTCCGTACTGCGACAGGAACTCTTCCGAATCGAACATCCTGGCAAGCACACGCTTGAGTCGTTCCGGTTCGACGAGGGTCAGCAACACTCGAATTTCGTCACCGTCCTTCCGCGCGAGCAACGGACTGACCATGTCAGGTCGACGATGCTGCACCCACCGCAGCCGCGCGGTCAGATCAGGGCATTCCTCCTCGACCCATGACGGGATCTCGGTCGCCCCGAGAATCGGGAGCAGGCCGACCATGGAACGTACCCGCATCGGTACCGCGTCGCCCTCTGGCGGAACGAGAACGTCGTAGAAGAACCCGTCCTCTTCGTGCCATAGTGAAATATGTTGCGATCCAAATGATTTGACAGCTTTCGCGATCGACAGAAAGTGCGAGAAGAACTTCGTCGCGACGTCGTCCCAGGCATTGTCGTGACGCGCGAGCTCGAGCGAAATCTTGAACATCTGCTGGCAGTAGAACGCCATCCAACTCGTGGCGTCGGATTGTTCGAGCCGAAATCCTGGAGGCAAGGGCGCAGAGCGGTTGAACAAGCCGATATTGTCCATTCCGAGGAAGCCACCCTCGAAGATGTTCGAACCCGCCGAGTCCTTTCGATTCACCCACCACGAGAAATTCAACAGCAGCTTGGTGAATACACGCACCAGGAATTCTCGGTCGCGGTATCCGTCGATGCGGTAGACGTGCCACGCCGCCCACGCATGAACAGGTGGATTGACGTCACCGAACTCCCACTCGTAAGCGGGGAGCTGACCGTTGGGATGCATCGCCCACTCCCGGCACATCAACACCAGTTGCTCTTTCGCGAAATCCGGATCGACATGTGCGAGCGGAATGGTATGAAATGCCAAGTCCCAAGCGGCAAACCACGGATACTCCCATTCGTCGGGCATCGAGATCACGTCCGCGAGAGCAAGATGACGCCAGTGGGTGTTTCGCGCCTTGGCATCGAGCCGTGACGGCGGTGCGGGCTCCCCAACCGGGTCGCCTTCGAGCCATTGCTCGACGTCGTAACGGTAGAGCTGCTTCGTCCACAACAGCCCCGCGTACGCACGCCGAGCAATATGGCGATCGTTCTCGTCCAGATCGGATCCGATCACGACGCTGTAGAAGTCGTCGGCCTCCGAACGTCGGTCGGCAACAATGGCGTCGAACCCACGTCCGAAGGTCTGCGCGTCCGGCTCGTTTTGGGACAGGCGAAGCTTGACCTCGACGGTAGCGCCGGGTGCGATGTCGTCGAACCGAAACCAGAACGCCGACTTCGTGCCCGTCTGTTCAGGGTTCACCGCGCCGGTGTCCCCCTCGACGACGCGTCGGCCGATACCGTCCTTGCAATACGCGCTGACATTCTCCTGACCCCAGAGCTGCGCCGAGTTCGTTTCGTTGTCGCAGAAGAGGACCTCGGGTTCTCCTTCGGCGCTCAGGTAGTACTTTCCGAGAAAGCCATGTTCGGCCACGATTGCGCGCACCCGGCCGGACTGCACTTCGGGAGCAGTCATCTGCGAAAGGGAGCCGCCACGGTCGTCGCGACCCCACGCCCAGGTGTTGCGCAACCAGAGATGCGGCAGCAGATCCACCGACGCGGCCTCTGGGCCATGATTGGTGATCGAGATGACGATGGCGATGTCGTCCGGGGCGGCCTTGGCGTAGGTGACCTGCACATCGAAGAATCGGTTCTCGTCGAGAATTCCGGTATCGGAGAGTTCGTACTCCCGCTCGTCTCGTCCTCGTTGCGCGTTCTCCTCACGAAGCTGCCGATACGGATATTCGGCGTGGGGATAGCGATAGAGCCATTGCATCCAGCTGTGGCTGGGTGTGCCGTCGACGACCCACCAGTACTCTTTGACATCCTCGCCGTGGTTGCCTTCACCGTTGGTAAGACCGAAGAGTCGTTCCTTGAGGACGGGGTCCTTGCGATTCCACAGCGCGAAAGCGAAGTTGAGAAACCCGAAACGATCGCAGATCCCGCCCAATCCGTCTTCTCCCCACCGGTAGGCCCGTGCATGCGCCTGATCGAAGGGAAAGGACTGCCAGGCGTCCCCATCGGTCGAGTAGTCCTCGCGGACCGTGCCCCACTGACGGCCGGCAAGATAGGGACCCCACTGACGCCAGGGCCCGGACACACCGGGCGACTCGGCGAGCCGCGAATGCTCGGCGGTCCTCGGCTTGGGCAGTGGTTCGGTGGCATCGGTCACGGCACCAGTCTGCTACCTAGATGGCACGCTCGCGTACCGATGAGTTTCACCGAGCCCACGGGTCGAACGAGAAGAGCCCCGACAACCACGAAAAGAGAAGATCGATGCGCACACTGACAGCAGGTCTGTTTCACTCCGTCGACGGGGTGGTCGAGTCCCCCGATCAATGGCAGTTCGATAGTTTCGACGAAGAAATGGGGGGTCTGCTGGGGGCGATGATCGAGCGAGTGGACACGGTGATTCTCGGACGAGTCGGATACGAGCAGTGGTCGGACTATTGGCCGACCGCAGGGGACGAGGACGGCTTCGGGGGCTTCATCAACTCGGTTCCCAAGCACGTCGCTTCCAGTACGCTTGCCGGGCCACTCGCCTGGGCGAATGCCTCACTCATCGACGGGGATCTCGATGACTTCGTTCGCGATCTGAAGGCATCGGAAGGAGGAGAGATCGCCGTGGTCGGCGGCATCAACATCGTTCGCCACCTGTTCTTCGCCGGACTCCTCGACTCACTGACACTGATGACGCACCCCGTGATTGCAGGTTCGGGTCGAAAGATGTTCGAACCGGGTGACCCGCTCACCAAGCTCGAGTTGCGCAGCGTGCGCAGGACGTCCAAGGGCAACGCAATTCTGGAGTACGCGAGAACCTGATCAGGCGCGACAGACTCGCAGCAGTGCAGCGACATCCGTGCGATCGAGCCCCGTGGGGGGTGGATCCTGCAGGAGAATCTCTCGCAATCGGGCCATGAAGCTCTGCCGACTCACACCGAACTCGGTCAGCACGTCCTCGGTCGGACCGAAGTCGTGCGGAAATTGTGGGGCGTGCTGATCCTGCATCGAAGTTCCTTTCGGCCGCCTGCCGCTCGGTGGCGACTCTGTTCGACGGTCTATCCCCCGACAAGCAACGAACGTTACACTTTCACCCCAAGTGAAACGCTCTTGGAAACATGAATCGCCCACGTCTCCTGCGCCCCCGGTCGTAGCATCAGATCCTGTGACCCCCGCTCTCCGCATCCTCTTGTACAGCAGCAACTCCGACACGCGCGCGTATGTGAAGACAGCTATCGGCACACGCCCGAAAGCGACACTCGGCGCGTTCGACTATCTCGAAGTCGCATCGGCCCCGATGGTGAATCACTATCTGGACGTCGGGGGCATCGACCTCGCCATCCTCGACGGGGAGTCGGCGCCGGCCGGGGGAATGGGCGTAGCGAAGCAACTACGGGACGAGCTCGCACACTGTCCACCATTGGTGGTTCTGACCGGGCGACCGGACGACAGATGGTTGGCGGATTGGTCCGGCGCCGACGCCGCAGTGTCACATCCACTGGACCCGTTCGTGTTGACGGAAACGGTCGTGAAGCTACTCAAAAACCTGCCGAAAGCGCCACCGTCCCAAACTTTTCCCGCGTAGTGGACCCGACACCCTTTCCGCACAGTCCGAAACAGAGACACGTCGGGGCATCACACCGGTAGGCTGTGTTTCAGCTCACATTCCTACAGGCTGCCCACAGGGCATGCACGGAGGCGCGAACAGCATGAACGAGTACATTCCCATTCTCGTCCTCGGTGCTGTCGCCGTCGCCTTCGCTCTCGTCTCTGTCGTCATCGCCTCGGTGGTCGGACCGAAGCGGTACAACAGGGCAAAGATGGATGCCTACGAATGCGGTATCGAACCGACAGCTCAACCGATGGGCGCAGGTCGCTACCCCGTGAAGTTCTATCTGACGGCGATGCTGTTCATTGTTTTCGACATCGAAATCGTTTTTCTTTATCCCTGGGCCGTGCATTTCGACGCACTCGGCGTATTCGGGCTTCTCGCAATGGGACTGTTCGTCGTCAGCGCTGCAGTTGCCTACGCCTACGAATGGCGTCGCGGCGGGCTCAGCTGGGATTAGGTTCGCCACTTTCAGAGTTTCGATCGGAAGGGTCAGATATGGGTCTCGAAGAGAAGCTACCGAGTGGCTTCCTGCTGAGTACGGTCGAAGGCCTCGCCGGATACGTCAGGAAAGGCTCACTCTGGCCCGCCACATTCGGTCTCGCCTGCTGCGCAATCGAAATGATGGCTACCAGTTCCGGCCGATTCGATATCGCCCGATTCGGTATGGAGGCGTTTCGTGCCTCCCCACGGCAGGCGGACCTGATGATCGTCGCCGGCCGGGTGAGCCAGAAGATGGCGCCCGTGCTGCGTCAAATCTACGATCAGATGGCTGAGCCGAAATGGGTTCTGGCCATGGGGGTATGCGCGTCCTCGGGCGGCATGTTCAACAACTACGCGATCGTCCAAGGTGTCGACCATGTGGTACCGGTGGACATCTACCTGCCCGGGTGCCCGCCCAGACCGGAGATGCTGCTCGATGCAATCCTCGAACTGCACAAGAAAATACAGGAGATGCCACTCGGGGTGAACCGCGAAACGGTCGCCCGCGCAGCGGAAGCCGCCGCATTGGCGTCGACACCCACTTTCGAGCTCAAGGGGTTGCTGCGGTGACGTCCGATCGACGTGGAATGTTCGGTGTGAAGGGTACCGGCGACACATCCGGGTATGGAAGGTTGGTGCCGCCTACGCTGCTGCGGGAGAGTGCATCCCGACCCTACGGCGGGTACTTCGATGCGATCGCCGATGAATTGGAGCGCACACTACCCCGGCTCGACACGACTTTCGACGAAGCAGTGGAAGCCGTCGTGGTCTTCCGCGGCCAACTCACCCTCCATGTTCGACGCGAACACCTTCTCGCGGTGGCGACGACCCTGCGGAACGAGCCAGAACTTCGATTCGAACTGTGTCTGGGCGTCAGTGGCGTCCACTATCCCCAGCAGATCGACCGAGAACTGCACGCGGTATTTCCCTTGATGTCGATAACCCACAATCGTCGAATTCGTCTCGAAGTATCGGTCTCGGATGCCGATCCGCACCTGCCGTCGCTGGTAGAGGTCTATCCGACCGACGACTGGCACGAACGTGAAACATACGACTTCTTCGGAATTCAATTCGACGGTCACCCTTCGTTGACTCGAATTCAGATGCCCGACGACTGGGAGGGCCATCCACAACGCAAGGACTATCCACTCGGAGGAATCCCGGTCGAGTACAAGGGTGCGAGCATTCCTCCACCGGACCAACGACGGGGGTACAAGTGACGAGCGAACGATCGTTGACCGTCTCTGGGCAGGACTGGGACGACATAGTCGCTGCTGCAGCAGAATCGGCCGCAGGCTCCTCCGAAGAGCGCATCGTCGTCAACATGGGGCCGCAACACCCGTCGACGCACGGGGTGCTTCGACTGATTCTCGAGATCGAGGCCGAGACCGTGACAGAAGCTCGATGCGGAATCGGCTACCTGCACACTGGAATCGAAAAGAATCTCGAGTTTCGAAATTGGACGCAGGGTGTCACCTTCGTGACCAGGATGGATTATTTGTCCCCCTTCTTCAACGAAACTGCGTATTGTCTCGGTGTCGAAAAGCTTCTCGATATCACCGAAGCAATACCCGAACGTGCGACCGTCGTCCGGGTTCTGTTGATGGAACTCAATCGCATCTCTTCGCACCTCGTCGCTCTGGCCACCGGCGGAATGGAATTGGGTGCAGTTACGGCGATGCTGTTCGGGTTTCGTGAGCGCGAGTTGATTCTCGACGTATTCGAGATGATCACCGGATTGCGAATGAACCACGCGTTCATTCGACCCGGCGGACTCGCCCAAGATCTGCCCGAAGACGCCGTGGCGAAAGTACGGGAGTTGCTGAAAACTCTGCCTGTTCGCCTACGCGACATGTCGAACCTGCTCAACGAGAATTCGATCTGGAAGGCCAGGACCAAAGGAATCGGTTATCTCGACCTGACGGGCTGTATGGCTCTTGGAATCACCGGTCCGATGCTTCGCTCCACCGGCCTCCCTCATGATCTGCGCGTCTCCGAACCTTACTGCGGATACGAAAACTACGAATTCGAGGTGTGCACGGACACCGGTTGCGACGCCTACGGTCGATACCTCGTGCGGATCGACGAGATGAAGGAATCGCTCAAGATTGCCGAGCAGTGCCTCGACCGGCTTCGACCGGGACCGATCATGGTGGACGACAAGAAGATAGCGTGGCCTGCCGATCTTTCTGTCGGACCGGACGGTATGGGTAATTCTGCCGAACACGTCCGCGAGATCATGGACACCTCGATGGAATCGTTGATCCACCATTTCAAACTCGTCACCGAGGGCTTTCGGGTCCCACCAGGTCAGGTGTATGTCGCAGTCGAATCGCCGCGCGGTGAACTCGGCGTCCACATGGTCAGCGACGGCGGTACGAGACCGTTTCGGGTGCACTACCGAGATCCGTCCTTCACCAACCTGCAAGCGGTTGCAGCCACCTGCGAGGGCGGCATGGTCGCCGATGTCATCGCTGCTGTGGCAAGTATCGATCCGGTGATGGGAGGTGTGGACCGATGAGCGAACCCGTGTACGTGCAACTGACCACCCGTGCTGCCCCGTACCCACCGGACACGGCGACTCGATTGTCGCTGGATGCGGACAGGATCGTCGCAAGGTACACCCCGCCCGGGGATGTCGATCCGGAGATGGCTCGGTCGGCCCTCCTTCCACTCCTGCATCTGGTCCAGGCCGAGGACGGGTACATCACTGCGACAGGCATCGAGTTCTGCGCACACCGGCTAGGACTGACCGGCGCCGAAGTCACCGCAGTAGCAACTTTCTACTCGATGTATCGGCGCGAACTAACCGGTGACTATCTGGTGGGAGTGTGCACCAACACGTTATGTGCGGTGATGGGCGGCGACGCCATCCTCGAAGCTCTGGAGGACCACCCCGGAGGGGTCGACGACCCCATCACGCTGACTCATATCGAATGCAACGCTGCCTGCGATTACGCACCGGTGGTGATGGTCAACTGGGAATTCTTCGACAATCAGACTCCCGAATCTGCGCGCACCCTCCTCGACGACTTGCGTTCGGGACGCGAGGTCGTTCCGAACAGAGGTGCATCGCTCTGTACGTTCCGCGAGACCGAGCGAATCCTTGCGGGTTTCCCCGACGAACGCCCCGGCGCAGTAGAGGCCGGTGGTATTGCGGGCGGCCCGACCCTCGCCGGCCTGCGCGTCGCACGCGCACTCTCGATGACCGCCCCGACGGCGCACGAACCCTCGGACGAGGGCCCCGCACCCCTCGGGTCCACGGATGCCGCCGCAGCGGAAACGACCAAGAACAAGCCCGCGCCTGCACCTGGCGAATCAGTACCTCCCGAGAAGGGAAATTGACGTGCCTCTTACTCCAGTTCTGAGCGACTACTGGGACGATCCGCGATCGTGGACCCTGGAAACCTATCTGCGCCACGGCGGCTACGAGGGTCTGCGTAGAGCGCTGTCGATGCCCGAGGACGATGTCATCGCCACGGTCAAGGATTCGGGTCTTCGTGGTCGTGGCGGTGCAGGATTCCCGACAGGAATGAAGTGGAGTTTCATTCCGCAGGAGGACGGTCAGGCGCACTACCTGGTGGTCAATGCCGACGAGTCGGAGCCCGGAACCTGTAAGGACATGCCGCTGCTCCTGGCGACCCCGCAGGTACTGCTCGAGGGAATCGTCATCGCTTGCTATGCAATTCGGGCGCATCGTGCATACATCTACCTTCGAGGCGAGGTCGTACCGGTACTGCGGAGACTGCATGCCGCAGTTGCCGAGGCCTACGCGTCGGGATATCTGGGACGCGACATCCTGGGCAGCGGTTTCGATCTCGAGGTGATCGTGCACGCCGGTGCCGGCGCCTATATCTGCGGTGAGGAGACCGCTCAATTGGACTCGCTCGAAGGCAAACGCGGGCAACCTCGCCTCCGACCGCCGTTTCCTGCCGTCGCCGGTCTCTACGCGCGTCCGACTGTGGTGAACAACGTCGAGTCGATCGCCAGTGTCCCCGCTGTCCTACGCAACGGCGTCGACTGGTTTCGGTCGATGGGGACCGAAAAGTCACCGGGCTTCACCCTGTACTCGTTGTCGGGCCACGTCACCCAACCCGGCCAGTACGAGGCTCCGCTCGGAATTACGTTGCGCGAGTTGCTCGATTACGCAGGCGGAGTTCGCGCAGGTCACACCCTGAAGTTCTGGACACCGGGCGGGTCCTCGACGCCGATATTCACCGACGAACACCTCGACGTCGCCTTGGACTACGAAGGTGTCGCCGCCTCCGGTTCGATGCTCGGAACCAAAGCACTGCAGATCTTCGACGAGACCACCTGTGTGGTCCGCGCGGTGAGGCGGTGGACCGAGTTCTATGCGCACGAGTCCTGCGGCAAATGCACGCCATGCCGGGAGGGCACCTACTGGCTGGTCGGGATCTACGCGCGGCTCGAGACCGGGCAGGGCACACTCGCCGACCTCGATACCCTGCTCGACGTCTCCGACAGCATCCTCGGCAAGGCATTCTGTGCGCTCGGCGACGGCGCTGTCAGTCCGATCACGTCCTCGCTGAAGTACTTTCGCGATGAATACCTCGAACACCTGGGCAAGCCGTGCCCGTTCGACCCACATCGTTCGACCCTGATGGCGGGAGCACTCACCTCATGACCACCGCAACGGAGACTGTGACGGTCAGCATCGACGGTATGGAGGTCCGTGTGCCTGTCGGCACATTGGTCATTCGAGCAGCTGAACTGAGCGGAATCCAGATCCCCCGATTCTGCGATCACCCACTGCTCGAACCTGTCGGCGCGTGCCGGCAGTGTCTCGTCGAGGTGGAAGGTCAACGTAAGTTGCTCGCCTCGTGCACCACAACGGTGACCGAGGGCATGGTGATCCATACCCAGCAGAGCTCGCCCGTAGCCGCCAAGGCACAGCGAGGTGTCATGGAGCTACTACTCATCAATCATCCGCTCGATTGCCCGGTCTGCGACAAGGGTGGTGAGTGTCCGTTACAGAACCAAGCGATGTCCGCCGGTCGTTCCGAGTCCCGATTCATCGAGGTCAAGCGCACTTTTCGGAAGCCGATTCCGCTGTCCTCGCAAGTGCTGCTCGATCGTGAACGGTGTGTGCTGTGCGCACGGTGTACTCGTTTCTCTCAGCAGATAGCCGGGGACCCGTTCATCGAGTTGCTCGAGCGCGGCGCGCTGGAGCAGGTCGGAATCTACGAGAACGAACCGTTCGAATCCTATTTCTCGGGAAACACCGTTCAGGTGTGTCCCGTCGGAGCGCTCACCGGCGCTGCATACCGATTCCGTGCACGCCCCTACGACCTGGTTTCCACGCCCAGCACCTGCGAGCATTGCGCAAGTGGATGCGCCCAGCGCACCGACCATCGTCGCGGAAAAGTACTGCGGCGATTGGCCGGTGACGATCCGGCAGTGAACGAGGAATGGAACTGCGACAAGGGCCGCTGGGCATTCGCGTACGCAACCGAACGCGACCGACTCACCACTCCCCTGGTTCGAAAAGACAACGGCCAGTTGGAACCGGCGTCGTGGTCGGAGGCTCTGGCAGTGGCTGCTCGTGGTCTGGCCGCGGCCGGCCGTGACGTAGGAGTTCTCGTCGGTGGGCGGGTGACCTACGAAGACGCGTACGCATACTCGAAGTTCACTCGAATCGTGCTCGAGAACAACAACATCGACTTCCGAGCGCGGACCCACTCGGTGGAAGAAAGCGAATTCCTTGCTGCATGCGTCGCCGGGCGGTCGCTGGCGGTGACATACGAGGATCTCGAACATGCGCCCGCAGTTCTCCTTCTCGCCTTCGAGCCGGAAGAGGAGTCGCCGATCGTATTCCTGCGTTTGCGCAAGGCCGTACGAACCCGCGGCCAACGAGTGCTCACGATCGCGCCGTATGCATCCGCAGGCGTGAAAAAGCTTGGCGGCCAGCTGTTACAGTGCGTTCCTGCCGACGAGGTCGGAATGTTGGCGGCACTGTCGAACCGCGAAGAGATCGACCTCTTCCGGCAGGCCGGCGCAGTCGTGATCGTCGGCGAACGACTCGCGAGTACACCCGGCGGACTGTCGGCAGCTCTCCGTTTCGCGGAGTCGACGGGCGCGAAACTAGCCTGGATTCCCCGTCGAGCGGGTGATCGCGGCGCTGTCGAGGCCGGCGCGCTGCCAAATATGCTACCGGGCGGGCGTCCGGTCATCGATCAAGCGGCTCGGGCAGAGATGGCCGACATGTGGGGCGTGAGCGGGCTACCCGATGCCGTCGGAGTCGGTGCGAGCGACATACTCGACGCAGTATCGACTCGGTCCCTTCGTGCGCTCATGATCGGCGGCGTCGAACTGGCAGACCTTCCCGACCCGGCCGCAGCTACAGCGGCCGTCGACAATGCCTCGTTCGTCGTCAGTCTCGAAATTCGAGCCAGCGACGTCACCGAGCGTGCAGACGTCGTGCTTCCCGTTGCGACGGTGGCAGAAAAGGCAGGGACATTCCTCGATTGGGAGGGACGAGCACGGCCGTTCGAGGCGGCGCTGACCGACGTTCGGGCTCTGCCGGACAGTCGGGTTCTCCATGCTCTGGCCGCCGAAATGGGTGTCGACCTCGGCGCCCCCGATGTTGCGGCCATCCGAGCCGAGATTGCAGCACTCCCGACCTGGAAGGGTGAGCCGGCCTCCCCTCCGAACCATCATGCCGCTCTCGATGCGCCCCGTACTGCTGGCATCGGCGAAGCGGTCCTGACGACCTGGCGGATGCTTCTCGATTCGGGACGAATGCAAGACGGGGAACCGCACCTGGCCGGTACCGCACGTCGACCCGTTGTGCGGCTCTCGGTCGGGACTGCACGGGAGATTTCGGTCGTCGACGGCGACCTCGTCACCGTCCGATCCGAGAGGGGCACGGTGACACTTCCGCTGACGATCACCGATATGCCCGATCGTGTGGTGTGGGTCCCGATGCGTTCTACCGGATCCCAGGTGTACACCCAGTTGGGATCCGGCACCGGAACCGTTGTGCGTATCGAAGCAGCGAACGAGGTGATGTAGGTGATTCCTGGAATCGGGCTCGACCCCTGGTGGCTCGTGATCGCTAAAGCGCTGGCCATCTTCGTCTTCCTCATCCTGACGCCGTTGATGGCAATTCTCATCGAGCGGAAGGTAATGGCGCGCATGCAGATGCGCGTCGGACCGAACCGTGTCGGACCTGGCGGCATACTGCAGAGTTTGGCCGACGGCGTGAAATTGGCCCTCAAGGAAGGGATCGTCCCCAAGGGCGTCGACAAACCGATCTACCTGCTGGCGCCGGTCATTGCCGCCGTCCCGGCATTCATGGCTTTCGCGGTCATTCCGTTCGGTCCCGAAGTCTCGATATTCGGCCGGCTGACACCGCTCCAGCTCACCGACCTACCCGTCGGGGTGCTGTACATCCTGGCCGTCACGTCGGTGGGTGTGTACGGAATCGTGCTGGCCGGATGGTCGTCCGGCTCAACCTACCCTCTCCTCGGCGGAATTCGGTCCACCGCTCAGGTCATTTCGTACGAGATTGCGATGGGGTTGTCTTTCACCGCCGTGTTCCTCCATGCGGGCACCATGTCGACCTCAGGAATCGTTGCAGCACAATCGAACACCTGGTACATCTTCCTGCTTTTCCCATCGTTTCTCATCTATCTGACGTCGATGGTCGGCGAAACCAACCGTGCCCCTTTCGACCTCCCCGAAGCCGAAGGTGAGCTGGTGGGCGGCTTCCACACCGAATACTCCTCGCTCAACTTCGCGATGTTCATGCTCGCCGAATACGTCAACATGGTCACTGTGTCGGCTCTCGCGACGACGCTGTTCCTCGGCGGCTGGCATGCGCCCTTCCCCCTGAACCTCTGGGACGGCGCGAATTCCGGTTGGTGGCCCGTGCTGTGGTTCACCCTCAAGGTATGGGGATTCCTGTTCGTGTTCATCTGGCTCCGCGCGACACTTCCGCGACTTCGATACGACCAATTCATGAATCTCGGCTGGAAGGTCCTGATTCCGGTGTCCTTGGTGTGGATCATGCTCGTCGCGACGGTCCGCGCTCTGCGGATCGAAGGCTACGGATCGTGGACGGTCGCACTGTTCGTCGCAGGCGCAGTAGTTGCCGCTCTCGCCGTCGTCGGTCTGGTGCTCCGCCGCCGACGCAAGCCACCACCGCCGACCGAGGCCGCGGGTCCCTCACCGTTCGATCCGATGGCCGGCGGCTTCCCGGTACCACCGATGCCCGGACAGAATCTTCCGACCGAAGACAAGGAGCGAAGCGATGCCTGAATTTTTGGGTCCCGTAGCCGGATTCGGCGTGACGTTTGCGACGATGTTCAAAAAGCCGGTGACCGAGTTCTACCCGGAGGAGAAGGTTCCGACCGCGCGTCGCTACCACGGTCGGCATCAACTCAATCGGTACGCCGACGGGCTCGAAAAGTGTATCGGTTGCGAACTGTGTGCCTGGGCGTGCCCGGCCGATGCGATCTACGTCGAAGGCGCCGACAACACCGAGGAGGAGCGATTCTCTCCTGGTGAGCGGTACGGCCAGGTGTATCAAATCAACTATCTACGCTGCATCGGATGCGGGTTGTGCATCGAAGCATGTCCGACGAGGGCACTGACGATGACCAACGAATACGAACTCGCGGACGACAACAGAGCAGATCTGATCTACGAGAAGGATCGCCTGTTGGCACCGTTGGAGCCTGGAATGGAGCCGGCCCCTCACCCCATGGCCGACAATGCAACGGCCGCGGACTACTACCGCGGCACGATCCAGTGACCACATCGACCGCCGAGGCCGTCCAATTCTGGCTGCTCGGTGGGTTGTCAGTCCTCGGGGCACTCGCGATGGTGTGCGCCTCCAAGGCAGTGTATTCGGCTCTCTTTCTGGCCGTGACGATGATCATCCTTGCCGTCTTCTATATCGCTCAAGGTGCGCTCTTCCTCGGCGTCGTCCAGATAGTGGTCTACACCGGCGCCGTCATGATGCTGTTCCTGTTCGTACTGATGCTCGTCGGTGTCGATTCCGCAGACTCGTTGGTCGAGACCCTGACAGGGCAGCGCCCTGCCGCCATCGCTGCAGGAATCGGGTTCGGTCTTGTACTGATCGGTGTTATCGGCAACGCATCGGTGGAGTCGGGCCGACCCGATTTTCTCGGACTCGACGAAGCGAATTCGGGTGGCAATGTCGAGGGCCTGGCAGAGCTCATCTTCATCCGCTACCTCTGGGCTTTCGAATTGACGGGCGCACTACTGATCATCGCCACGGTCGGTGCGATGGTGCTGGCCCATCGAGAGCACTTTCACCCCCGTAAGGACCAACGGGCGTTGTCCGAGCAACGATTCCGCGACGGCACACAGCTCACCCCGATGCCCAGCCCTGGCGTGTATGCCAGGCACAATGCCGTCGATTGGCCGGCTCGGTTGCCGGACGGTTCACCATCCGAGCTCTCGATCAACCCGATGCACCGCGGACACCGAGGTGAGGCACCATGAATCCGGAGAACTACCTGTACCTCGCCGTGTTGCTCTTCACGATAGGCGCTGCGGGAGTACTGCTTCGGCGCAACGCAATCGTGGTCTTCATGTGTATCGAATTGATGCTCAACGCTGCCAATCTCGCATTCGTGACCTTCGCTCGCATGCACGGCAATCTCGACGGTCAGGTGTTCGCGTTCTTCACCATGGTCGTTGCCGCTGCCGAAGTCGTCGTGGGGCTCGCGATCATCATGACAATTTTTCGTACTCGCCGATCCGCCTCTGTCGACGACGCAAATCTGCTGAAGTACTGATATGTGGCTACTACCGACCCTCCCGTTACTGGGCGCGGCCATCCTGCTGCTGTGCGGGCGCCGCGGTGACCGATGGGGACATATCTTCGGCACCGCCGTGGCGTCGGCGTCGTTCGTCGTCGCGCTCATCCTCTTCGTGGAGATGCTCGGCCGAACCGCCGAGGACCGCGCCGTGAGCCAGACTTTGTTCCGGTGGATTCCCGTTGCCGACCTGCAGGTCGATTTCGGTCTGCAACTCGATCAGTTGTCGATGTGTTTCGTATTGCTCATCACGGGAGTGGGTTCACTCATCCACATCTACGCGATCGGTTACATGCGCGAAGACCCCGATCGTCGGCGATTCTTCGCATACCTCAATCTGTTTTTGGCCGCGATGCTCTTGCTTGTCATGGCCGACAACTTCCTCGGCCTGTACGTCGGGTGGGAGGGCGTGGGCCTCGCGTCGTATCTGCTCATCGGATTCTGGCAATACAAGCCCTCTGCGGCGGCAGCAGCGAAAAAGGCGTTCGTCGTCAATCGCGTCGGTGACATCGGATTGATGATCGCGTTGATGATCATGTTCTCCACGTTCGGTGGCGTGTCCTTTTCCGAGGTCCTGACGGGGACAGATGCGGTGAGTGAGTCGACGCTGACCGCACTCGGTTTGGTGCTGCTCCTTGCGGCGTGCGGTAAGTCGGCTCAGGTGCCGCTTCAATCCTGGCTCGGCGACGCCATGGAAGGGCCGACCCCGGTGTCGGCACTCATCCACGCGGCCACGATGGTGACAGCGGGTGTGTACCTGATCATTCGGTCGGGGCCGATCTTCACCGCGGCCCCGACGGCCCAGACCGCGGTCGTCATCGTAGGCGCCGTGACGCTCGTCTTCGGTGCGATCATCGGGTGCGCCAAGGACGACATCAAGAAGGCGTTGGCCGCATCGACGATGAGCCAGATCGGATACATGGTGCTCGCCGCCGGACTCGGCCCGGCCGGATACACCTTCTCGATCATGCTCCTACTCGCACACGGCTTCTTCAAAGCCGGCCTCTTCCTCGGTGCCGGGTCCGTCATGCACGGCATGAACGACGAGGTCGACATGCGCCGATACGGGGCGCTGCGGAAGTCGATGCCGATCACCTTCGTGACGTTCGGCCTCGGCTACCTCGCCATCATCGGCGTTCCACCTTTCTCCGGCTTCTTCGCCAAGGACAAGATCATCGAGGTCGCCTTCGGTGCAGGTGGCGCGGCCGGCGTCGTGCTCGGCGTCGTCACCCTGTTCGGAGCCGGTCTGACGGCGTTCTACATGACGCGGGTGATGCTGATGACCTTCTTCGGCACTGCGCGGTGGGCCCCCGATGCACACCCGCACGAGTCGCCTTCGGTGATGACCGGTCCGATGGTCGTTCTCGCGATCGGGTCGGTCGGCGCGGGGGCGCTGTTGACCCTCGGAGGATCGTTGACGTCATGGTTGGAGCCGGTCTTCGGCGAAGTCGAAGAGTCACACACACTTCCAGCCTGGCTGGTGACGTCCATGGCGCTTGCTGTCGTCGCGGTCGGAGTACTCGTGGCGTACCTCCGCTATGCACGATCGCCGATACCGACCACAGCGCCCGAACCTGTCTCGGTGGTGACGACTGCGGCACGACGGGATCTGTATGGTGACGCCTTCAACGAGGCCGCTCTGATGCGTCCCGGCCAGAAGATCACCCAGGCCGCGAGGGTATTCGACGACACCGCAATCGACGGCGCCACGGTCGCTGTCGGGTCGATTATCGCAGCGGTGTCGACCCGAATCCGCCGGCTGCAAACCGGTTTCGTACGTACCTACGCGCTCACGATGTTGCTCGGCACGGCTGTGTTTCTCGCGATGATGGTGGCGGTGATGGTGTGGTGAATTCCTTTCCTTGGTTGACGACATTGTGGGTGTTGCCGATCATCGGTGCGGCAGTTGCGCTTGCCATGCCGAAAGCACGGGCAGGGTGGGCGAAAGTGGTGGCGCTCGTGGCGTCGCTGCTCACACTCGTCGTCGCCGTAGTGGTGGCGGTTAGGTTCGAGCCTGGAGGTGCAAGGTACCAGTTCGTCGAATCCCATTCGTGGATAGAGGCATTCGGTGCCCGCTACGAGCTGGGGGTCGACGGCATTGCCGTGGTGCTGATCCTCCTGACCGCGGTTCTGCTGCCACTACTTCTTGTTGCCGGGTGGAACGACCCACGGATCGGACGGTCGGCACACCTGTACGTTGCGCTGATTCTCGCTGTCGAATCGATGGTGTTGATGTCGGTCAGTGCCCTCGCCATGTTGCTGTTCTACGTCTTCTTCGAGGCGATGCTCATTCCGATGTACTTCCTCATCGGTGGTTTCGGCGGTAAGCACCGCGCATCCGCAGCAGTGAAATTCCTGTTGTACAACCTCCTGGGTGGACTCGTCATGCTCGCAGCCGTCGTCGGGTTGTACGTCGGGACCGGCACATTCGGCTTTCGAGAGATAGCTTCTTCGGCAGCAACCGGCGATCTCGGAATGTCACCTGGACTGCTCAATGCACTGTTCCTCGGCTTCATGTTCGCCTTCGCTGTGAAAGCCCCACTGTGGCCGTTCCATTCGTGGCTGCCGGGAGCCGCAGTCGAATCGACACCTGCAACGGCGGTGTTGATGATGGCCGTAGTGGACAAAGTCGGAACATTCGGCATGCTCCGATACTGTCTACAGCTCTTTCCTGATGCGTCGGAGTATTTCGCACCGCTCGTCGTGACCCTGGCCGTGATCGGAATCGTCTACGGCGCAATCCTTGCCATCGCTTCGAGAGATGTCATGCGGTTGATCGCCTACACCTCGATCTCGCATTTCGGCTTCATAATCCTCGGAATCTTCGCTATGACCAGTCAGGGCCAGACCGGTTCGACGCTCTACATGGTCAATCACGGAATCTCCACGGCCGCATTGTTCCTCGTCGCCGGGTTTCTGGTGTCGCGTCGCGGCACTCGCGCGATCGACAGCTACGGCGGAATCCAGAAGGTCGCACCCGTCCTCGCCGGCACCTTCCTCATTGCCGGTCTGGCTACTCTCTCGCTCCCCGGGTTAGCGCCCTTCGTCAGTGAATTCCTCGTGCTGATCGGAACGTTCACCCGCTACCAGGTTGCCGCAGTCGTCGCGACATCAGCGCTCGTTCTGTCGGCCGTCTACATCCTGTGGCTCTATCAACGGATCATGACCGGTCCACTCGAAAAAAAGAACGCCGATGTGCACGACCTCGTTCCACGCGAGCTGGCCGTGATGGTGCCCTTGATAACGCTTCTGATCGTGTTGGGGCTGTACCCGAAACCAATCCTCGACATAATCTCGCCCGCGGTAGCGACGACGGTGACCTCGGTCGAGTCCGACGATCTCACCGCTGACGGACAGGCAGGAATCAGATGACCGGCGACGCAGTTGTGGTGGCCCCGAGTATCGAATACAGCCAGCTGGCGCCGATGCTCATCATCTTCGGTGTCGCGGTTCTCGGAGTTCTCGTGGAAGCATTTCTTCCCAGGTCCGCCAGATATCCGGCACATGTCGCGCTCGCTATCGGTGGTATCGGCGCGGCTCTGGCAGCGGTTGTCGTGCTTGCGTTGTCCTTGGACGGAAGCGATTCCGCCGGCAGCCTTGCCATGATGGGTTCGGTTGTCATCGACCGCCCGGCATTGTTCTTGCAGGGAACCCTGTTGTTGATCGCGATCCCTTCGGTATTACTGATCGCCGAGCGGAGGGTCGAACCGAGCCTGGGCGCCGCACCCAAGAATGCGTCACCACGAGCGGATTCGTTTGCGCCACAAGCCTCGACTGTTCCAGGATCCCTTGCCGAGCGGCAAGCAACGCACGCCGGCGTCGCCCAGACCGAAGTGTTCCCGCTGACGATGTTCGCGTTGGGGGGCATGATGCTGTTCCCGGCTTCGAACGATCTGTTGACCATGTTCGTTGCCCTCGAGGTCTTGTCGCTTCCGCTCTATCTTCTCTGCGGCCTCGCCCGGCGAAGGCGGTTACTGTCCCAGGAAGCGGCAATGAAGTATTTTCTTCTCGGCGCATTCTCCTCGGCTTTCTTCTTGTTCGGATCGGCGTTGCTGTACGGGTACGCCGGTTCCGTCACACTCGGTGATATCGGTGATGCTGTGTCCGCAGGCACCGGCAACGACGCCCTGGCGGTACTTGGTACTGCACTGGTGGGGGTCGGTCTCCTGTTCAAGATCGGTGCGATTCCTTTTCATTCGTGGATCCCCGACGTCTATCAGGGCGCTCCGACGCCGATCACGGCATTCATGGCGGCAGCTACGAAGGTCGCCGCGTTCGGCGCTATGACGAGGGTCTTCTACATGGCGCTACCGGATCTCCGTTCCGAATGGCGACCAGCGCTGTGGGCTGTGGCAATCGCAACGATGCTGATCGGCGCCATCCTGGCCGTGACACAGACCGACATCAAACGCATGCTCGCGTATTCGTCGATTACGCACGCCGGCTTTATTCTGACCGGACTCATCGCCGTCGACGCCGCCGGACTGTCCTCGACTCTGTTCTATCTGTTCGTCTACGGATTCAGCACTGTCGCGGCATTTGCAGTGGTTACCGTTGTCCGGGACGAGTCCGGTGAGGTCGGCGACATCTCGCGCTGGGCGGGCTTGGGTAAGCAGTCACCGTTGCTCGCTGGGGTCTTCGCACTGTTGTTACTTGCGTTCGCCGGAATTCCGCTGACCAGTGGATTTTTCGGAAAGTTCGCCGTCTTTCAGGCAGCTGCGCAGGGTGGTGCAGCGCCACTCGTCGTGGTCGGTGTCGTGAGCAGCGCCATTGCTGCGGTGTTCTATATCCGCGTGATCGTGCTGATGTTCTTCTCCGAACCGGATTCCACCGATAGCAGCCGAGCGATTGTAGTGACTCCGAGTGTTGCTACAACCTTGACGATCGGAATCGGCGTGGGCGCCACCATCGTCTTCGGAATTGTTCCCGGCCCACTACTCGACCTGGCAGACCGAGCAGCGGTCTTCCTGAGCTAGAGCGGTGTGCTCGCGCACGGTGCAGTTAAGATCTGCACAATGCGTACAACAGTGACAAGATTGGCGGCAGGGCTCTGCCTGTCGATCTCGGTGTTGGGGTTGCTTGCCTACTTTTCACGGGTCGACAACCGATATGTCGTGGCCCTCGCATCGTTCACACCATTCCTAGTCTCTGTGTCGGTGATCGGCGCTGTTGTTGCCGCATTCGGACGACGATGGATCCTCTTCACAGCGACTATGGCTGCCCTCGCGACGGGAGTCGGGCTTTTTGCTCCGTTGTACGTCCCCGGCTCGACCGCCGCAGCATCGGAGGATTCCACCGGCCCGACGCTGCGAATAATGCAGTCGAACCTCATGCTCGGGCTGGCCGATCCCAATCAGATAGTCCGCGAGGTCATCGATCGTGACATCGACATCCTTACCGTCCAAGAACTCACGAGCAGCGCCCTGAGTGGCCTCGACGCCGCGGGTCTGGAAGATCTGCTGCCCTACAAGTTCACCCGTCCCACCGCCGAAGGCGGAGGCGGCGCCGGCATCTACAGCCGCTTCCCGCTTGCGAACGAACACGAGCTACCTACTTTTCTGCTGTGGAATCTGTCCACTGATATCGACGTGGGCACCGGCCCGCCCATCCGGGTGTACTCGGTGCACCCCGTACCGCCCTACCCGTCCCCCACGCCGGTATGGGCCTCGGAAATGGAACTGCTGAAACAAGAGGTGACGTCATCCGCGGATCTACCGCGAGTGATAGTGAGCGGCGACTTCAACTCGACCTGGTCGCACAGCAGGTTTCGAGACATCGTGGATGTGGGCTACACCGACGCAGCAGAGAGCACCGGCGGCGGTGTGATCCCTACGTATCCAACAGACAAGGCCTACCCTGCACTGGTCGGAATCGATCACATCCTCAGCCGCGGCATGCAGGCGACATCACTCGAACGGATCACCGTCGACGGCACCGACCATCACGGAATCGTCGCCGAACTGAGAACGATCGGTTAGCCCCCGACCGCTGGTGAAGCACTTGCGATTGTTGTAGACAGCACCTTTGAGTGCATGATGAACCCATGAGTTCGAACGATCTCTTCGGAGGACCCAAACGGCTGCTGATCGTCGTCGCCGTGGTTGTCACGGTGACAGTTCTCGCCGCACTCGTCACCTTGGTGGTGCGGCAGATACTCGGTCCACCCGAAGGGCCTTCCCCATACGACACCCCCGAATCGATGTCGTATGTACTGCAGATCACCTCACCTCCCCCGCTGTGACCTGAGCTGGTGAACACCCGCACGCTATCAACTTTCGTCCGACGTCCGATTCGACCGGGGAGTACGAGGCAGCGACGCGATAGCTAGCGAATGGCCAGTCCACGAGGGTGAAAGAGATCGACACCGACTACGCCGCTCCGGCTCTCCGATCCGGTGTTTTCATCGACGTCGGACAACTGTGATTTGGTTCTTGCTACCCCGATCACGGATCATACGAGCGTGACTTATCCGAGCGTCGCCCAGAAGACAACCGTTGTCGTACCCACGTACAACGAGCGCGAGAACCTTCCCAAGCTGGTGGAGCTGCTCGCGGATCTGGGCATAGAGAATCTGCACGTTCTCGTCGTGGACGACAACTCACCGGATGGCACCGGCAACGTTGCCGACGAACTCGCCGAGAACGGCCCGCTCCCCCTCACCGTTCTTCATCGCACCGAGAAGAACGGGCTCGGTCGCGCCTACGTGGCAGGTATGTCCAAAGCGTTGGACGACGGGGCGGACATCGTCATACAGATGGATGCCGATCTGTCCCATCCGACCGAAGTGATACCGGCAATGATCGAGACACTGACCACCACGGACGCAGTGGTCGTGCTCGGGTCTCGATATGTGCCAGGCGGTGAGGTGGCGAGCGACTGGCCCTGGCACCGGAAGGCTCTCTCCGCTTGGGCAAACTTCTACGTCAACACAATTCTGCGCTTGAAGGTCAAGGACGCGACGGCTGGCTTCAAAGCTTGGCACGCGAAGACTCTTCGGGCAATCGACGTCTCGTCGGTAGAAAGCAACGGTTATGCCTTCCAGGTGGAGATGAACTATCGCACCGTCCGACGCGGACTGAAGATCGCCGAGGTGCCGATCAAATTCGAGGAGCGCAGCGACGGCGAATCTAAGATGAGCCTGGCAGTACAACTCGAATCGGCACTCGTGCCGTGGAAGCTACTCGCCGGCCGGGCACGCCGCTGACGTAAGCCCAGCAAGTCCGACCAATGCGCAGGCATTGTCGCGGCTGAGCTTCCACACCCCGTTCTCGGCCACGAAGATCATCGTCGTCGGGTTCGGTTGACCTCCGATAGTCAGCGTCGCCCTGGCGCTCAGTGTTCCATCGCCTAGATCGTCGACGCCGGTAATTTCCACGATCGCGTCGTTCGTGACGGCTGCAGTGACGACTTGGTCGATCAATGCGGGGTCTTCTTCTGCACCCTGCACGAATACAGCCTTCTCTGCCGATGGAACCGCTGGATCGAAGCCCCGCTTCAGTTCCTCGTTCAGATCTGCGGCGGACGGAACCGGCGGGTACGCGGACGCTGTGGGAATGGCGGTGGAGGGAGCCGAGGGGCTCCTGCCGTCACCGCCATCACTGCACCCCGAGACCAGAGCGGTGACTGCCGCGGCGAGAACAACCGGCCATACAAAGAGTTTCATTCATCGACGCTAACGCGTCGATGGTCGAATGTACTGATAGGCAGCATGATTCACAGAGTTGCCACCGAGAAATCTCACGAATGTCTTACACAGTGCTCGATCGGGTCGACTTCGCGGCGGCAGCGTAGATATCGACGTACTCCTGGCCGGACATCTTCATCAGTGAATACATGACCTCGTCTGTCGCGGATCGAACTACCGCTCGATGTGTTGCATGCTCGCTGTACCGCGAGAAATCCAACGGTTCACCGAACTTCACGACGATCTTCGATGGGTGCCACCGCCTTGTCCCGACCGGATTGAACTTCTCGGTTCCGAACATCACAACAGGAATCACGGGCGCACCGACCTCCAGGGCAACCCGCGCCATTCCGGTCTTCCCCTTGTACAGTCGGCCGTCCGGCGAGCGGGTCCCCTCTGGATAGATAGCCCAGATCCCGTTGTCGCACAAAATCTTCCGCGCAGCGTCGAGTGCAGGCTCTCCTGCACCACTCCCCGACCGATCGATGGGAACCTGTCCGGCGCTGGTGTAGAACCAGCGAATGAGCCGACCCTTGATCCCGCGACCCGAGAAATACTCACTCTTGGCCACGAATCTGATCCGCCGAGGCACGACGAGAACCAGAAAGAACGAATCCACCACGGTGAGGTGATTCCCCGCCAGAATGACCGGTCCAGTGGAAGGCAGGTTGTGGGCTCCCTCGATCTCAGGCCGCCCGAGGACCCTCAATACCGGCCCGATCAGGACGTACTTGAAGATCCAATACCACACGGGATTCACTCACCTTCCGTCATGCACAATGCCCTGGCCAGAGAAATCGACGCATTCACACTTCAGCGTACGAGTGACTTGACCGAGGCCGGTAGTTGACGAACGCTCTTGTACGGTCCGACGACGGCTGCCCCGAACGGCCTGGACAGAAGCACCCGAGCAACCTCGCGTACCTCGTCGTTGGTGACCTGATCGATACGTGCAAGTGTGTCGGTGATGTCGTGATGGTTGCCGTAGTTGAGTTCACTTCGTCCGATACGGCTCATTCGCGATCCAGAATCTTCCAGTCCGAGAACCAACCCGCCACGCAAAGAGCCCTTTGCCCTGGCGCACTCGTCGTCGCTGATTCCGTCGGAGGCAACGCTTGCGAGCACTTCACGCACAACCGTCGTCACTTCCGCAAGATTCTCCGGTTGGCATCCCGCGTATATCGAGAACGCGCCCGAGTCTGCGAACGTATCGACCGAGGAGTACACCGAATACGCCAACCCTCGTTCCTCTCGAATCTCCTGAAACAGACGCGAGGACAAACCGCCGCCGACAGCGGTGTTCAGGACCGACAGTGCCCACCGATGACCCTCGTGTCGACCGAATGCCCGAACTCCGAGAGACAGATGCGCTTGCTCACTGTCCCGAGCGAAAAATCTCAACTCGGGCCGAGTGCGCAGTCGCGTTCCCCCCTCACGCCGGGGCATCGAGGTGACTCCCGATTCGAGGTGACCGGCGAATGCGCGCTTGGCCATTGCCACGGTCCGGCGGTGATCGACATTTCCCGCCACCGCGACGACCATGCGCTCCGGTGTGTAACGACGCGTATGGAACGAGCGCAGCTGAGATCGAGTCATCGCCTCGATCGATTCCACAGTTCCGATCACCGGTCGCCCGACGGGATGATCGCCGAACATTGCTTCGAGGAACAGATCTCCTAGCAGGTCTTCGGGATCGTCGTCGCGCATCGATATCTCCTCGAGCACCACTTGACGCTCGACATCGACATCGGCTGTGCGACAACGCCCCCGCAGGACCACGTCGCTGACCAAGTCGATTGCCATGCCGAGGTCCTCGTCGAGCACGTGCGCATAGAAGCACGTACTTTCCTTCGAGGTGAATGCGTTGAGTTCGCCGCCCACGCCATCCATCACTTGAGCGATCTCGAGTGCTGATCGTGTGGGCGTCGACTTGAACAACAGGTGCTCGAGAAAGTGCGCTGCACCGGCAACGCTGGGCTGTTCGTCGCGCGAACCGACACCGACCCAGACACCGACGGACGCCGAACGTACGCCGGGAACGAATTCGGTGACGACGCGAAGACCACCGGGCAGCGTTGTTCGCCGAACGCCCTGCGACTGCTCGGTGTGATCCGAAACGGCCGAACGGTACGTCCCAAGGGGACGTACCGTTCGGTCCTGAGTCTTCTTACTCAGCGGGTGACTCCGTCGGGACGTCGACTGCCACAGCGGCATTGTCGTCCTCGACCGGTACGAGGCTGATCTTGCCGCGGTTGTCGATGTCGGCGATCTCGACGCGAAGCTTCGAGCCGACGCTGACGACATCTTCGACCTTGTTGATCCGCTTGCCGCTACCCAGCTTGGAGATGTGGACCAGGCCGTCGCGACCTGGGAGCAACGAGACGAATGCACCGAAAGCTGTTGTCTTGACAACAGTTCCGAGGAAACGCTCGCCGACCTTCGGCAGCTGCGGATTGGCGATGGCGTTGATCATATCGATCGCAGCCTGCGCGGACGGGCCGTCCGCTGCACCGACGTAGACAGTGCCGTCATCTTCGATGGAGATGTTGGCGCCGGTCTGCTCGGTGATCGAGTTGATCATCTTGCCCTTGGGTCCGATGACCTCGCCGATCTTGTCGACGGGGACCTTGATCGCCGTGACACGAGGCGCGTAGGGGCTCATCTCGTCAGGGGTGTCGATGGCTTCCGCCATGACCTCGAGGATCGTCGTACGAGCGTCCTTGGCCTGCGACAGTGCGCCGGCGAGGACCTTCGACGGAATTCCGTCGAGCTTCGTGTCGAGCTGAAGCGCAGTAACGAAGTCCTTGGTTCCGGCGACCTTGAAGTCCATGTCGCCGAAAGCATCTTCGGCACCGAGGATGTCGGTGAGCGCAACGTAGCGAGTCTCTCCGTCGACCTCGTCGGAGACGAGACCCATGGCGATACCGGCAACCGGAGCGCGCAACGGCACACCGGCGTTGAGCAGCGACAGAGTCGCGGCACATACCGAGCCCATCGACGTCGAGCCGTTGGAGCTCAATGCCTCGGATACCTGACGGATTGCATAGGGGAACTCTGCCTGGCTCGGGAGCACCGGCAACAGTGCACGCTCGGCGAGCGCTCCGTGTCCGATCTCGCGACGCTTCGGCGAACCGACGCGCCCCGTTTCACCGGTCGAGTACGGCGGGAAGTTGTAATGATGCATGTAACGCTTGCTGGTCTCGGGCCCGAGGGAGTCGATCTGCTGCGCCATCTTGACCATGTCCAGCGTCGTGATGCCCAAAATCTGGGTCTCTCCACGCTCGAACAGTGCGCTGCCGTGTGTGCGCGGAACGATCGCGACCTCTGCCGACAACGAACGAATGTCGGTGACACCGCGGCCGTCGATGCGGAAGTGATCGGTCAGGATCCGCTGGCGGACAGACTTCTTGGTGAGGGCGCGGAACGCTGCGCCGATCTCCTTCTCGCGGCCTTCGAACTTGTCGGAAACCTGTGCGAGGATCTGAGCCTTGACCTCGTCGAGCTTGGCCTCACGCTCGGCCTTGCCTGCGATGGTCAATGCCTCGTTCAGCGGAATCTTCGCAGCGGACTCGACGGCTTCGAAGACATCCGACTGGTACGGCGGGAACACCGGGTAGTCACCGGTCGGCTTGGAAGCATTGGCTGCCAGCTCCTGCTGCGCGGTGCACAGAGCAGCGATGAACGGCTTGGATGCTTCGATGCCCTCGGCAACGACTGCCTCGTTGGGGGTAGTGGCGCCACCCTCGATGAGTTCGATGACGTTCTCGGTTGCTTCTGCCTCGACCATCATGATCGCAACATCGGCGTCAGCACCCGAGCCCGAGACGATGCGGCCGGCGACGACCATGTTGAACACGGCCTTCTCGAGCTGCTCGTTGGTGGGGAATGCAACCCACTGCTTGCCGATCAGAGCGACGCGGACGCCACCGATCGGGCCGGAGAACGGCAGGCCGGCGATCTGTGTGGACGCAGACGCAGCGTTGATCGCGACAACATCGTAGAGGTCCGCGGGATTGAGGCTCAGGACCGTGATGACGACCTGGATCTCGTTGCGAAGACCGTCGACGAACGTCGGACGCAGCGGGCGGTCGATGAGTCGGCAGGTCAGGATCGCGTCCGTCGACGGGCGACCTTCGCGCCGGAAGAACGATCCGGGGATGCGTCCTGCTGCGTACATACGCTCTTCGACATCCACCGTCAGTGGGAAGAAGTCGAATCCTTCGCGGGGGTGCTTGCCTGCCGTGGTGGCCGACAGCAACATCGTGTCTTCGTCGAGGTACGCCGCGACAGCGCCTGCTGCCTGCTGTGCGAGCCGACCGGTCTCGAATCGGATCGTTCGCTTGCCGAACGTGCCGTTGTCGATGATGGCGGTAGCTTCGAAGATGCCTTCTTCGGCATCCAACGTTGTGGTTTCGGTCATTCTTTTCTTCTCGTCCTCTCGTCTTTGCCGTGCCTACTGAACCTTCCGTCGGTTCCTCGGGAACCTCGTGTTCCTTCGAACTCCGACAGCGGTGCGAGTGGAGGCGGCCATCGATCGAAGCCGGCCGGACGCTTGCCCGACAGGCCACTACCGAAGACCGACGCCACGTCGTCTCAGGCACACACGGCGGAATGCGAATACCCATGCACTCGCAGTGTTGCTGGTCCATCTGCACTTCGGGTCATACAACTTCGGGTCATACACAGATAGCCAACGAGGTCAGTCTAAGCACTGCCTCGTTGGCTTCTGCACTATTGCGGTGACCGCGCACTCGAGCGGGCACGTCGACGTCGAACTAGCGACGCAGACCCAAACGCTCGATCAGCGAGCGGTAACGGGTTACGTCCACCTTCGCGATGGACTTGAGCAGGCGACGACGACGTCCGACCAGCAGCAACAGGCCGCGGCGGGAGTGGTGGTCATGCTTGTGCATCTTCAGGTGCTCGGTGAGATCGACGATGCGCTTGGTGAGCATCGCGACCTGAGCCTCGGGTGAACCCGTATCGGTCGGGTGCAAGCCGTACTCGCCGAGTACGGTCTTCTTCTGTTCGGTGGTCAATGCCACTGGTACTACTCCTGATCACTGACGTCCGCGTGAAAGGGAATTCGAGTGATCTCGCAAGCGAGACACCGAATCGGGTGCAGCCACCACGGACCGCAGCGTGCACCAACGTAGAAGACTACCAGGGCTGCAGTTGCGACAGAATCGAGCGGGCTCGATCGGAGTCTCGTCCCATTTCCGCGATCAGGTCGTCGACCGAGTCGAACTTCTCCATACCTCGGAGCCTTTCGACGAAATCCACTGCCACATGCTGGCCGTAAAGGTCCGCGTTGCCGTCGAGAACGAATGCTTCCACGGTGCGCGTTCGCCCCGAAAACGTGGGGTTGGTCCCGACGGACACGGCTGCCGGTTGCCGTCTGCCCGGCGTGACCGTCCCGATCATTGCGCCAGGACCGAGGACGGTGAACCAGGCTGCGTACACGCCGTCGGCGGGAATCGCCGAATGCATGGGTGGTGCCACGTTCGCAGTCGGGTAGCCCAACTGACGACCTCTGCCGTCGCCGTGCACGACGACACCTTCCACCCGATGCGAACGACCGAGTGCCAGCGCCGCCGCAGCGACATCACCGGCATCGACGCACGAGCGAATGTAGGTGGACGAAAACGTGACCGCATGCTCCGCGAGGAGGCTCACGCCGTCGACCGCGAATCCGAATCGCTCGCCGACTGCACGAAGCAGATCCACATTGCCCAAGGCCTTCTTGCCGAACGTGAAGTTGTCCCCCACGACCACCTCGGCGACGTGAAGTCGCTCGACCAGAATCTCGTGGACGTAGCGTTCCGGGGTGAGCTTCATCAACTCGGGCGTGAACGGCATGACGAAAAATACGTCGACACCGAGTTCCTCGGCAAGCTCGGCCCGCCGGGTCAGCGTCGTCAGTTGCGCCGGATGCGTTCCAGGCCGGACCACTTCCATGGGGTGCGGATCGAATGTCATGAGCACACTGGGAATTCCGCGTTCCCGCGCAGACTTCACCGCGCGGCTGATCAGTTGCGCGTGCCCCCTGTGCACGCCATCGAAAACACCGATCGTGAGAACACAACGGCCCCAGTCGGCAGGTACATCGTCGAGACCTCGCCATCTCTGCACGAGGAGAAGCCTACGGCCCCCCGAGTTCGGGGTCACTTTCGGATCGGTGTGTCGCTCGACTCAGGTCTAGACAAACGCCTCGACGCTCTGCCAATATTTCGGGGTGCCGAACTTATTTCTTCGCCAGGGAAGATTTTCGACGATGTCCACGTTGAGCCTTGTCACAGCCGTGGTCATGTCGGTCGGCGCGCTCGCAGGATGCGCTAGGACTGTCGGTGATGAGAGCACTGCCATCACCGCGGACCCCCGACCGTTGGTCCTCACGACATTCACTGTTCTCGCCGACATGGCTCGCAACGTGGCAGGCGAGCATCTTCTCGTCGAGTCGATCACCAAGGTGGGCGCAGAAATTCACGGTTACGAACCGACCCCCGGCGATCTCCGTACCGCCGAACAAGCCGAACTTATCCTCGACAACGGTCTGGGACTCGAATCGTGGTTCGAGAAGTTCGTCGAGCGCGTCCCCGCCCCACATGTAGTGGTGAGCAACGGCGTGGAACCTGTCTACATCCGTGCCGATGCCTATGCGGGGAAGTCCAATCCACACGCGTGGATGTCACCGAAGGTCGCGGCGGTCTACGTCGACAACATTGCGACCGCATTCGTCGATCTCGATCCACCGCACGCCGAGGACTATCGCGCCAACGCCGAATCCTACAAAGCTCAGCTTCGAGAGGTCGGCGACCGACTCCGCGCCGACCTCGACACACTGCCCACCAACGAACGCGCAGTGGTCTCGTGCGAGGGCGCATTTAGCTACCTCGCACGCGACTTCGACCTCCAAGAGGCATATCTATGGCCGGTCAACGCCGAACAGGAGGGCACACCGAAACAGGTCGTCGCCACCATCGACTTCGTTCGAGACAACGACGTACCGGCGGTGTTCTGCGAATCGACGGTGTCCGACAAAGCTCAGCGACAGGTCGCCGAGGACACCGGTGCGCGCTTCGGCGGCACCCTCTACGTCGATTCGCTGAGCAGAGAGGGCGGACCCGTTCCCACCTATCTGGACCTACTGACCTACGACGCCCGCACCATCACCGATGCGTTATTGGGGACACGACGATGAACACGAAGCCTGCCGCACTGACAGTCACCGGGGTCGGCGTCCGATATCGAGACATCACCGCACTGGTCGACGCATCGTTGACGCTCGAGGCCGGTCGCGTCTGCGGACTCGTGGGGATGAACGGGTCGGGAAAATCGACACTGTTCAAAGCCATCATGGGTGTAGTTCGACCGGACACCGGCACCATCTCCATCTTCGGCGGAGCCCCTGCCGACGCTCGCAAAGCCGGCACGGTCAGCTACGTGCCGCAGAGCGAGACAGTGGACTGGTCCTTCCCGATCAGCGTCCGCGACGTCGTCATGATGGGCCGCTACGGAAAACAGAACTGGATGCGAAGCCCGCGCAGCCGCGATCGCTCGGCGGTGGAAAAAGCGATCGATCGAGTCGGCCTGACCGAACTGGCCGACCGCCAGATCGGACAGTTGTCGGGTGGCCAGCGCAAGCGGGCATTCGTTGCCAGAGCCATCGCTCAGGAAGCCTCGCTACTGCTCCTCGACGAGCCTTTCGCCGGGGTCGACAAGCGAACCGAAGCCACGATCACCAGATTGCTGCGTGAGCTCACTGCCGCAGGCGCTTCGGTACTCGTGTCCACACACGATCTCCACGCGCTGCCGGATCTGTGCGACGAGGCGGTCCTGCTGCAGCAACGAGTGTTGATGCACGGAAGACCGGAGGAGGTATTGAAGCCGGAGAACCTCGCATTGGCCTTCGGTATCGATCCACTTTCACGCACGACCTCCCGCACGTCGGAAGCGAGCTGACCATGAACCTCGTCGACTTCTTCGTCGAACCTTTGCAGTACACATTCATGCAACGCGCCATGCTCGTGACGGTCACCGCGTCCATCGTCTGTGCCGTACTCAGTTGCTGGTTGGTGCTCATCGGCTGGTCGTTGATGGGCGACGCGGTCTCGCACGCGGTACTGCCTGGCGTCGCACTCTCGTATCTGCTCGGCGCTCCTTTCGCGATCGGGGCGCTGTTGTTCGCGCTCGTCGCCGTCGGCGCTATCGGGCTCGTCCGCAACACCACTCTGGTCAAGGAAGACGCGGCCATCGGCGTCGTCTTCACGACGTTGTTTGCCCTCGGAGTCGTGCTGATCTCGAAGTTCCCGAGCCAAATCGACCTGAACCACATCCTCTTCGGCAATCTCCTCGGAGTATCGCAATCAGACATGCTGCAAGTGTTCATCCTCGGCGGTCTCGCGCTACTGGTGATGGTCCTCAAACGTCGCGACTTCACACTGTTCGCCTTCGATCGGACGCAAGCGCGTGCGGTAGGTATCTCGCCCACGGTCATCTCGGCGACGATGCTGACATTGCTCGCGTTGACGACGGTCGTCGCCCTCCAAGCAGTCGGCGTCATTCTCGTCGTCGCGATGCTGATCACGCCAGGGGTGACGGCCTATCTGTTGACCGATCGTTTCCGGCGGATGCTCGTTCTCGCTCCGAGCATCGCCGTCGGCTGCGCGATAGTCGGGATCTATGTGAGCTTCTATCTCGACGTATCCTCGGGCGGCACGGTCGTGTTGTCGCAGGGCTTCGTATTCATCCTCGCGTATCTGTTCAGCCCGTCGCAGGGGTTGATCACCCGCTATTTCCGACGCTCCGACGACGTGGCGGCGAGCCAACCGGCGGGAAGCTAAGCTTTCTCGCGTGGTGGAGCAAACGGTCAGCCCGAACACCGGCGGCAAAAACACTGCAGTTAACAAGAACACTGCAGTTAACAAGAACACTGCAGTTAACAAGAACACTGCAGGTAACAAGAACACTGCAGGTAACAAGGCTGCAGCAGACAACCTCGCGGAAGAATTGCAGCTGTCGGCTGTCGCGCAGGACTATCTCAAAGTGATCTGGACCGCCGGCGAGTGGACCGAAGACGCCGTCAGTACCAAGATGCTGTCCGAACGCATCGGCGTCTCCGCTTCGACAGTGTCCGAGGCGATCCGCAAACTTGCCGATCAAGGCATGGTCGACCACGCTCGGTACGGGGCTATCTCTCTCACCGACAGAGGACGCACCGCGGCCATTGCGATGGTTCGACGCCACCGACTGATCGAGACCTATCTCGTGCAAGAGCTCGGCTACGGCTGGGACGAAGTGCACGACGAGGCAGAAATACTCGAGCATGCGGTCTCGGACCTGATGATGTCGCGAATCGACGCGAAACTCGACTTCCCTGAACGTGATCCACACGGCGACCCGATTCCGTCGGTGGACGGTGAAATAGCGTCACCCGAGGCCACTCGCCTGAGCGACTACGCAGACGGCCAACGCGGGCTGGTCGCCCGGATTTCCGATGCCGATCCGGCGATGCTGCGCTATTTCGACTCGGTGGGCATCACGCTCGATCTGCCGATCGCCGTCCGCGAACGACGCGACTATGCAGGAACGGTGGAAATCGAATTGGACCATCACGGTGCCGACAAGGGCGTCATCGATCTCGGTCAACGTGCAGCCGAAGCGATCTGGATGATCCCGACCCGCTAGTGACCGCGCAAGGTTGCCGGGCGAACGACCAGCACCGAGCTTGCGCGCTTGCCCTTTTCTTGCAGCAGGGCGATGGTGTGCCCCGATGGGTCGATCGCTGCATATACGCCATCGATCCCCGCTGGATCCAACCATCTCCCCTGGCTGACCGATTCCGCTTCGTCGGCGTCGAGTTGCCGGTGCGGAAAAGCTGTGCGCGCGGCCTCGTCGATGTCGAGGCTTACTCCAGGGTTCTCCGCGAGCTCCTCGAGCGTGCGTGCATGCTCCAGAGTGAACGGGCCCACTCGCGTGCGCCGCAGCACGGTCAGGTGGCCGCCGACGCCGAGAGCTGCACCGAGGTCACGCGCGAGCGCGCGAATGTAGGTTCCAGAAGAGCATTCGACGTCGACATCGAGATCGACGAAACCGGAGTCGGGTACATCTCGCCGAGCAAGTAGGTCGAACCTCGTCACACTGACCTTTCGAGCCGGCAGGGTGAACTCCTCACCTGCACGTATCAGCTTGTGGGCACGTTGCCCGTCCACCTTGATCGCACTGACGCTCGCCGGAATCTGCTCGATGTCCCCGGACAGAAGAGCGATCTGTTCTCGGAGCGCCGAATCGGTCACCTCGTGCGCCGTCGCATCCGCGATTGTCTCACCCTCCGCATCGTCGGTGGTGGTGCTGCGTCCGAGTCGGATCGTTGCCGTGTACGCCTTCGTGGTCAACGCGAGAAGCCCCAGCATCTTCGTGGCGCGTTCGATCCCGAGGACGAGCACACCGGTGGCCATCGGGTCGAGCGTGCCCGCATGCCCCACCTTCCGAGTGTGCAGAAGTTTGCGACACGAGGCGACGACGTCATGGCTGGTGACCCCCGGCCCCTTGTCCACGATCAACAACCCGGCACCGACGAGACCGGAGGACAGCTTTCCGCGTGAAGACACGAGAGTTCATTGTGCCAGGCGGCTTCTTCGCCGGGTGGATCGCTAGGTCACTGCGATCGCGGTGACGATCAGACCCTCGGCGACGAGCCATCTGCCGTCGAACGAAGTCAGTGGCGGGCCGTCGATGGTTTCACCGGACACGAGGAGACGAGAGTGGAAGGTTCCCGAGACGTCGCCGCCGGAACCGGTGCGATCGAACGTGATGTGCGCATCCTCGAAACCCAACCATCGACCGGTCAAAGGTTCCCACGCCTTGTACGTTGCTTCCTTGGCGCAGAACAGCAAACGATCCCAGTGCACGTCCGTATCACCGGACGCGGTGCGTAGCCATGTTCGTTCGGCTTCGAGACTCACCGCATCGAGAACCCCGTCGGGTAGTGCATCGTGTGGTTCGGCGTCTATTCCGACGGAACGAACCTGCATCGAATACGCCACGACTGCACCGCGATATCCGTCGCAATGCGTCAGGCTCCCGACCACTCCTCTCGGCCATTGCGGGGCGCCCGAACTTCCTCGCATGATCGGCGCTGGATCGACACCCAGCTTGCCCATCGCCAGGCGGGCGCAATGGCGCGCAGAGCTGAACTCCCGCTTGCGCTTGTCCACTGCCTTGGCGACCAGATGAGCTTCGAGCGGATGCGGTTCCAACCCCGGCGGGTCAGCGAACAATTCGGCGGCGACGACGCCATTGGGAAGGATCGACTCGATCACTGCTGAGACCTCATCTTCTCGACTTCGGCTTCCATCTCGGGTGTCACCGTGAAGTGTCCGCCCCACTTGTTCAAGGTGCCCTCGGGATACTCCGGCACGGGGAGTATCTGTCTGAGCACGTTGTCGGGCAGCCCGCGCCGCTGCCATTCGCGTGGATATCCGACCGAGACTTCCTCGAAGCGCACCCCGTCGTAATACGTCGTACGAGGGATGTGGAGGTGGCCGTACACCGCGCACAGGGCGTTGTAGCGCGTATGCCAGTCGGCGGTCAGAGTGGAACCGCACCACAACGCGAACTCCGGATAGAAAAGCACCTCGGTGGGCTGTCGCACCAACGGAAAATGGTTGATCAGCACCGTAGGAATCGACAGATCGAGGGCGTCGAGTCTGGTCCTGGTGCTCTCGATGCGGGCTCGACACCATGCGTCTCGGCTGGCGTACGGCTCACACGAGAGCAAGAACTCGTCGGTGGCGACTACATTCTTCTCGCGCGCGATCGCAAGCCCGTGGTCCTTGTCCACGGCCCCACGAGGGAGAAACGAGTAGTCGTACAGCAAGAACATCGGCACCAATCTCGCCGGTCCGCCTTCGCCCTCCCACAGAAGATAGGGGTCCTCGGGCGTGACGACGTCGATCTCACGGCACAGATTCACCAGGTACTCGTACCGCGCAGCACCGTGAATCTGCACTGGATCCTTGACCGTCGTCCACAGTTCGTGGTTGCCGGGTACCCAGATGACCTTGGCGAATCGACTTCGGAGCAACTCGAGTGCCCACTTGATGTCGTCGGTTTTCTCCGAGACGTCTCCCGCGACGATCAACCAATCTTCCGGTGACTCGGGGTGAATATCCTCGGTGACCGGACGATTTCCTCGGTGACCGATGTGGATGTCACTCACTGCCCAGAGCTTTGCTGTCACAGGCCGTGTTCCTTCCAGATGAAATGATCTTCTGATCTGGTTGTCGATTCGGTCGACAACCATCACCTCATCTTCCCTTCGGATTCCCGAGCGGTATCGGACAGGGTGCCGGATGAGACACTGTCGACCTATGAACAACTTTTCCGCATCCGAGAAATCCGGCCTCACAGCAGGGCTGGTCCTCACCGTAATGGCCTCCGTTCTAGCGGGGATCGCCTCGGACAACTTCGTCTC
>JBBPZN010000076.1:0-4183 GCA_038198705.1 Mycobacteriales bacterium
AACCCGATGTCGTTGTTGCAGAAGCGTTTCGTGAAGCTTCGATCAGAAGGACCGATGTCATGGCCATTCACACTCGCTCGATCTCGGAGGTTGTCGCGCACATTGTCGGGGGCATGAACGGTGGCTCGCATCCCGAATCGTCGATGAACCTCAGGCTGGAGTCGTTCGTCGGCGACTATCCTGCGGTCCATGTATCGACCGTCTACGCTGAGGCCGGCTCAGGATCGGAACTGGTCGCCGTGTCCAGGAGTGCTCAGTTGCTTGTTCTCGGCCACGAGCGAGGCCTCGCGTGCGGAACCACCCTGATGGCCGTCCTTCGCGAAGCGAAATGTCCAGTGCTCGTCGTGCCCCACGCATAAGTGTGAACAGCCGATAGGGGTGCTGTCCGGAAATCGCGGATACATTCACTTATTCAAATTTCCATGGAACCAGTACCACTAGCCATCCGTTGGGATCCTCGTACAACACAGCGCCGTTGTTCGTCTAATACGGATTGGTTGCTGTAACCGGACTTTGGTCGTATTCGGCGAACCGTCCACATGCGGCAGCCAAGGCGACAGGCCCGTTGAGGTAGAGAACTAGTTGGTTCTCGAGGTCCGGTTCGGGTAGATCGAGCGATTCGCTGGACTGCAACAATTCCATATGAACAGCGGCTCCCGGCAGGCCGAACACCACCCCGTCGTAGCCGCTGTGATTCCGCCATTGAGCTAGCACCGGTAGTCCGACGATGTCGCGGTAGAAGACCATGACCTCGTCATAGTTGGCAGTCGGTCGCGCGAACCGCACTGCACCGACATCGAGGTGAGCGGGCCAGGAATGAGGCATTTTCCTACTATCCATGCAGTCCTCGGTTATTGCACGTAGACGCTTCTGTGCGCCTGTTTAGTAATCCCCGGAGGTAGTTCAGGGCGATCGGGAGAACCGAGACTACGACAACTCCGTTATTTCATCTCGGAAGCCCCAGCTATGACGGTCGCAACTGTTCGGATGACAGGGATGAAACTGGCGAGAACGATTGTGCGAGCGCCGTAGGTGTCGAAAAATGATCGGGCACGAGCAAGTTGAGCGGGTCCGAGGCGTATGGCACCGGGGCGATCGAAGACTGTAGGGCCGGCGGCCCGGCCGATCAGATAGCCGCATTGATCACCGAGCGCCGCTGCAATCGGCACGGATATCAGGATGGCCCACAGGGGGATGAACGGCTCGGCCTGAGCTGCAAGTACGCCCGCAGTGAAGAGCAGCGAGTCGCCGGGTAGGAAGAATCCGAGCAGTAGGCCCGTTTCGATGAAGACTGCGGTGAGCAACCCCAGTAGCCCGAATGTCCCCACGAGGGTGCTCGGGTCGAGAACGCCTCCCGCCAACGCGGACGTCACGTTGAGATCTTGTTCATGATGAGCCGTGATGGTGTGGACTCGTCAACGGCCGCAACATCGAGTCGGTGAAGTGCGTAGCCGCCGAGGGTGACCATGCACGCTGCGAGTAGGGCCCCGGCGCTGACATCGGTGAGCCAGTGGACTCCGAGATACATGCGAGTGCCCGCAACAATGATCGTCATAGCGATGGCCGTGCTGAGGAGCAGTGTTCGCACTGCCGTTGATTGCCGCGCGCTGACGATAAGCGCGATCATCAGCAGTAGGGCGGCTGTCCCGGTGACGTGACCTGACGGGAATGAAGGATCGGTTTCGAGCATCAACTGAATCGACTGCGGCGGTCGCTCGCGTCCGACGATCAGTTTCAGCGCAGTGCACACAATGGCGGCGGCGGCGACGGTTACCAGCATCACCAAAGCAGGGCCGTACCGCTTGGTTCGCCACACCAGAAGTACTGCGACCAGGACACCCAATGCAGCCGTTTCGGCTGGGCCGGCTGCGTTAGTGACGGCTATTGCGAGGTTATTCAGTACAGGATTTCTGTGATCGACAAACCAGCGAGTTACGGGACCGTCGGCTCCGGTCAGAGCGCCGTTGCTGTGCACCGCGACGGCAAGGACCAGTACTGCTGAGGCGTAGCCCAGTGCCGAAAAGATTGCACCGTCGACTCGGTCGCCGCGGTGAGTCCGCAGCACCGTGCCGAGTACGACAAGTCCGAGGGCAATCGCCAGCCCTACGAACTCGACGTCGGCTGTGGCAGATTCGGTGAGAACTTCGGTGACCGTCGTATGGACGGCGGACGTCGATGAGGAAAGGATCACGAGTACCAGTGTTCAGATGTTTCCCTGAAGAACCGCTGAGAGCGTATCGCCGGTCACAGCTGGGTTCTGATGTACTCGTTCAAGATCTAAGTACAACAACGTAGGGAGTTCTCGATGCGAGTGTTGGTGGTCGAGGATGAAGTACGTCTGGCGGAGATGGTGCGGCGGGGTTTGGTTGCCGAGGGCTTTACCGTCGAGGTCGCCCACGACGGCGACGACGGGTTCCACAGCGCTGTCGCCGGGGACTTCGATGCACTGGTTCTCGACATCATGTTGCCGGGAAAACACGGCTACGACATCGTTCGAGATCTCCGGGCGCAGGGCGTCTGGACACCGATTTTGATGCTGTCCGCGAAAGACGGTGAATACGATCTGGCCGACGCATTCGATCTCGGAGCCGACGACTATCTGATCAAACCGTTCTCTTTCGTGGTGTTGGTTGCGCGATTGCGTGCTTTGGTCAGGAGAGGTGCCCCGGAGCGTCCTGCAGTGTTGACTGCTGGTGATCTGCAATTGGATCCGGCGCGCCACCGAGTCACCCGGGCAGGATCTGAATTGACCCTCACCCCACGCGAGTACAGTGTGCTCGAGTTTCTGATGCGGCGCAGCGGGACCGTGGTGACCAAATCGGAGATCGTGCGATCGGTGTGGGATGTGAATTACGACGGGGACGAGAACATCGTCGAGGTCTACATCGGCTATCTACGCAAGAAGGTAGATCTGCCCTTCGGCTGTAAAAGCATCGAGACCGTGCGCGGAGTTGGCTACCGTCTCGCGCTCGGTGCCGCCGACTGAGCCAACTCGGTGCGTTCGAAGCGCTTTCTCTGCACCGGGGACAGTAGAGCTGGAAACACTGAGGTAGGCAACCGAACCGATGATGGCGATAACGAAAGCCGCAGTGACGACGGTTGTACCCAAGATCTTGATAGTCCAGAAGTACAGGGTCACCTCGGAGACTTTGCTTGCCAGCAGGTGTGTGGTGGTCATAGCCAGGGACTCTGGCAGAGCGCTCCTGAAGAGATGCTGAAGATTGTGCACGTTCTAGGCGAGCAGGCAGGACACTGGGTTAGTGCGCTCCTACCTCGATGTTTTTCGACCACGGTTGTGGACCGTTCGGGTGCGATCAGCGGTTGCATCCACCTTGGTCGTGGCTGTGTGTCTGATCGCTGCGGGCGGCGCACTATTGGGTGTTTTGTACAACTCGCTCGAGTCGTCTGCCCGGACTGCCGCGGCCGCACGTGCTGTCCAGGTCGCCGAGCAGCTCGAGACCGATTCGCCCTCTCAGATTGACGAAGCGTTGTTGGGCACCGACGGTCAGATCGGGATCATTCAAGTCGTCGATGCGGCTGGCGTCATGCAGGCGTCCTCTCGCGGAGACGCGAGCACATCACTGTCGACGCGGGCGGTACCGCCCGCGCACACCGAGGATCTGGGGCGTGTCGAACGCAATGAGATCGGTGATTTCTGGGTCGCGGGCCGCGGTGCGAGATCAGTGAACGGACCGGTGACTGTGCTGGTTGGGGCCGACCGTGAGCCGGTGGAAGACGTCGTCGCTACCGTCGCAGTTCTGCTGGCCGTCGTTGGCCCGGTGGTGATAGCACTCGTCGCGCTCGTAACCTACCGCCTCGTCGGCTCGGCCTTGAGCCCTGTCGAAGAGATTCGAACACGTGTCGCGTCGATAACCAACGGTCAACTAGGGGAACGTGTCCCGGTTCCGGAGACGCGTGACGAGATCGCTCGACTCGCGAGGACCATGAATGAAATGTTGGAGCGATTGTATTCAGGTCAACGGGCACAACAGCAATTCGTCAGCGACGCTTCGCACGAACTTCGTAGCCCACTCTCGACGATCACTGCCGCGCTGGAACTCGCTGAGTCGAGGCCAGATCTGATCGACAAGGCGCTTATCGACGAGTCGTTGCTCCCCGAAGCGCGCCGAATGCGCCGACTCATCGAGGACCTACTGCTGCTCGCACGTTCAGACGAGAAGCA
>JBBPZN010000077.1:0-16903 GCA_038198705.1 Mycobacteriales bacterium
CACCTCGATGGTCTCGGCATCGAACAGTGCAGACGAATAAGTGAATTCGGCGGAGATACCCCTCTGAGTGCCCGCTTGGTCGGTGTGTTCCGACAGCAGCAGCGACAGATCGAACTTCGCGACGTCGATGTCGAAATCGACGGCCTCGACTTTCAGCCCCGGCAGTTCGAAACTGGTCTGGGGAAGGTTTTGGAACGATAGGGCAACCTGGAACAGCGGGTGCCGTGCAGTGGATCGCTCAGGGTTGAGGATTTCCACCAACCGCTCGAACGGCACGTCCGCATGTCCGAACGCTTTGAGGTCACTCTCGCGGTTCGCTTCGAGCAGTTCGGCGAACGACTTGCTGCCCTCGACGTCCGAACGCAGCACGAGTGTGTTGACGAACATCCCGATGACGTCGTCGAGTTCAGCTTCGCCGCGTCCTGCGATCGGAGTACCGATCGCGATGTCCGACGTTCCGGAAAGGCGCGCCAGCAGAACGGCCAATGCCGAATGGACGACCATGAACAGAGTGGTTCCGGTGCGGCGTGCCATACCGACGAGATCCCGGTGCAGTTCCGGTTCGATCCGGAACCGAACGGTTCCACCGTCGAACGACTGCACTGCAGGTCGAGGTCGATCGAATGGAAGCACCAATTCTTCGGGCAGATCGGCGAGTGCGTTCGTCCAATAAATTGCTTGCGACGAGATCAGCGAACTCGGGTCCTTCTCGTCACCGAGAACCTCACGCTGCCACAGCGTGAAATCGGCATACTGCACCGGAAGCGGTGCCCAACCGGGTGCCTCCCCTACGGTGCGGGCCGCGTACGCAACCATCACGTCGCGGGTCAGCGGCCCCATGGACCAACCGTCGGCGCTGATGTGGTGCACCACGAACACGAGAACGAATTCGGTGTCCGACAGCGCCAATAGCTCCGCGTGCAGCGGAACTTCGCTTGTGACGTCGAAGCCCGTCGACATGACCTCGGTTATCCGTGCTATCAGTTCGTCCTCACGGACCGTTACCGGCGACAGAACCGGGACCGCTGATGCCGTCGGTAGAATCACCTGTGCAGCAACGCCATCAGTCTCCGGATACACGGTACGCAGCGACTCGTGCCGTTCGAGCACGTCGGCGATCGCAGCCTGCAACGCCGAGACGTCCAGATTCCCGGTGAGTCTGATGGCAACGGGAAGATTGTTCACGGCCGATTCGGTGTCGAATCGGTTGAGGAACCACATCCGTTGTTGCGCGAACGACAACGGAACACGGTCCGGCCGTACACCTGCAACCAGCGAGACCCGTCCGCCGCCGACGTGCGATTCGGCACGCGCGGCCAGGCTCTCGACCGAGGACGCCTCGAACAGAACTCGAACCGGTACTCGTGCACCCAGTGCTGCACCCACTCGCGACACGACCTGCGTCGCGATCAGCGAGTTTCCGCCGAGTTCGAAGAAGTCGTCGTCGAGACCGATGCGCGGAGCCCCCAGCACCTCGGCGAACACACCTGCCACGATCTCTTCGACAGGAGTGCGCGGGGCCCGGAATTCCTTCGCCTCGAAGATCGGGTCCGGCAAAGCATTCCGGTCGAGCTTGCCGGACGCACCGATCGGCAGGGCTTCGAGCACTACGAACGTCGACGGAACCATGTACGTAGGTAGGACCTTCGAGACCGCACCTTGCAGCAGCCCGGTGTCGACCGAACCACCGTCGACCGGAACGACGTATCCGACCAGTTGATCCGAGCGCACCAATACGACGGCCTGCGCGACGGACCTATGACCGAGCAAGGCAGATTCGATCTCACCCAGCTCGATCCTCAACCCGCGCAGCTTCACCTGGAAGTCGGTACGACCCAGATACTCGAGCTCACCGGACGCGGTCCACCGTACGAGGTCCCCGGTCCGGTACATGCGCCCACCGTCGCCCAACTGGGAGGCGACGAATCGGTCGGCTGTCAGGTCGGGGCGACCGAAGTAGCCGCGCGCAACCTGAGTGCCCGTCAGATACAGCTCTCCTGCGACACCGATGGGGACTGGACGCAGCCGAGTGTCCAGAACGCGCACGCCGGTGTTCCATACCGGCGAACCTATCGGGGCCGACGCTCCGGAGACACTCCACCCGGTCACGTTCGCGACCGGACGCGCAGTAGCATGAACTGCGAATTCAGTTGGCCCGTAGAGGTTGTGGAACGCCGCGTACGGTAGAGCAGCCGCCGCTGAATCGACGATCGATGCGGGCAATGCCTCACCGGCTACGAGCACGTGCCGCAGCGACGAGCAGCCGCCTGTGGGCACAGCGGCGACGAATGCCGACAGAACCGACGGAACGAACGACGTCGTCGTCACCGACTCCGATTCGACGACCGACACGAGGTATCCAGGATCGCGGTGTCCGTCCGGCACCGCGACCACGAGGCGGGCGCCGACCGCCAATGCGCCGAACAACTCCCACACCGATACGTCGAAAGTGAACGGAGTCTTCTGCAAAACCACGTCGGTGTCGTCGAATTTGTACTCGGCGACGAGCCATGAGACCTGGTTGACCACCGCAGAGTGGGAGACCGCAACACCTTTGGGTCGTCCGGTTGAGCCCGATGTGAAAATCACGTATGCGATATTGCTCGCGCGCAGGGGTGCGTGTCGGTCGCTATCGGTCAGCGAATGTGAGGACACGGACTCGAGGCCCAAATCGTCGACCACGAGTACGTCGACATTCGACGAGGACTCGAACTCGTCACGCTTCGACGTGAGCACCACGACGGGTGCTGCCACGTCGAGGATGTACTCGTTGCGTTCGGACGGCTGGTCAGGGTCGATCGGTACGTAACCTGCACCGGACCGAAGAACGGCATACAACGCCACGATCATGTCGAGTGAACGGCGCATCGCTACCGCGACGAGAACGTCCGGGCCTGCTCCGAAGTCGACGAGAACCCGCGCCAGACGATTGACCTCGGCATCGAACTCGGCGTACGTGGTCGAACTGCCGTCGAACACTACGGCTGCGTAGTCGGGATGTGCTGCTACTCGAGCGTCGAACGCATCGAGCAGGGTCGCCTCGGGATCGAGTGGATGCTCGGTCTTGTTCCAAGACTTCAGGATCAGACCACGCTCTACTGCGTCGTATAGCTCGATGTCTCCGACCGCAACCGTCGAGTCCTTGATGACCGCGTCGAGTACGTACAGGAAGCGGTCAGCGAAAGCGGACACGGATGATTCGTCGAATATATCTGTGGCGTAGATGAATTCGGCTGATAGCCCGTCCGCATGGCCGCCAGAGGTCAGTCGCTCTGTGAGGGTGAGCTGGAGGTCGAACTTTGCCACAGCAACGTCGAGATCGACGCTGTCGATACTCAGGGCAGGCAGATCCAGATGTGTCGGTCCGAGGTTCTCGAACGAAAGCATCACCTGAAAGAGAGGGTGACGTGCGGTGGAGCGCGACGGGTTGAGAACCTCGACGAGCCGCTCGAACGGTATGTCGGAGTGCGCGAACGCACCGAGCGCGGCATCTCTTGCATGCGCCAACTGATCGTTGAACGACTCGTGTCCGTCGACCCCGGTCCGAAGAACCAACGTGTTGACGAACATGCCCACCACGTCGTCGAGCGCTTGCTCACCGCGGCCTGCGACCGGCGTACCGATCGCGATGTCCTCGGTTCCGGACAGTCGCGCCAACAGGACCGCCAAGGCCGCATGCACGACCATGAACAGCGATGCGTTGCGTTCGCGTCCGAGATCGAGCAGACCCTGGTGGATACGCGGTTCGATCTCGAATTCGACGGTCCCGCCCCCGAACGACTGCCGGGCCGGACGCGGACGATCGGTGGGCAGGTCCAACTGGTCGGGAAGATCCTTCAGCGTACTCTTCCAGTACTTGAACTGCTGCGAGATCAACGACGTGTCATCGTCCTCGGACCCGAGTGTCGCTCGCTGCCACAGCGTGTAGTCCGCGTACTGGACCGGGAGAGGAACCCACGCCGGGGATTCCCATTCGGTACGTGCTGCGTACGCGATCATGACGTCGCGCGCGAGTGGCCCCATCGACCAGCCATCGGCGGAGATGTGGTGCACCACCATCGTCAGGACGTGCTCGGTAGGGGTGATCTCGAAGAGTTGCGCGCGAACCGGCACGTCGGCAGTGACGTCGAAGCCCGTCGACGCGAGATGAGCGATGGCCCTCTGCAGTTCCGCAGCCGTGGTGTGGACCGGCATCAGGTTCGGCACGATCTGCGCAGCATCTTGGACCACCTGGTGTGGCCCTTCTGCCGAATCGGGGAACACGGTGCGCAGCGACTCGTGACGATCGATGACGTCCATGATCGCGACCTGAAGTGCAGGCACGTCGAGTACACCGGACAGACGCAGCGCTATCGGAAGATTATAGGTGGCCGATTCCGGGTCGAATCGGTTGAGAAACCACATGCGTTGTTGAGCAAGCGACAGCGGAATACGTTCCGGCCGAACGCCTCTGGTCAACGCAATGCGAGCTCCCCGGCCGGCTTCCTGCTCCACACGGATAGCGAGCTGCGCCACGGTCGGAAACTCGAAGAGCACACGCACCGGCACCTGCGCATCCAATGCCGCACCCAGCCGTGCGACGACCTGCGTGGCCACGAGGGAGTTACCACCGAGCTCGAAGAAGTCGTCGTCGAGGCCGACGACAGGAACGCCGAGTACATCGCTGAAAACGGTCGCCACCGCTTCCTCGATCGGAGTCGTAGGCGCACGGAACTGGCGGAAACTGATACCGAGTTCTGGTTCAGGCAGTGCACGACGGTCAAGTTTGCCGATCGGAGTGAGCGGCACGTCGTCGAGAACGATGATTGCCGACGGAACCATGTAGCTCGGCAGCATACGACCGACGAAGGTGGACAGTTCTCCACTGTCGATACTCGCGGACCCGTGCACGTAGGACACGAGAGCCGTGTGACCCGAGGCCATTTCGTGACCGAGCGTGGCTGCGAACGTGACGGCAGGGAAGGTCTCGAGGGCAGCGTCGATCTCGCCCAGCTCGATGCGAAATCCACGAACCTTGACCTGGAAGTCGGAGCGACCCACATACTCGATCGCGAATTTTTTGGTCCAGCGAACGACATCGCCTGTCCGATACATCCTCGTGCCGGGGTCGCCGTACGGATCGGCGACGAACCTGTCCGACGTCAACCCGGCGCGCCGGTAGTAACCACGTGCGACTGCTTCGCCTGACAGATAGAGCTCTCCTGCGACACCTGCAGGAACCGGCTGTAACCGGGTATCGAGAATCAGCGCGCCGACGCCGGGCACCGGCCCGCCGACGGTGATCGACTCTCCGGCGAACAGCTCTCCGCGCGTGGAGACGATCGTTGTTTCGGTAGGCCCGTATGCATTGAAGTACCGACGGCCGGGTGACCAACGAGCTACGAGATCAGTGGCCGACGCCTCGCCGCCGACAGAGAGCAACTCCAACTCGTCGAGGCCTGCAGAATCCATCGAGCCGAGAACTGCGGGGGTGATGATCGCGTGAGTCACTGCTGCGTCCGCAAAGAGCCTGTGCAGTTCCGGCCCGCCGATAATCGTCGGCGGTGCAATGACCAAGGTGGCACCTGCGGACGCTGTCAAAGCCCATTCCAGTACTGACGGATCGAAGCTCGGCGAAATGACATGCAGGAAACGAGACTTCGGCGTGACCCGGTACAGCTCACGAGACTGGTCGACGAGGCCCGACAGTCCGCGGTGGGTGACGCTGACGCCCTTGGGTAAGCCTGTTGAACCGGACGTGTAGATGACGTAGGCCGGATGGTCGAGTCGCAATGGAGTGGTGCGTACTGCGTCGGTGACCGACTCGGCTGGAAAGCTGGAGACGGCCCTCTCGAATGCCGGGTCGTCGATTGCCCACCACTCACACGTCGCGGGCAGCTCGTCGAGTCGCGCTGCCGACGTGATTCCGATGACGGCGCCCGAATCGGACAGCATGTGCCGAACGCGGTCGACTGGGTACTCGGGGTCCACCGGGACCCACGCGGCTCCCGATTTTGCGATTGCCCAAATCGACAGGACCATCTCGAGTGAACGGGGGAAGGCCAGAGCCACAATCGTTTCAGGACCGACGCCGCGGTCGATCAGATGGCGAGCGTAGCGATCGGTGATGTCGTCGAGTTCCCGGTACGTCATCTCCGTGCCGGAGGCATGCACCGCGATGCCCTCGGGGTTTGCCTCTACACCGGCCACGAGGAACTCTGGAAGTAGCCGTTGAGACTCGGGAACACCCCCGTGAACCGACGTCAGCTCCCGAGCTTCGTTTTCCGCAAGAATGTCGATCGCACCGAGCAGCACCGACGCATCCGCAACGATCGCATCGAGAATTCGGAGGAACCTCTCGGCGAATCCTTCGATCGTCGAGAGGTCGAACAGATCGGTTGCATAATCGAAGGTCGCTTCGATCCGATCCGGGCGACCGTTCTCGTCGTGGTGTTCGGTCAACCACAGCTGAAGGTCGAATTTGGCGATCGGAACGTCGAGTTCCTCTGCAACGACCCGCAACCCGGCGAAATCCAGTTCACGCTCGCGAGCGGTCTCCAGGGACAAGGCAACTTGGAACAACGGGTGGCGCGCACTCGAACGAGATGGGTTGAGCACCTCGACAAGGCGCTCGAACGGAATGTCCGCGTGCGCGAAGGCCGAGAGATCGGTGTTGCGTACCTGATCGAGTAGATCGTCGAACGAATCGTGAGGGTCGACGCGAGCACGCAGCACCAGAGTGTTGACGAACATCCCGATCATGCTGTCGAGCTTTTCGTGAGCTCGACCCGCGATCGGAGCACCGATTGCGATGTCGGTAGTTCCGCTCAAACGCGACAGGAGCACTGCATACGCCGCTTGGACGACCATGAAGAGTGAGGCCTGGTGCAGGCGTGCAACGTTGCTCAGTCCCTGGTGAATCCGAGCGTCGATGTCGAACCGGCTTTTGCCACCGCCGTTGGTCGCGACAGCAGGACGTGGACGATCCGTCGGGAGATTCAGCTGATCCGGTAGCTCGTCGAGAGTACGAAGCCAGAAGTGGATCTGACCGGCGGACAACGACGCAGGCTCGCCCTCGACACCGAGGACTTCGCGCTGCCAGAGGGAGTAGTCGGCGTACTGGATCTCCAGCGGGGCCCATCCCGGAGCACGTCCCGCAGATCGAGATTCGTACGCCACCATGATGTCGCGTGCGAGCGGACCGAACGACGAACCGTCTGCGGCGATGTGGTGCAGAACCATTGCGAGCACGTACTCGTTGTCGCCCAGTTTGTAGAGCTCGATGCGGAAGGGAGCTGCGGCCGCTACGTCGAACCCTCCGCGCGTGAGATCCACCAGTTTGCTCATCAAAGATGACTCGTCGACCTCGATGGCGGCGATTCCCTCGAACACTTCCTCGGTGCGAAGGATGACCTGCTGAGGTGAGTCGTCGACCTGCGGGTAGACCGTCCTCAGCGTTTCGTGACGAGCGACCACGTCCGCAAATGCCTGGGACAGCGCCACTTCGTTCACGTCGCCGGTCAGTCGCACCATGAACGGCAGGTTGTACGCCGCCGTGTCCGGATCGAAACGGTTGAGGAACCACATACGTTGCTGGGCAAGGGACAGGGGCAGAACATCCGGCCGAGGACCGGCAGTCAGTGGTGGGCCTGCGGATCCCTGTTCGATCGCAGTTTCCGCTCGCGATGCGAGCGCACCGACCGTCGGTGCTTCGAACAACTCTCGGACACCGAGACGGATGCCGAGCGCAGTTCCCACCCGCGTGACGAGTTGCGTTGCGATCAGCGAGTTACCGCCCAGTTCGAAGAAGTCCTCGTCGAGACCGACGTGCGATGCGCCGAGGACGTCTTCGAAGACACCTGCGACCACGTACTCGGCTCTGCTCTGCGGGGCACGGTATTTCTTGGCACTGCTGAACACCGGCTCCGGCAACGCTTTTCGGTCCAGTTTGCCGCTGGTGTTCAGTGGCAGTGCGTCGAGAACGACGATGGCAGAAGGCACCATGTACGACGGGAGCGAGTGAGATGCGAATTCGGTACCCTCAGCCGCGTCGAGCGCAGCACCTGGACCGGGCACAACATAGGCTACGAGCTGCTCGCCGGTAGCAGTGGAGACGACGAGCGCGACCGCCTGCGAGATCGACTGGTGCGCAAGAAGAACCGTTTCGATTTCCCCGAGCTCGATGCGCTGCCCGCGAAATTTGACCTGGAAGTCGGTACGCCCGATGTAGTCGATGGTGCCGTCCGCGCGCCATCGCACGAGATCGCCGGTGCGGTACATCCGCTCCCCCACGTTCCCAAATGGGTTGGCGACGAAGCGGTCCGAACTCAGATCGGGCCGGCCAACGTAGCCGCGAGCCAACTGCACGCCCGCCAGGTAGAGTTCGCCGCTTTCTCCGATCGGGCTGGGCCGAAGTCGGCCGTCGAGTACCAAAGCCTTGGTGTTCCATTCGGGAACGCCGATGGGAACGGTTCTTTCGTCTTGTACACCGCTTTCGTAGTAGGTCACCGAGACTGCAGCTTCGGTAGGGCCGTACAAGTTGTGCAACCCGGCCTCGGTCAATTCACGAAATGCTGCTGCAGTCTCCACCGGCAACGCTTCACCGATGACGAACACGTGTCGCAACGAACCGCATGTGCCGATCGGCGCGTTCGCGACGAAGACCGTGAGCATCGACGGCACGAAATCTGTGACAGTTACGTCATGTTCGGCGATCTTGTCCGCGACATAGATCGAGTCTCGATGCCCGTCGGGAGTGGCCAGGATCATAGTGGCGCCGACTTGAAGGGGCAGAAAGAAGCCCCACAGTGAAACGTCGAACGTCGTCGCCGTCTTCTGAAGATAGACGTCGGTGGCATCGAGTTCGTACTCCGAGCGCATCCACTGGAGCTGATTGTCGATCGCCGCATGAGTGACTGCGACGCCCTTGGGTCGGCCAGTGGAACCCGAGGTATAGATCACGTATGCGGTGTTGTCGAGTCGCAGCGGGGAGAGGAGATCACGCTCGTGCACGCGTGTAGATTTCAGCGCTGCGTAGTCGAGTAGGTCGACCTGGACCGTGTCGGTGCCGTCCGGTAATTCGACGCCGTCGCGCGAGACGACGAGAACGCACAATGGTTGCGCAGAGTCGAGAATGTAGGCGGTGCGATCGGCGGGATGATCCGGATCGAGCGGTACCCATGCGCCTCCGGCTTCGATGATCGCGTACATCGCAACGATCAAGTCGAGTGATCGACGAATGGACAGGCCTACCAACACCTCTGGTCCAACACCCTTGTCGATCAGCATCCGAGCTAGCGCGCTGACGCGAGAACCGAGATCGCCATAGGTAAGCGATGAGCCTTCGTAGATCAGTGCCGTGGCGCTGGGATCCAGGTCCACGCGGGCATGGAAGTCCGACAGAAGTGTCCGCGCGGCGAGCACGTGCGAGGTCTCGTTCCACGACTCCAGCACGGCGGTTTTCTCATCCGCCGTGGTCAATTCCAGGTCCCACACTCGGGCGCCCGGCCCTGCCGCGACGAACCTGTCGAGGAAGTTGATGAAGCGTGCGTGATTACGTGCCGATTCTTCGGAGTCGTACAGGTTCGGGTTCGACTCGAAATCGACGTGAGTCGTGCTGCCCGCGACACTCTGATAGAGGTTGAGCCCGAAATCCTCGATCAAACCGGTGGACAGGATGTTGATCCCACCGACCATCGAACCGAGCCGCACCTCGCTGAAGAACAGCATGATGTTGACCCACGGTCCGAAGAAAGATGCCTGCCCGCCGGCACCGCCGGCATCGCGACGGATATCTTCGTGGCGGTAGCGCTGATGCCGAAGCGCACCGGTCACCTCGGTGCCGATACGTGCCAGAAGCTCTTCGACCGTGGTGTCGCTCGACACGTCGTGACGCAGGGGCACGACATTGGAGACCATGCCACCCGAGCGGCGAAGTACTGCGGTGGTGCGTGCGGTGACCGGCAGGCTCAGGATGATGTCCTCGCGTCCGGTCATCTGTGCCAGATAGGCCGCAAACGCGCTGATCACGACACTCGCCAGTGTTGCACCCGTCGCAGTGGTCAACTCTTCGATCCGCGCACCTTGGAGCGCAGACAACGCCGTGGTGTCGATCTGGCTGACAGGTGCGGGCGCTGCACTGCGCCCGGCCAAGCTCGTCGCAGAGTCGATCCCCGCCACGCGATCCGCCCAGTACTCGCGGTCGGTCTCGAAGCGCGTCGAGTCCCGGTAGGTCACGTCGAGGTCGTAGACCTTGGTCAGGTCCGAGGACAGATTCTTCTTCGGCTCGGTGCCGTTCACGGCGGCGGTGTAGAGCTCGGCGACACGATTCATGAACGTGACCGCACCGAATCCGTCGAGCACCACATGATGGACGCGCTCGTACCAGAAGAAGAGGTCGTCTTCGAGGTGCAGCACCGTCGCGGCGATCAACCGGTCGGTGAGCATGTCTATCGGAGCGCTGTAGTCGGCTCGCATCCACGCGTGCGCTACTGCTCGTGGGTCGTCCTCACCGCGTAGGTCGAGGTATCCAAGTTCATCGTCAAGGGTGGGATCGACGTATTGGCGCGGTTCTGCATCGACCTCGATGATACGAACGAACCCGGACTGCATCTCGAGTGCTGCTTCGGACGACACTCGTTGCAGAAGGTCGATGTCGAGAGCACCACGTAGTTCGACGTACTGCGCGATGTTTGCAGGAACGGACGGATCGACGTGCTGCGCGAACCACATCCCGAGCTGAGCAGTAGAGAGCGGAAACGACGCCTCTTGCTCCCCCTGAGCTTCCTGACCTGATTCTGTCGAACCTAGCGGGTCCAATCGAAGCCTCTCTTTCCCACAATCACACGCCCCTGGACAACTCATCTGAGAACAGAGGTCGATCAGGCACCGAACACGATTATATTTCTTGACGGTGTACTCGAAGTGAACGCAGTACCGGTTAGAGCAAAGTTACCCTGCAGTACATCTCCGAATCCGGTAGCGATCGTTACATCAGCTGACGAATTCGCTAGGCCCCGCCCCGGCATCGATGCGGTCGGCCGAACGCTCGGCGGTATTCACGAGCCGGCGATCTGAAATCACACCGCCGTTTTTCTCTCCTGGATTCGGCACCGGTCCAATCTACAGTGCTGCCGACGATCGACTCCAACTCGGCGAAGCCTGTGTAGGCACCCGCCCAGGCGGTCATGTCCAGTCATCCCGCGAGACTATCGACTACCACCGACAATTCTGCGTGCGATCGTCAGATACACCGCTGCGAGTTCTGGCGCCGAGAGTGGACCACCGGGCCGATACCATCCTGCGATTCCGACGCACAGTGTTGTCACCGCCCGAGACGCATCCTCCGGATGCTCGGTATCGAAGTCGCCCGACTCGACGCCGTCGTGGACGATCGTGTCGAGCATGCGCTGCTGCTCGTCACGTTGGGCGATGTACTCACTGCGGTTGTCGGCTTCGAGGCTGCGGATCTCGGTCGATCCGATGAACGCCTGATCCCGGCGATACATATGGAACAGGAGCAACGAAGTGACGACGGCATCGAAACGTGCGCTGGGCGAGGTCCCAGCTTCTGCTTCTGCGACCCTCGACCGTTGGAGCAAATCGGCCATGGCGGCCTTCATCAGCCCCACCAGCAGGGCCTGTTTCGAAGGGAAATGGTGATACAACCCTGGTACGGAGAGTCCAGCGCGTGCTGCGATCTCACGCACCGAAGCCCCGTGGTAGCCCTGCTCGACGAACGCGGAGAGGGCCGCAGCCAGCGGCGCGGAGAGCACCGAGCCCTCGTAGATGCGCCAACTACCTCGCTCGGCAACTCCACTCATAGTGGTCCAGCCTGCTCGAATGTGACCTTTTCTGCGCGGACAGTGGCCAGAATCGGATCCGCGCGCAGCTCGCGGTTGCCCAGATTCGCGGGGTGTTCGGCCAGTATCACCAGATCTGCCGCATCCCCGACGTCGACCGATCGGCGGCCCCCGCACGCCGCGGCCAAGGCGACGTCCAGCGGTAGCGCCTCCTCGACCTGCCACGGCCTTCGATCGTCGTCGGTACGCCACACGGCATCGGCGACGCCATCGAGTGGCGACGGCGCGCTGACCGGGGCGTCGGAGCCGAACAGCAGCTTTACGCCCGCGCGATGCAGCGAGGCATACGGATAGGAGATCGAGGCTCGACCACTCCACAGTTCGTCGGCGACGTCACGGTCGCTCATCGCATGCTGAGGCTGGATGGATGCTGCGACGCCTGCCGCGGCGAACCGCTGCACGTCGGCAGGCAGGACCTGTTGAGCGTGCTCGATCCGCCCACCGGTTCCGATGGCCTCGAACGCGTCCAGTGCGAGGGAGTTCGCGCGGTCACCGATGGCGTGGACAGCCGGCTGTATCCCGCCTTCGGATGCCTGTCGCATCAGTGCGCGGAGGTCTGCGGGTGTCTCGAGAAGTAGGCCGGTTCCGGAACCATCGGGATACGCGTCGTGACAGCATGCGGTTCGGGTGTTCAGTGAACCGTCGAACATCACCTTCAGCGGGCCGAGCGAAAGGTGTCGCCCGTCACCGATGCGATCACCGGTCCTCGCGCCGACGGACAACTCGTGTTCGAGCCATTCTGGCCAGACCGCGATGGACACGTCTACAGATGACTGCCCAATCTCGTTGCGACGCAGCCAGACAGCTCTGTTGTCCGCGTACTCGAAATCCACTACGGCGGTGATGCCCCGTCGAGCCAATTCGGCGGTGGCGTCGAGAACGCTGCGATCACCGTGCTCGGTATCGGCCAGTCGGTCGAGAGCACCGAGACCCTCCATGCAATCGTGATCGCGCAGTATCCCCGTCGGATGATCGATGGACAGTTCGGCCAGAAGTGCCGGGCTGAGCCACAGTGTGTGCAGATCCATGCTCGTGATCGCCACGAGACGGTCCGGTAGGGCCCTCTGCAACACATCCTTGTGTGGCACGTCGGGCCACAGTGCGTCCCGAAAACCTTGGGCGCGCAAGATGGCGCGCCCGTGCCGCTCCTCGGATCGCGCCAGGATGTCCACGACGGCGGCGGCAGAATCTGCATCCGCGACATCGATCCTCGTCAACGATGCCGCCCACTGCGTCAGATGCACGTGATTGTCCACGAAACTGGGCAACAACGCCCCTCCTCGACCGTCGAGGATTTCCCCCTCGGTGGCGCGCGAGGCACGCCCGGCCGGGATCACCTCGGCGATCCGACCACCGACCGTCTGCACTTCGAAGGTCGGGCCGCCCGCGGCGAGGACGACGTTTCTGATCAGCACCTCCGGACTCTAGAACACTCTTGCCGTGTGAGCGTGGGCCGGCCGAGTGGGAATCTCTGACGAACGAGAAGCATCAGCTGCGGTGATCTCGTCCGCGTTCGACGAACCAATCCACGAGATCCGGTGCATCGACCGCCGATCGGTCGAGAATGCGAGCGGCGTCATCGCCCTGAAAGATCCGTTTGAGCGGAACCTCGAGCTTCTTTCCTGTCCTGGTGTGTGGGATTCCGGGTGCAGCGATGATCTCGTCGGGTACATGCCGAGGTGATGCCTGCTCCTTGATGACCGCCTTGATCCGTCCTCGTAGTGGCTCATCGAGTTCGGCACCTTCGGCCAGCACGACGAACAGCGGCATCCAATAGCTACCGTCGCCGGATTCGACACCGAGGACGAGGGATTCGACCACTTCGGGTAGGGATTCGACGGCCTGGTAGATGTCGGCGCTACCCATTCGAATCCCGTTGCGGTTCAATGTCGAATCGGAACGACCGTGAACGATGACGCTGCCATGATCGGTGACGGTAATCCAGTCTCCGTGGCGCCACACCCCTTCGAAGGTATCGAAGTACGCATCGTGATACCGCGATCCGTCCTCGTCGTTCCAGAACCGACTGGGCATCGACGGCATCGGCTCGGTGACGATGAGTTCGCCTACCTCGCCGATCACCGACCGACCATGGTCGTCGTACGCGGCCAGCGCGACGCCGAGGTACGGGGCCGACAGTTCGCCCGGCCATACCGGCACCGTGCGCACCCCGCCCGCGAACGCCGAGACCACATCGGTCCCACCCGAGATCGAGAATACCGGGACGTCACGGCTGATGTTGTCCGCCAACCAGATCGACGATGTGGCCGGTAGCGAAGACCCGGTGATCCCGATCGCCCGCAGCGCACCGAGGTCGTGATCTTCACCGGGGTGTGAACCCGCCTTGATGCAGGACAGCACGTACCCCGGGCTGGTTCCCAGGAAGGTGACCTTCTGTTCAGAAGCGATTGTCCACAGCGCATCGGCCGTCGGGAAACCGGGGCTACCGGACGCAGTCACGATGGTGGCACCGACGAGGAGTCCTGCAACCTGAAAATTCCACATCATCCAACTGGGGCTCGTGTACCAGAAGAACGTGTCGTTCGGTCCGATATCCGATTGCAGCCCAACGGACTTGAGATGTTCGAGCAGCACTCCACCGTGACTGTGCACGATCCCCTTGGGTAATCCCGTGGTACCCGAAGAGAACACTATCCACAGCGGGTGGTCGAAAGGAACGGCAACGCTGGTCCACACGCACTCTCCGGCAGTGGCCTCGTCCCACGTGATGGATCCTGCCGTGACATGCGCGCCGAACTGGACGACGAGACCGACCGTCGGCAAGTTCTCGAGCAACGCGCTCACGTCCGCAGTCTTGTCGTGGAATTTGCCGCCGTAGGAGTATCCATCGGCGCTAATCAGCACCTTCGGATCCAGTTGCCCCAAGCGATCCGATGCAGCAGATGCGGAATAGTCCTGTCCACAGGCCGACCACACCGCACCTATGCTTGCCACCGCAAGAAACGCGATGACGGTCTCGGGAATGTTGGGAAGGTAGCCGACGACGCGGTCTCCCTTCGCTACCCCGCGCGTCTTCAACGTCTCGGCCAGCGATGCTGCCTGCCGAGCCAACTCTTGCCAGGAGAGTCGGGTGATCGTTCCGTCCTCGTGTGCGTGCAGGATCGCGGGCCGATCGGTTCGGATATGTCGCTCGACCTGGTCGACGTAGTTCAGCGCGGAATCGGTAAACCACTGTGCCCCCGGCATATCGGTGGATTCGAGAGTTGCGGTGGGTTGATCGGCCGCGATGATCTCGAAGTAGTCCCATATCGCGCGCCAGAAATCGGGGAGATTCTCGGTGGACCATGCCCACAGCGATCGGTAGTCGGTCAGGTCGAGAGCGTGTCGCCGTTGCACGTAGCGCTGAAAGTCCGTGATGCGAGCATTCTCGATGTCCTCGGTCGACGGCGTCCACTGCGTATCGGTCATGTGATTCAGTATTCCCGACGGCGGCCGATCCGCGTCGCGGGTCACTGCGACTCCGCGGCCAGCATTACGATGGCGCTCTCACGCATCTCGACTTTCCGCACCTTCCCGGTGACCGTTGTCGGGAATTCATCGACGACGTGAACGTACCGCGGGATCTTGTAGCTTGACAGTTTTCCCTCGCTGAATGCACGAACCGCAGCGGCGTCGAGCGGTACCGAGTTGTCCCGCATTCTGATCCATACCATCAGTTCTTCGCCGTACTTCTCGTCGGGAACTCCGATCACCTGAGCGTCGAGGATATCGGGGTGGGAGTACAGAAATTCCTCGATCTCTCGGGGATAGATGTTCTCGCCCCCTCTGATGACCATGTCCTTGATCCGCCCGGTGACGGCGACGTAACCGTCGGCGTCCATGACTCCGATGTCACCGGTATGCATCCACGCCTCGGAGTCGATGGCCTCGGCGGTCTTTTCGGGGTTCTGCCAATACCCGGCCATGACGGAATAGCCGCGCGTGCAGAGCTCCCCCGGTTCACCGCGCGGCACGGTCTCCGTGGTCGTGGGGTCGACGATCTTCACCTCGAGATGTGGACCTACCGCACCCACCGTCGAGACTCGTCGTTCGATGGTGTCCTCGCTACGAGTTTGCAGCGAGACGGGCGAAGTCTCTGTCATGCCATAGCAAATGGACACCTCACTCATTCCCATTCTGTCGATCACCTGCTTCATGATCTCCGCAGGACACGGCGAACCCGCCATGATGCCGGTCCGCAGACTCGAAAGATCGAACGAATCGAACTCCGGCAACGCAAGTTCCGCGATGAACATCGTCGGAACGCCGTACAGCGATGTGCACCTCTCCTTCTCGACGGCGGCAAGCGTCGCAGCAGGTTCGAACGCACGTCCAGGGATCACCATGGCGCTGCCGTGGCTTGTGCAGGCAAGGTTGCCCATGACCATGCCGAAGCAGTGATAGAACGGCACCGGGATACACACTCGGTCCTCGGCCGTGTAGTGGCACAGCTCGCCGACGAAGAATCCGTTGTTCAAAATGTTGCTGTGACTCAGCGTGGCACCCTTGGGGAATCCTGTTGTACCCGAGGTGTATTGGATATTGATCGCATCGTCGACCCGCAGTTGGTCCTGCACGTCGGCGACCATTCGTGGTCGATCGGCCAGCGCGCGGTGCCCGCGGTCGGTCATCAATTCCCATTCGAAGCTGCCGATGTAGACGACTTCCCGCAGATCAGGAGCCTCCGGACGGGCCTCCTCGATCATGGCCGCGTAGTCCGCTCCCTTGAACTCCTGCGCCGACAACAGGACCGACACGCCTGATTGCTTCAGTACGAATCGCAACTCGTGGGTGCGGTAGGCAGGGTTGATATTGACCAGAATGGCTCCGATTTTGGCGCTCGCGTACTGCGCCAGTACCCACTCTGGGCAGTTCGGCGCCCACATACCGACGCGATCGCCCTTCACGACGCCCTGCACCAGCAGGCCCGCGGCCAACAGTTCCACGTCCGCGAGAAACTCCGAATAGGTCCACCGCCGGTCGGACACGACATCGATCAACGCATCCCGCCCACCGTACAGCGATACAGTGCGATCCAGGTTTGCTCCGATAGTGTCTGCGAG
>JBBPZN010000078.1:0-10387 GCA_038198705.1 Mycobacteriales bacterium
CGCACATTGGATATCGAAAATGTCGGAATCACCACTCGGCACAACACTTTCTTCCAGATGGCGGGCAACTTCGCGTTTGGTGACTACTTCAAACGTGACGCAATCAAATACGCGTGGTCGTTGTTGACCGGAAGCGTCGAGGATGGCGGCTACGGTTTGGACCCCGAACGAATCTGGGTCACGACGTATCTCGACGACGATGCAGCGATCGCGTTGTGGAGAGAACTCGCCGGCATTCCCGACGAGCGGATCCAGCGCCGCGGAATGGCCGACAACTATTGGTCCATGGGGATCCCCGGTCCCTGCGGACCGTGCTCGGAGATCTACTACGACCGCGGCCACGAGTACGGCATCGACGGTGGTCCCGAGGCCGATGAGGACCGCTATATCGAGATCTGGAACCTCGTGTTCATGCAGAACGAGCGCGGCCAGGGAACCAGCAAGGACGACTTCGAGATTCTCGGTCCGCTTCCCAAGCAGAACATAGATACCGGCATGGGTGTGGAACGCGTCGCGTTCCTCCTACAGGGCGTCGACAACGTGTACGAAACCGACTTGGTTCGACCGGTTATCACCAAGGCCGAGGAACTGAGCGGACGCAAGTACGGAGCAAACCGCGAGGACGACATTCGTTTCCGCGTGATTGCTGATCACGCGCGTACAGCCGCCGTGCTTATCTCCGATGGTGTGAACCCGGGCAACGACGGCCGCGGTTACGTCCTGCGGCGGTTGCTACGCCGAATTGTCAGGTCTGCTCGTCTGCTCGGTGCCCCGGATCGGACGATGGCTCAGTTCATCACTGTTGTGCGCGACACGATGGCTCAGTCGTACCCGGAATTGGAGAGCGGTTTCGACCGCATCCTCACCGTTTCCGTCGGTGAGGAGTCTGCGTTCCTCAATACCCTGACCTCGGGTTCAAAGCTGTTCGACACTGCCGCCGAGACGGTAAAAGCATCGGGGAGGACGACCATCGGCGGTGCGGAAGCATTCGCATTGCACGATACTTACGGCTTTCCTATCGATCTGACGTTGGAGATGGCGTCGGAAGCAGGCTTGAAAGTTGACGAGGAAGGCTTCCGGTCGTTGATGGCCGAGCAGCGTCAGCGCGCGAAAGACGACGCACGCGCTCGCAAGCACGCCCACACCGACTTGTCCGTCTACAAGGATTTTGTCGATCGCGGGGCCACCGAATTCACCGGCTTCGACGAATTGACTTCCGAAGCAAACGTCCTCGCACTCATCTCCGGCGGCGTGCGCGTCCCGACGGCTACTGCCGGCGAATCCGTCGAAGTCATCCTGGACCGAAGCCCCCTGTACGCGGAGTCAGGTGGCCAGATCGCCGATATCGGCACGATGTCAGCGCCAGGACTGCAGGTGAAGGTCAACGACGTTCAAAAGATTGCGAAGAAAGTCTGGACACACAAGGTCACGGTCGAGAGCGGTCAGATCACCGAAGGTGATGTCGTGCGCGTCGACGTAGACCCAGCCTGGCGTAAAGGCGCAACTCAGGGCCACTCCGGTACCCACATGGTGCACGCGGCGTTGCGAGAGGTGCTCGGACCCAACGCCGTTCAGGCCGGCTCGCTGAACAAACCTGGGTACCTACGCTTCGATTTCTCGTGGCAGGGCGGTCTTTCCGAATCCCAGCGCGACGACATCGAAGCCGTCGCCAATGATGCGATCGGCGCAGATTTTCCCGTCAATACCTCGGTCACGGATCTCGCCAGTGCCAAGTCGATGGGGGCGATGGCCCTCTTCGGTGAAAATTACGGAGACGAAGTCCGGGTCGTCGAGATCGGTGGCCCATTCTCGATGGAACTCTGTGGCGGAACCCACGTGCAGCACTCGTCGCAGATCGGTCCAGTGACGCTGCTCGGTGAGTCGTCCGTCGGGTCCGGTGTTCGACGTGTCGAAGCATTCGTCGGCCTCGACTCCTATCGGTACCTCGCGAAGGAACGCGCTTTGCTCGCCGGCGTCGCGTCTTCGCTGAAAGTGCCGACCGAAGAGGTGCCGAGCCGGATCGAGACCCTCGTCGACAGATTGCGGGTCGCGGAGAAGGAACTTGACGCATTCAAGGCGGCTGCGGTTCTCTCTTCAGCAGGTGATATTGCGAACAAAGCACAACAGATCGGCCGACTGAAGGCCGTCATCGAGCAGGCGCCCGACGGCGTGGGAGGCAATGATCTGCGTGGACTCGCGGCGGATATCAAGGGACGCCTCGGATCGGATCCCGCAGTCGTCGTGTTGTTCGGAAACGTCGACGGCAAGGTGCCCTTCGTAGTGGCCGCGAACAAGGGTGCACAGGACGTCGGTGTGAAGGCCGGTGAACTCGTGTCGAGCTTCGGCCCCATCATCAATGGTCGTGGAGGTGGCAAAGGTGACTCCGCGCAAGGTTCGGGCTCGAATCCCGGTGGTATTTCGAAGGCGCTGAGCGCTGTGCGGGCTCAGATTGTCGAAGCTGTAGACGCCTGATCGTGGAAGGTAACTCGAGAAGTTCGGGCCGGGGACCCCGAGAACCGGATCGCCCTGGCGCCGACGACCCTGGTTCGGGGCGTCGGATCGGAATCGATGTCGGTAGCGTCCGTATCGGTGTCGCGTCCAGTGATCCAGGCGGAATTCTTGCCACTCCGGTCGAGACCGTTTCTCGGTCGAAGGGGAAGGTGACGGCTTTCACAGACGTTGCTCGTGTCGCCGCGATCATCGAGGAATACGAGGCGGTCGAGGTTGTGATCGGGCTTCCGCGAACCCTCAGAGGTGAAAGCGGTTCGGCGGTCAAAGCTGCGGAAGGTTTCGCGCGGGCGCTGTCCAAGCGGATCCCCGGCGTCCCGATACGGATGTCCGATGAACGCTTGACTACCGTGAGCGCAACGCGCGCGCTTCGTGAGAGTGGGGTGCGCGGCAGGGATCAGCGTTCGGTGATCGATCAGGCCGCTGCGGTGGCAATTCTTCAGGGCTGGCTCGACGAGCGATCGGCGCGTCTGCTCGCACGGGGGCAAGACAGGTTCATCAAGCCGGTAGTACACGGTTCAATCTCGGAGGTCGGCGAGTGAGCAACAATAGGTCGCAGGGGCGGGGCGACTGGAGTGACCTGGGCGGCCCAGAACATTGCCTGGGGAGTGACCCGGTTGGGTTGTACGACGATGATGAAGCTTTGACAGACCCGATCGGTTATCCGGTCGACGAGGACAGCGAGTTCTTTCGTGCCGTGAACAGTGTCGGTCCACAAGAGGTGGGCCGTACTCGTTCTGAGGCGAGGGAGCAACGCGCAGCCAAAAGTCGTCGGCGTCGAGGTCGGTCGTTCACGCTCACGTTGAGTCTTATCTTTGTGCTGGTTATCGCGGGAGGTGGCTACTACGTGTTCGACAAGTTGACCGGTGGTCCGAGTCTGTCGGAAGATTTCGCTGCGGGAAGCTCGGGTCCGTCGGTTGTAGTGCAGGTCAATCCAGGCGATACGGCCGAGCAGATCGGGGCGGCCGCCGTCGACAAGGGTGTTGTTGCAAGCACCGGTGCGTTTATGGGAGCTGCCGTCCAAAATTCCTCCATTGCGTCGGTGCAGCCGGGCTTCTACCTGCTGCCGAGCAACGTACCGGCCTCGGAAGCTGTTGCAGCACTAATCGATCCGTCAGCTCGCGTCGGAAGTGTGGTCATCTCGGAGGGGCGTCAGTTGCACGATTCCAGCGATGTCAACACCGACGCCGTGAAACGAGGGATCTACACCCTCCTTTCGGAGGCAAGCTGCCTCGACAGAACCGGGAGTGGAACTCCGACCTGCATCCCCACCGAAGATTTCAATGCTGCCGGGGCAATCGACGATCCGTCCGCGCTGGGCGTTCCAGAGTGGGCCGAAGCTCGAGTTCGTGGTGTACCTGATCGGGATCGTCAGCTCGAGGGACTCATCGCTGCGGGCAGTTGGGATTTCGATCCGTTGGCATCTCCGGTAGATATTCTCCACAAGCTCGTGTCGGAGAGCGCGAAAACCTACGAGAGCACGGGGATTCTGACTGCGGGGGAGAGGTCCGGTCTCGATCCCTACCAAATGTTGGTAGCCGGGTCACTCGTCGAGCGGGAGTCATTGCCGGACGATTTCGGCAAAGTTGCTCGCGTGATTCTCAACCGATTGGCAGAACCACAAAAGCTCGAGTTCGATTCGACGGTCAACTACGCCCTCGATACCACGGAGGTCGCCACTACCGATGTAGACCGCGCGACCGTGACGGCGTGGAACACGTACGCGATGGAAGGTCTTCCCGCTACGCCGATTGCCTCGCCCAGCGTAGGTGCGGTCGAAGCCGTCGAAACGCCGGCAGACGGCGACTGGCTGTACTTCGTCACCATCAACAATGCCGGTGAGACCTTGTTCACCCGCGACTACAACGAGCATCTCGCCAACATCGGCAAGGTCGAAGACGGCTTCCTCTCGAGCGGACGTTGAGCGTGCGCGCAGCGGTGCTCGGGAGTCCGATCGAGCACTCGAAGTCGCCGATACTGCATCTCGCCGCCTATCGTGCCCTCGGACTCGACGACTGGACATACGAACGAATTGTGTGCACTGGTGAGGAACTACCAGGTCTCGTCGGCGCGCTCGACCAGGATTGGGTGGGGTTGTCGGTGACCATGCCCGGCAAGGTTGCGGCTCTCGAGTTCGCTTATTCCCGCACTGATCGCGCAATGCTGGCCGGATCGGCGAACACTTTGGTCCGTACACCGCGCGGATGGCATGCCGACTGCACGGACATCGACGGAGTCACCGGTGCACTGGCGGAGAACGGCGTGGTGGACCTGGACGGCCGGGCTGTCATGATCGTCGGTGCCGGCGGAACCGCGAGGCCCGCGATCGTTGCGTTGGCCGCGCTCGGGGCCGGGGCGGTGACCGTGGTCGCCCGTTCAGCTGAGCGAGCGCGCGAAACTCTGATGTGTGCCGAAGCCGCCGGCCTGGCCACCACGTTTCTCAATATTGTGGATTCCTCGGTGGCAGATTCTGCGGCCGAGGCCGCAGTGGTGGTCAGCACCGTTCCATCGGCCGGGGTGGCGTCGATCGCTGAGTCCATTGCGCACGCACCGATCGTGCTCGACGCGATCTACGATCCGTGGCCGACGCCACTGGCAGTTTCCGTCGAGGGCGCAGGGGGCGTAATCATTTCCGGTTTGGCGATGTTGCTGAACCAGGCCTACGGACAGGTCGAACAGTTCACTGGAAGAAGCGCTCCGAGAGAAGCCATGCGCGCGGCGCTCGACGGGAACTGACGTCATCCGCGGCGCTCTGTTCTCGTGCTGATTCATCCACACCCCCACTGGTTGGTACACAGGGCAATCTTCATCCTGGGATTTCGACGCTGATAGATCTGAACGGTAACGAACACTGCACCGGTGACCATATTTTTGGCAGGCGCCCTCGGGCTGATCGTCGGCAGCTTTTCCGCGGTTTTTTTTCGTCGATTCGATCCATCGTGGTGCCCGGTCGGAATTCCGGTTCTGCTGTGTGTGGCGTGGATGGGCAGTTCGATCGCCGAGGCAAGCGTCGCTGTGTATGTGTTCGCCTGGTGGAGCGTCTGTATGGCCGGGATCGACCTCGGGTCGAGGCGGCTGCCGAATGTCCTGACGGCGACAGGGGCGATCGTCGTGCTGGGGTACGCAGTTTCCATCGGGGATCTCAGCCGCGTGAGTGTCGGCGCGTCGGCGCTGTTCTGCTGTTACCTCCTCGTGCATCTGCTCGTGCCGAAAGCCTTCGGTGCGGGGGACGTCAAATTGGCCTTCGGTCTCGGCGGTGTTGCCGCGATGGCGGGGCTCGACGCTTGGGTCGTCGCTGCGCTGCTTCCACCGCTGTTGACCGGTGCTATCGGACTGGTGTTTCTCCTCCGAGGTCGACCCGGCGTGGCGGTGGCCCACGGGCCGTCGATGTGCCTGGCCACCCTGCTGGCACTCGCGGCAGTCCCGACGTGAAAAGATGTGTCTGTGCTGCGATGGATAACTGCCGGAGAATCTCACGGCCCCGCTCTCGTGTCCATCCTCGAGGGAATGGTTGCGGGTGTCGAGGTGACCTCTGATGACATTGCCACCCAACTCGCACGACGACGCCTCGGCTATGGCCGTGGCGCGCGAATGAAGTTCGAGGCGGACAAGGTCACGTTCATCGGTGGAGTCAGGCACGGCCGCACACTCGGGGGCCCCATCGCCATCGAAATCGGCAACACGGAATGGCCGAAGTGGGAGCAGGTGATGTCCGCCGATCCCGTCGAGGAGTCCGTGTTGGCCGATCTTGCTCGAAACTCACCGTTGACCCGTCCGCGACCAGGCCACGCAGACTACTCGGGCATGCTCAAGTACGGATTCGACGATGCGCGCCCGGTTCTCGAACGAGCCAGTGCCCGTGAGACTGCTGCTCGGGTCGCTATCGGAACTGTTGCTCGTCGCTTCTTGAAGCAGACATTCGGGGTCGACGTCGTCTCACACGTGATTTCGATTGGCGCTTCGGATCCCTATGTCGGTCCACCTCCCGCCGGAGATGACCTCGACGCGATCGATGCCAGTCCAGTTCGTGCCTTCGACAAGGCCGCCGAGGGATCAATGATCTCCGAAATCGAAGCTGCAAAGCGCGACGGCGATACCCTCGGCGGGATCGTCGAGGTGGTCGTCCACGGCCTTCCTGTCGGTCTAGGTTCGTTCGTCAGTGGTGAGCGTCGCCTCGATTCGCGCCTGGCGGCTGCACTGATGGGCATCCAGGCGATCAAGGGCGTCGAGGTCGGGGACGGGTTCGAGACCGCCCGTCGCCGTGGCAGTGCAGCGCACGACGAGATCACGCCTGGTCCCGACGGAATCGCCCGTTCGACCAACCGCGCAGGTGGTCTCGAAGGCGGCATGACTAATGGTGAGGCCATACGTGTTCGCGCGGCGATGAAGCCGATCTCGACGGTTCCCCGCGCATTGGCGACGGTCGATATGACTACCGGCGAAGAAGCTGTTGCCATCCACCAGCGTTCCGACGTGTGTGCGGTCCCAGCGGCTGGGGTCGTCGCCGAGACGATGGTGGCTTTGGTGCTCGCTCAGGCCGCCCTGGAGAAGTTCGGAGGCGATTCCTTGGCGGAGACGACGAGCAATGTCGGCCATTACTTGAAGGGCACCGCCGCCCGACCTCCGCGATGACGCCGTACGCGGTGCTGGTCGGTCTGCCCGGCGCCGGAAAATCTACGATTGGCCGCAGAGTTGCGGCTGCGCTCGAAATGAAACTCGTGGATACCGACGTGCAAATCGAGCGTCAGACGGGCCGCACCATTGCGAGCATCTTCGCGGACGACGGTGAGGCCGCATTTCGCGCGATCGAAGAAAAGGTCGTGTCCGAGGCACTTGCTTCGCATTCTGGTGTCGTATCGCTAGGTGGCGGATCCATCTTGTCTGAGCGCACCCGCGCTCTGCTGGCCGATCATACTGTCGTGTATTTGGAAATCAGTGTTGCAGAAGGTCTTCGTCGTACCGGCGCGAACTCGGCGCGGCCATTGCTCGCGGGCCCCGACCCACGCGCGACGTACCAGCACCTGATGCGGACCCGCCGCCCGCTGTATCGATCCATCGCCACCATTCGAGTGCGAACGGACGGTCGCAGCCCGGCGCGAGTCGTTGGCCAAGTTGTCGCGAAATTGAAGCAGTTTTACGAGCAGGTAGCCAGCAATGCGCCTGAATTGCACAACAAATCAAGTGGATGAGGTATCGATGACCGAGCCAGTACGCGTCATGGTGGAGACGGCCGCACCATATCCGGTGATCATCGGCAGGGGACTGCTGACCGATCTGGTGGACGAACTCGAGGGAACTGCGACTGTTGCGATTTTTCACCAGCCGCCCCTCGCCGAGACCGCCGAGGCGGTCCGAGCTGCGTTGTCGGCGAACGGTATCGATGCCCATCGCATCGAGATTCCGGACGCGGAGGACGGTAAAGAGCTCGCGGTTGCTGGATTCTGTTGGGAGGTTCTGGGTCGAATTGGACTGACTCGGAGCGATGCGGTAGTGAGTATCGGTGGCGGTGCGGCAACGGATCTCGCCGGATTCGTGGCGGCGACGTGGATGCGCGGAGTCAAGATCGTGCACGTGCCGACGACGTTGCTAGCCATGGTGGACGCCGCCGTCGGCGGCAAAACTGGCATCAATACGGACGCCGGGAAAAACCTTGTGGGTGCCTTCCATGAGCCTTCAGCTGTACTGGTAGATCTTGCAACTCTGGAGACGGTTCCCCGACACGAGATCGTCGCTGGTCTGGCCGAGGTCATCAAGACCGGATTCATCGCCGATCCCGTCATTTTGGATCTCATCGAAGCTGATCCGGAAGCCGCGCTTGATCCAACCGGATCGCTATTGCCGGAGCTCATTCGACGGTCGGTGGAGGTCAAAGCGAGAGTGGTTGCCGCGGATCTTCGTGAATCAAATCTGCGCGAGATCCTCAACTACGGCCACACGCTTGGGCACGCGATCGAGCGGCGTGAGCGATACCGGTGGCGCCACGGTGCTGCGGTGGCCGTCGGTCTGATGTTCGCCGCTGAACTCGGAAGGCTCGCCGGACGGCTGGACGATGCCACTGCAGATCGGCACCGAACCATTCTGGAGCTTGTCGGTCTCCCCGTCGGCTATGACGGATCTGCCTTCGGAGATCTTCTCAAAGGAATGCAGACCGACAAGAAGAATCGCGCTGGAGTGCTCAGGTTCGTCGTACTAGACGGTCTCGCTAAGCCAGGACGTCTCGAGGGGCCGGATCCGTCGCTCCTGGTTGCCGCTTACTCGGCAATCGCGAAAGACGATACCGGCCCGTCGAGCTCCGGGATCATGCTCTGAGGTAGGTGCTGAAACCTACGTCTGATCCCGATGCTTCTTGGTGGTCTCACGAGGATCACCGGCATCGGGATCCACGGCCTGGAATACTTCGGTATCGGCGTTGTCGCCTGACCACTGTGTCTGTTCAGGCGACGACTGCTCATACGAAGCGTCGTGTGTCGCTTCGGCCTCGGCGGTCACTGAACCGGCGCTGACGGCCTGGCGGTCGTGGCGTTGTTTGTCTCGCTCCGCGTCGGTAGTTGCGAGCTTGCGCTTGGCTTCCTTACCAACGAGCAGCCTGCCCAGGAAAGCGGCGATAGTAGCCGGGATGAAGATCAGCAAGATGGTGAAGGCCGCACCGGAGGTCAACTCGAAGAACAACGAGTTCTGACCGAGGCTGAAGTCGACGACCATCTGAATAATCCACGCCACGAGACCGGCACCGAGGCCGCCGAGTGCGGCAGCCTTGAGCCAAACCATCGTCAGGTCCGCACTGTGGTCTGGGTCGGGGTTGGCCCGGCGATCCCTGACGCCATCGAGACCGGCCCAGACGATGACGGCAATGAGGACTGTCGCCAAGCCCAACCATCGAAGTTGAGATCCGTGGAGGGGCCACTGTGTGACCGCCACTCCCAATAGGATCCGCACACCTACATTGATCAAGCCCATACCGATTCCGCGTACCACCCACCCTGTCATGGGTGACAGCCTATCCATACGCGGCGGTAGGTGTGGCCGTCCCCACAGATTTACAGCTTTTATGGCGTCGAATTCAGTTCTCCGGCGGCGGTAGGTTGTATGGATGTCCGTAGACTTCGTCGGCCGCCGTGCCGTTCTGCGTCGCAGGATGGAGTCGAAAGATCTTGGCTCCATCCTGGTCACCGACCTCCTTAACATCCGCTATCTCACCGGTTTCACCGGTTCTAACGCCGCGCTGATCATCTCGGCCCATGATTCGTCCGACAACGAAGATCACACGGTCATCTGCACCGATGGTCGCTACCTGACTCAGATCGCCGAGCAGGTACCGGACCTGCGGGCCGTGATCGACCGATCATCGGCGTCGTACCTCCTGCGCAGCGATCTGGCTCCGCGATCCCAGTCGATCGGATTCGAATCTCATATCGTCACGGTCGATCAGCACGACTCGTGGAGGAAAATCGACTCCTCATTGAATTTGGTGCGGACTCCTGGGTTGGTCGAGGAATTGCGGATGGTCAAGGACGAATACGAGGTCGGACTGCTGCGCGATGCGTGTCGCGCCGCTGACAATGCATTCGCGATGCTTGTCGAACGTGGTTCTATCGCGGCAGGCCGAACAGAGATCGAGGTCGCCCGAGAACTTGAATCATTGATGGTCGAGTGTGGCGCTGACGGCATCTCGTTCGAGACGATCGTCGCGGCGGGTGCCAATTCCGCCGTACCGCATCATCGGCCTACCGGTGCGGTGCTGGCGGACGGAGATTTCGTAAAGTTCGACTTCGGTGCGTTGGTCGATGGTTATCACTCCGACATGACACGGACGGTCGTCATCGGCACGCCACAGGATTGGCAGCGAGACTTGTTCGCTCTGGTCCTGCACTCCCAGGAA
>JBBPZN010000079.1:0-16713 GCA_038198705.1 Mycobacteriales bacterium
GACAAGGCTCCTGAATGTCAGTGCCATGCGCTATACGCCGTGTGCCGGCCGATCCAACAGCCGTCGTGCACTGCTTGATTGGCGCTCCGAAGCTATCTGATCGTATGAGTGGACCATTGAAGCGGATGGTGAGGGACGGCGTGAACCGGCCGCCCAACAGCCGTCGCGCACGCTTGAATGGCGCTCCGAAGCTATCTGATCGTATGAGTGGACCATTGAAGCGGGTGGTGAAAGCCCACCCGCCCCAACGGTGAAACCTACTTGTCGAACACCCGCAGATTCCCGGGAGTCCAGAGGCCCGACCTGGTGACCTCGGAGGTGTCGATGGTCGGTGGGACTGCTCGTGGGTAGTACTGGTCGTAGCGTTCGAGGGAGCCCCAGTCGCGGGCCCAGTCGCGGTCGAGGTAGGTGGGAACGGTGACGGGCTTGGCGAGGAGTTCGGCCCAGCCGAGGGGGCCGCCGTTGTCCCCGGACTGCCAGGTGTCGGTGGAGCTGACGGCCAGTGGACGGTCGGGGAGGATGCGGTAGTTCGGTACCTCGGCGATGCCGTATTGGTGGTCGAAGGGGCGCTGGCACGGGAATTGGAGTCCGACGGCCCAGTCGAGCAGGACGGGTTGTTCGCTGCCGATGAGGCTGTTGAGCGTTTCGAGCTGCGGTACGCGCGGCGGGGTGAACGCGAACCATTGGTCGCCGGTGAGATTGGGGTCGTTGGCCACGATGCGTACGGCGTCGGCGCCTTCGGGTAGGTCCGCGATGGGGATGCGGAGGTTGCGCCACGACGGTGCGGGTCCGATGTCACGGGGCAGGTAGGTGCCTTGGACGTCGACCGTTCCGTCGGGTTGGCGCGCGCCGTACTCCACGAGGAGGGACTGCCCGTAGGTCAGTGCGCCGGTGTCGTCGAACGACAGGATGCGTCCGGCGGCCGAGATGACGATCAGCGGTGCGGTGTCGGACCTTTCGGGGAGTGCGTACCAGCTCGAAGTCGCCGACGCGGGTTCCTGGATTCCGGGTTGGTAGGAGCCGAGGACCGGGGTGGTGGCGGGGTCGAGTCCGAAGGGGAGTGCGGCGGTGGATCCGTTGACGCCACGGTCGCCGATTCCGCCTCCGGTTCCGGAGCTCTGGCCCTCTTCGAAGGCCGGTCCGACGCTCTGCTGGTCGGTATTGCCTTGTCCTGGTTTGACTTCCACGGCGTCGGCGCTGAGGTCGGTGGGAATGCCGTTGGGAGTGAACTTCGAGGGATCTTCGCCACCGAGTGGGCCGGCTTCGGGGTCGAAGCCGGCGGGGATCGGGTCGAGGACGCCGGCGTTGGGATCCGATTCGACGAGAACGTCGGTGGCCAAACCGCAGCTTTTACCGGTCAGTGATTCGATATTGGACCGGGCCAGTGAGTATGCGGGGTACTGCGAGACGGCTCCCTTGACGAGGGAGAGGATCTCGAAGAGAACCATGAGTCCGGCGACGACGGTGAGCGGTGCTGCAGCGAATTTCTTGATGCGTCTGCCGCGTTCGCTGGTGGCTCGCGGTTGTGGTGGCGCGTATCCCTCCCTGAGGTACTGCCAGGCAGCGAGCGCCAAGGCGAGTGCGAACAGTGCGAGGAACAGTGTTCCGGATTCGTTACCGGCGAGGGATACGGTCTTGTCGAACCACGGGACGCCGTAGCTCGAGACGTACCAGTAGCCGTTGATGCCCGAAAACGCCAGTGCCAGAACGAACATCAGCCCGGCGAGGAAGATCGTGCGGTTTCTGCGCGATCGGAGTGCGCTTGCCGAGATGGCGACGGCCGTCAGCGCCGCGAGGCTACCGGCGATACCCGCGTAGGAACCGAAGTGGTGCGTCCACTTGGTCGGGTTGAACATCATGAAGAAGATGGTTCCGAAGACGACCCCGATGAGACGCCACGCGGGTCCGTTGGCAATACCGGGGACGCGTCGACGTCGCAGCAGGATGAACAGTGTCGAGAACAGGCACAGCAGCATCACCAGGAATGCGAATCTGCGTGCGACGGAACCGTCCACGGTCTGGACGAACAGGTAGTAGTAACGCAGGAAGTCCTGGTACCACGCCTCGCTCGGGCCGATGGCCGTTCGGACTCGGGTGGATTCGATGACTGTGGCGAAGGTCTGGTCGGCGAAGACGACGACGAGTACGAGGAATCCTGCGGCGGCCAGTGGCGCGACGAGTGCCAACGTACCGACTTGGCGATGACGTCGAATGACGATGCGAGCCATGGGCCGTGCGCCTGCCAACAGTGCTGCGACACACATCAATCCGGTAGGTGCGGCAGCGAGTGTGAATGCGCCGATCAAGAAGGCGGCGGCCGCGGGTAGCAGTCGTCCGGTTGCGATGGAGCGTTCGATCGAGCACCAGGTGAGTAGTGCGCCGACGGCGACGATCGGCTCCGGGCGCAGTCCGTTGTTGTACGGTAACCAGAACGCGAGGAACACCAGACCACCGGTCCACAGTGCGACGTTCGATTTGCGTACTGCGCGACCCAGGCGCGGTACGACCTCGCGGCTGATGACCATCCAGCACAGGATTCCGGCGATCAATGCGGGTAGGCGGATCCAGGGGCTGGCCGTGGACACCTTGGCGAACATCGCGAGGACGTCGTAGTACCAGCCGAACGGTGCTTCGGGGACGCCGAACCACCGGAAGTAGTTGGCCATGTAGCCGGACTTCTCGGCCGCGCGGGCCATGGTCAGCAGGTAGCCGTCGTCGGAGGTATTTGCTCCGACGAAGTGCCAGCCGATCAAGACGCCGACGACCGTGACGTCGATGCCGGTGAACTTCCACCAGTTCGATGGGAAGAACCGGCGGTGACCGCGGCCGTCGATGCCGTCGAGTCGGCCGAGCGCGCCCACAGCGAGGATGGTGCAGACGACCGCCAGGATCATCGCGAGCAGTTTGAGGATCGTCGGGCTCGAGGAGAACCGCGAGTCGACGTCGATGGTCGCCGACAGTCCTGCAGGCGCGGCGCCGGAGAGGTCGGTGAAGAGTCCGACGACCTGGGGACGTAAGTCGCCGTCGAGACGTCCGGAGCGTGGATTGCCCTGCTTGTCGGACAAGCCGGTGAAGTCGGCCGTGGTCGAGTCGATGTCCGAGGTGATCTCGATGGAACCACACGCGGCGCCCTGGACGTCCGCGCGCGGTGCGGTGGCGACGACTACGTTGCGGTCCAATACGTCGACGGAGGCCTCGCTGACGCGCACGAAGAGGCTGTTGAGCGCTGCCCCTTCACCCTGAGGTGGTGCGGTTGCCAGTAGGAGGCCGCCCGACGGCGGTAGCTGTGCGACGGCGCTGCACGGGATGCTCGCAGTGAAGGCGAGGGGAGCCTGCGACACGAGCGGTGCATCGATGTCCTGAAGCGAACCGGCCTCGGGCCAGTTGATCGTCGACGTGGTCTGCACGACCGGAAGAAACGGGGTCAGGATCGCGAGAAACGCGCCGAGCAGACCGGTGATGATGGCAACCAGGCGCGTGGTGCGCAACTGGGATCGAAGATCGACTGCAGAACCCTTCCTCGGTGAGGCAGAGGGCACGGCGGAAGAATCTGTCACGGCGTCGGGCACGGTTGACGATGGTATGCGAGCGCGATCGGTTCACCGCATTCGCATCGTGAAAGAACCGGGAAGATACCGGTTTCATTCGACCCTGATCGGGCCCTCCGACTCCCATCCACTGCGTGTCACGGTCCCTACCGTCAGCTCTGCGGGCGTTGCGGACGGATCGAGTGGGCTGAACCGTTCGAGTGAACCCCAGTCGCGGTCGAGGTCGTCGCGCAGATAGGTCGGGACGACTTCGGCGGAGAGTACGAGTTGTTGCCAGCCGAGGGGGCCTCCACCGAACGCGTCCATGACCGGACTGTGCGCGGCCGCGCCACTGCGATCCGGCAGTATCCGGTACTCGGGTAGTTCCGCGACGCCGTCTTTGTGGTCGAACGGGCGTTGGCACGGGAATCCGAGCGCGACGGTCCAGTCGAGCATCACCGGTGTGTCGGACCCGATGACGTCGACGAGCGGGACTGTGCGCGGTATGCGCGGGGGTGTCACGGCAAGCCATTGGTCGGAGGAGATGTCGGAGTCGGTTGCAACCAGTCGGACCCGATCGGCATTCTCTGGAATCTCGGACAAGGGTACGCGGAGATTGCGCCAGGACGGCTGCGGTCCGACGTCGATCGGAGTTGTTCGTCCGAGTACCTGATCACCGGCGGCATACTCCACTTCGAGCGGCTGGCCGGATGCGACGATGCCGTCGGGGTCGACGGATCTGACTCGGCCGGCCGCGCTGATGGCAAGAAAATCGCCGTCGGGCTCTGTGGGGAGTGAGAACCACTCGGTGGTGAGGGTCGAGGGCTCCGATGTGTCCGCGCCGTAGCTGCCGAGGATGGGAGTGCGCGAGGGGTCCAGACCGAAGGGCAGCGCGACGGAGCTTCCGTTGATGCCGGTGCCCTCGGTTGTTCCGCCTTCGGTGCCTGAGGAGCCGGTGGAACTCGACGGCTGCTGATCGGTTGTCGTGTCGTCGCTGAACCCGCGTGTGCTCTCTTGCGATACGTCTTCTTCGTCGGCGGTGAGGTCGGTCGGTACACCGTCGGGTGCGAAGCCTGCGGTGCCTTCACCTGCGAGGGAATCTGCGAGTGTGGAGCCGATCGGCGTCAGCATCGCCTCATTGGGGTCCTGTTCCACCAGTACGTCGTTGGCCAGGCTGCAGGAGTTTCCGGCCAGTGCGTTCAGGTTCGAGCGCGCTACCGAGTAGGCCGGATACTGTGCGACCGCACCTTTGACGAACGACGCGAGTTCGAACAGCACGATGAAGGCGGACATGACCGTCAGAGCCGAGACTCCGAAGCGCGCGGACCTGGTCGTGGCACGGTAGGGCGCGCGCAGATGCTGCCATCCTGCGTACAACAGCGCGAGAATTGTCAGTCCGAGGAAAATGGTCGAGAAGCCTTTTCCGAGGATCATCGGAGGCTTGTCGAACCACGGGATGCCGTAACTCGAGACGTACCACCAGCCGTTGGAGCCGGTGAACGCGAGAGCGGTGAGAAACAGCACGGCTGCGGTGAACAGCGTTCGGTTTCGTGGGTTGTCGCGTGTGGCCGATGCGACGGCGATCGCAGCAACGGCGGCGAGCGACGCGGCCAGACCGGCGTACACACCGAAGTGGTGGGTCCACTTGGTCGGGGTGAACATCATGAGAGCCAGCGCGCCGATCACGATGCCCACGATCCGACGCGAGGGGCCTAGTGCCACACCGGGAATGCGTCCGTTTCGACGCAGCATCACGACGACCGTGGTGATGACGCACAAGATCATCGCGAACACAGCGAATCTTCGTGCGAGTGAGCCGTCCGGTGTGATCTCCATGAGCGAGTCCCAGCGGGTGCGCTCTTCGAACCACGGAACGTTCGGGCCCACAGCGGCACGTGCCCGCGTTGCTTCGAGGACCGTCGAGAGGGTTTGGTCGGCGAAGACCGCGGCGACGATTACTACACCCGACGCGAGGACAGGTAGCAGCACCGGGAACCAGCCGACGTGACGAGCACGCGAGATGAAAACGCGGACGAGCGGTCTACCTCCTGCCAACAGCGCCGCGACGCAGATGAGTCCAGTGGGCCCGGCGGCGAGCGAGAACGCCGCGATGAGCACGGCGGCGGCGGCGGGAAGCACCCGGCCCGTCGCGATGGCACGTTCGACCGAGCACCAGGTCAACAGGGCGCCCAGGGCAATGACGGGCTCGGGGCGAAGACCGTTGTCGTATGGGAGCCAGAACGCCAGGAAGACGAGCCCGGCGGTCCAGATCGCAACCCTGTCGGACCGCACTGCGCGGCCGAGTCGCGGAATCACCTCGCGGCTGATGACGGCCCAACACAGCAACCCTGCGATCAGCGCAGGCAGTCGCATCCATGGGCTGGCCGTGGACACCTTCGCGAATGCGGCGAGCATGTCGTAGTACGGCATGCCGAACGGAGCCTCTGGGACACCGAACCAGCGGTAGTAGTTGGCCATGTAGCCGGCGTGTTCGGACACTCGTGCCATCGTGAGCAGGTAGCCGTCGTCCGAGGTATTGGCGCCGATGAAATGCCAGACCAGCAGAACGCCGGCGACCACTCCGTCGATGACCGTAATGCGTAACCAATGCGAGGGGAAGAAACGGCGTCCGCGCCGCCCGTCCCGCAAGTCCAGTCGGTGCAGCGCGATCAGCGAGATGATCGTGAAGATGACTGCGGCAGCCATCGCGAGCTTCTTGAGAAGCGTTGGGGTGGAGGAGAATCGCGAGTCGATCTGAATATCGACACGCAAGTCGGCAGGCGCAGGCCCCTGCAATTCGGTGAAGACGCCGACGGTCTGCGGACGCGCATCGCCGTCGATCTCACCTGTTGCATCGATGCCCGGTGCCGACGCGGTGGATACGGTGTTCGTCGAGCTGATGTCGACCGACGAGCAGGACGCCAGCTGGGCGTTGGTGAGAGTGAGTAGGACGCGCTCGCGCAGCACGGCCTGCATGCCGCCTTCGGTGCGGGTGACAACGAGCCCGACGCCTTGTGCGTCGGGGGCGCTGGGCGCGGTGGTGGAGAGAACGAGTGTGCCGGGCGGTGCGTTCTCGATCGCGGCACATGGAATGGACGCATCCAAAGACAGCGGTGTGTAGGAAATCAACGGCGCTTCGACGGACGCCAGCGTCCCGTTCTGCGGCCAGCTGATCGACGCCGAATCCTGAGTGACCGGCAACAGAGGTGTCAGGACCGCAGCGAGTATGGCGATCACGCCGGCGACGACGGCAACGACTCCCGCGGAGATGCGTGGCGACGATTTCCGAGAAGTCGGGTTCGGTGCGGTGGCTGCGGCGGTGGACACGGTTGCCCATGCTATTGCACGGTCACGCCGTCGCTCGTTTCGTGCAGGTCAGTGGGTCAGGGGGTGAGCGCACGCACGTCCCAGACCCACACCCCGCCGCGGAACTGGGCTTGGGTACCCAGGAGAGTATCGACGGTTGCACGCAATGCCCTGTTGTTCTTTCCCGGTGGGAGCACGACTACGTCGGCGTTCCAGTAGTCCAGATCCTCGATGGCCTGTTTCTTCTGTTCGGCGGTGATATCCGGGACCGTGCCGGAGTTCTGTACCGAGCCCAGCAGAAGTGCGGTCCTTCGGTCGACGGCACCGTATTTTGCCTTCTTGTCTTCGTGATCGCTCGGTCCGACGAAGTAACCGGCTGCCAGCGGGAAGCCCATCCCGGCGTCGATCTGCCACAGCAGTGGACGGGCGTCCTCGGGTCGAGGGAGTGGGACGGTGACGATCGAACCGCCGTCGAGGTAGTTCCGCCATTCGCCGTCGGCGAAGAATGCCGGCGTCGGGGTTCTCTCCACCGCCTGCAACGGCATCGGGAACAGCGGAACGAGAGCGAGCGCCAAAGCGATCGACCACAGTCCCGGCAGGGGGCGAAGGCCGCGTCCGAATGCCTTGTCCGTGGCCAACACCAGGATCAGCGCGAGTGCGGGCACCGCGCCGAGGACGAATCGAGTTTCCAACACGGATTCGACGAGCGGGGCCTCCGCGAACCACTTCCACGGAAGTTCGATTCCGGTGTCGTTCTTGCCGATGTACAGCGCGGTTCCGAGGGAAAGGACGCCCATGACGATCGTGGTAGCGGCAGCTGCCCGCACTCGGGCGTCGCGCCACATCCACAGCGTCGCACCGAGACACAGCACGAGCAGTGGCCAACCGAGATAGGCATTCTCCTCCGTGGCATTGATGCGCACGTCCTGGCCCGGTGTGACCTTTCCGCCGATGGACTGGGTCGGGAACTGGAAGAGGGCTTTCGCGTCGTTGCCCATGTTGCCGTGCTCGATGAACGAGTAACTCTGCGGACCGAAGAACTGCCACCACAGTGGAACAGCAACGACTGCGACGGCGATCAGGGCTGCGATCGGCAGACTCTTGGCCGCGTTGGCGACCGCCGACACGATGCTTCGAGGGTTGCCGAGGTAGAAGACGGCGACGAAGATTCCGAACGAGATCGCGAAGATCAGCAATGGTTCTTCACCGAGCAGGATCTGCAGCGCAACGACGAGTCCGAGGGCGATCGTCCGCTTTGCCGTCGGGCCGTCGTGCGCGATGCGGATGACCATCGAGGCAATCACCGGCAGCAGGAACAGGACGACGAAGTTCGGATGACCGTTGGCATGAGAGACCATGGCAGGGGCGAAGCCGCAGAGTGCACCGCCCATGGCGGCTGCGCCGCGCGATGCGCCCAACCTGCGCGCAAACAACCAGTACCAGGCATAGGCCGTGCCGGCGAGACCGACGGTGAGCCCGATCGTCCAGGTCACCGTGGGGCCGAACAACAAAGTGATCGGCGCCAAAGGGATCGACAGACCGAACATCGCGGTGTTGGCCATCATGTTGACGCCCGCAGGGTAATTCTGCAGATCACTCCACAGCGGGTTGTCGAGATGCGCGACCGAGTGCGCCGCAACGGAGAGGAACCACTCCCACATGGCCTGATCCTGGCCACTGTTGTAGAGGTATCCATTGCTGAGGTTGCGCCATTGCCCCTGCATGACGAACAGTGCGAGGACCGCGAACAACGAGGCAGTAGCCACGTCGGCGCGGTCCACGCGCGAGATCAGCGAAGTGCGTACACGCGTCGAGATCGACCCGCGTTTCGACGCCGGGGCAGTCTGCGGCTGCTCGAGCACAGTCCGATCGGTGTTTGTCATTGCGCTGCACGTTACGTGAACGTTATGAGATTCTTCTAGGTGCTGCGGGTGACCAGGGCGAACGGACCGATGTCGGTGACGGTGAACCGCTGATCCTCGAACAACGATTCGTCGAAAGTGACGGTGTAGCGGCGCACGTTCGGATCGTTCGGGTACACGTCCTCGGCCAATCGAAGCGTGTAACCCTCGGCCCCACGCCGGAACAGGAACGCATCCGGCGCCGCCCACGCACTCCCGTCGATGGCGGCGATCAGTTCGTCCGGAGTCTCGAGCGTCGCCCAGTCTGCGATCGCTGCAGCGCGCTCGTCGAACTGGGCGAGCGGATTCGCGTAATGCGAGGTCAGGCCTTGGAACCCGAAGTACGGGTAGTAGCTCAGGAACGACGTGTCCGCAGTCAACACGATCGTCTCGTCCCGAGGTCTGCCGATCTGCTCGCCGATGGCCGCGTCGACTTCGCTGTAATACGACACCGCGCTCGGCGGACGCTTGTCGGCGCGCACGCCGTCACCGTCGGTGTCGGAGTAGGCGACGGTGATCTCGGTCTGCAGGATCTGCGGAATGCTCTGTGCGAACGCCAGTGCCCCGACGGCCGCGATCACGACAGCCGCAATCTTGAACCGTGGCGGTTCGTTGATCGCCTGGTAGATCGCTTTGGTTCCTTCGAGGAAGCCGAAAACGCCTGCTGCACCGAGTAATACGATCAGGACGGCTTCGAGTCGGAACGACAGTAGCGTCGTGCCCGCGACGGTGGCAGCCATCGACAGAAGCGTCCATAGGTAGACCGCGACGACGCTGATGCCCAACGCCTGGGCGCGACGCGAAGACGCCGCCCGCACCGCGAGCCACAACGTTCCCACAAGGCACAGTGCACCGACCAACGAAAACTGCAACATCGGAAACGGCAGTGTCGCACCGGCTTCCGGGAGGTAGTGCAGAGCAGTTCCCGACGTCGACGGCGTCCCGGTCAGAGCGTCGGCCAGATAGGGGAGCCACACGGTCAGCGCCACGAGACCGGAGATTGCCGCGATGGCGACGAGTCGGACGGCAACAGGAATTGCCGCGCGCCAGCTCTTCTGGGCCCTGATACCCGAGATCGCCGATACGACGGCCATCAACGTGACCGCGAACGCAGCCAGGCCCAGGTAGAGGGTGTAGAAAGTCGCGGCCAGGCCGAGGAACAGGCCGGTGCCCACGACCGCTCCCCATCCCCAGGAGCCCGCGCCCCGAGATCGCTTCAATGGTCCATTCATACGATCAGATGGCTCGAGGGCGCCATTCACGCGCCCGCCGACACCGGCAGCCACCGGTCTGTTCAGCGCACCCCAGGCCAACAGGAGTGCAGGCGCGATCAGCAGGGCGATGACGGCGCTGTATGCCTCGGGAGATGCATACGCGACGACCAGTGCAGTGGTCACTGCGCTGACGGCGACGGCCCAGTCGACCCTCACGAGTGCTTTCCACAGCGTGAAGGCCAGCACTGCGGTGACGGCGAGGAATCCGATTGCGAACGGCTTGAACACTTCCCAGCCGTCCATGCCGAGCAGGTTCCCGACGCGTCCGCCCAGCCAGAACCATCCCGCGGGATAGAAGGGAGGGATGTCCGCGTACGTCATATCGCGGAGTGCGGCCGAATCGGTGAGCCGCGTGAGGTATTCGGTACGGAACTCCTGGTCTACGGAGACGCCGAACAAGTACAGCTTGGTTGCGGCCAGCGGCATTCCGAGGGTGATCGTCACGAATCCGGACAGCCCGACCCACGTCAGCGACTTCGCCAACCACTCGAGCTTCCCTCGACGGTAGAGCGCGATGGCCACTGCGAACGCGATGGCACAGGCGACTTGGCCGAGCGTCGTCACGGCGCGGGTGACGTTGGACGAGTTGAATGCCGGCCACTCGACGAGTGAGAAGGCATACAACCCGACCGTCGCAACAATTGCTGCGACGAGAGCGGCCAGTACGCCTTCGAAAGCCGTGCCGAGCGCTCGTCTCATCTAGATGGGGAGCTTGCGGAAGATCGGCCGCGGGACGTGCCGCAGAATCATCATCACCAGACGCCACGGTGCCGGCGTCCAGATGATTTCCTTGCCCTTTTGCGAAGCGTTCACCGCGAGCTTGGCGATGACCTCTTTGTCGACGGTCATCGGCGCTTCCTTGACGTGCGCGCTGAACTTGGTGCGCACCATTCCCGGTCGAACGACGGTGACGCGAGGACCGAACTCGCGCAACGCTTCTCCGAGCCCGAGGTAGAAGCCGTCGAGCCCGGCCTTGGTGGAACCGTAGACGAAGTTGGACCGTCGAACCCGCTCACCTGCCACCGAGGACATGACGATGATGCGGCCGTACGCCTGTGCTTTCATCTTCTCGCCCAGCAGTACACCGACCGAAACCGATGCCGTGTAGTTGATGTTCGCGGCGAGTACTGCCTTGCGCTGGTCCTGCCATAGTTCCTCGGCGTCGAAATCCACCGCGAAAGCGACGATTGCGACGTCGACATCGCCCTTGGACCAGGCTTCGTCGATGACCTTCGGGTGTGACGCAGTGTCGAGCGCATCGAAATCGATGACGTCCACGGACTTTGCGCCCTTGGCGGTCAGCTGCGCTACGGCACTGTCACGGAGTGGATCATTCGGCAGCGCAGCGAGGATCACGCATGCCGACGCCTTCGACAGGTACTCCTCGGTGATAGCGAGACCAATCTCGCTGGTTCCTCCCAGTACAAGAATCGTCTGAGGGTTCCCGACGGCATCTATCGTCACAGCAGTTCCAACCTTCTGGCCATATCGGAGGCGAAAACGCCTGTGGGGTCGACGGATCGGCGGACCTTGATCCACTCGTCGATCCGGGGGTACATCGCATGGAAGGTCTCGGCACTGGTGCGTGAGTCCTTCGCCGTGTAGAGGCGTCCGCCGAATTCGAGGACGCGCTTGTCGAGTTCTCGAACGAACTCGCCCAAGCCTGCCTTGATCGGAAAATCGACGCAGATGTTCCAGCCCGGGATCGGGAAGCTCAGTGGCGCTTCGTTTCCCGGTCCGAACAGCTTGAAGACGTTGAGGAAGGAATAGTGCCCCGACTTCTGAATGTCGACGATGATTTTCTTGAATTCATCGACTGCTTCCGGCGGCACCACGAACTGGTACTGCAGGAACCCGTTGGAACCGTACGCACGATTCCACTCACCGAACATGTCGAGCGGGTGGTAGAAGGCCGTGAGGTTCTGAACCTTGTTCCGGTAATTGCCTGCCTTGAGGTACCACGCCTGACCGACCGCGCCGAGCGTGAACTTGTTGGCCAGCCCGTTGGGGAACACGTCGGGGAACGTCAGCAGCGGCTTCGCATTGAATCGAAGCGGATCCTTCTGCAGTTTCTCGGGCAGCTGATCGAGCCTCGCCAAGGACCCACGCGACACAGCGGCACGACCGAGCTTCGGCGGGGCGGCGATGGCGTCGAACCATGCGCTCGAATAGTCGTAGTTGTTCTCGCTGCCGTCACTGTGCAGGGCGATGGTTTCGTCGAGGTTCCGCGTCACGTCACCGTCGGCGATGAAGTAGGCCGTCTCGGTCGGCGTCATCTCGATGGTCGCACGCAAGATGATCCCGGTGAGGCCGTTGCCACCGACAGTGGCCCAGAACAGCTTGGCGTTCTTACCGGACGGGGTGAGGTGCCGGATCTCGCCGTCAGCGGTGAGGAGCTCCATCGAGCGCACATGGTTGCCGAAGCTACCGGCACTGTGATGGTTCTTACCGTGGATATCGGTGCCGATGGCGCCGCCGATGGTGACCTGACGCGTCCCCGGCAGCACCGGAACCCACAGGCCGAAGGGCAACGCGGCGCGCATCAGCTGGTCGAGACTGACGCCGCCGTCCACGTCGACGATGCGAGTTCCAGCGTCGATGCTGTGGATGCCGGTGAGCGCCGTCATGTCGATGACGAGGCCGCCCGAGTTCTGCGCATTGTCGCCGTACGAGCGGCCCAAGCCACGCGCAATAACGCCGCGGCGCAGGTGAGAGGGCTTGCTGTCGTTTTGCTCTGCGACTTGTTTGACTGCACTCGCGATGAGCTCCAGGTCAGAAGTCGAGAGCACCTCACCGGTGGACGGCGAGGTGCGGCCCCATCCGGAAAGCGTGCGGGTCTGCGTGGGTAGCGGCGCAGTGTTCCCGGCCTGTGGTTCCAGGGGGAAGAGTGCGTCGTCGGCTGTCGTGGACATCGGTCTAGAGGGTACTCGGTCGTCTGGATCGCTTCGCAGCCTGCGCTCTCGTCGATGAGACAGCTAGTGTCGGTGATCGTGCCCCAACCAGACGACTGGTCAGCCGAAGACGAAGAACTCCAGCATCACGTTCCGCTTCCCGTCGAGCTGCCGCTGACCGAGAACATCTCCGACGACGCCCTCGACCTCAAGACCCAGGTAATCCGCTTCTTGGCGACGGGAGTGCTGTCGGCGATCTTCGACTTCTCCATCACCATCGCCTTGCAGTACGGCCTCGACTTCCAACTGTCGATCGCCAAAGCCGTCGGATTCATCGTGGGTACGACCGTGGCCTACCTGATCAATAGGCGTTGGACGTTCCGCGCGGCACCTTCGCGCGCTCGATTCATTGCGGTGGCCGCGCTCTACGCCGCGACCTTCGGGGTTCAGAACGCCCTGTACACAGTCTTCGGGCATATGTGGCCCGAGACGATCTTGTACAGCGCCGCAGCGTTCGTCATCGCTCAGGGGACCGCGACGGTCATCAACTTCATCGTCCAGCGCACGGTGATCTTCAAGATCCGCTGATCGTCTGCGCTCAGCTTGTGTAGGTCGGCAGGTATCCGGCGTCGATGGCCTGCGCGAGTGAGGGTGCAGCTTTGTCTTTGTCGGAGAGCTGGTATTCGAGCGGTGAGCCGTCACGGGCGAGGGTGGGCCAGTCGATCGCCAGATCGGTATCGAGCGGATTCATGTCGCGATCCAAAGTCGGGGTGTATTCGATCGAGCAGAGGTACATCACCGTCGAGCCGTCTTCGAGCGACAAGATCGCATGCCCGAGGCCTTCCGGGAGATACACCGCACGACGGGCGACGTCGTCGATCAGCACACTGTCCCACGTCCCGAATGTCGGTGACCCGACCCGCAGATCGACGATCACATCCAGAAATGCGCCTTTGGTGCAGGTTACGTATTTCGCCTGACCAGGTGGGGTGTCGGTGAAATGGATACCGCGCAGTACCCCGGCTGCCGAGACCGAGCAGTTCGCCTGCGCCAACTCCAACGGCCGCCCGACGGCCTGTTCGAAGTCCGAAGATTTGAACCATTCGAAGAATACGCCGCGATCGTCACCGAACTGGCGCGGGGTGAATTCGAAGGCACCGGGGATTTTCAATTCACGAAAGCTCATCTGCAGATCCTCTACTTGCCGCGATCGACGAGGTCGAGCAGGTATTGCCCGTACCCGGATTTGACGAGTTTGGTTGCCCGTTCCCGCAGCTGATCGTCGGTGATGAATCCGCGACGCCACGACACTTCTTCCGGTGAACCAATTTTCAGGCCCTGCCGTTGCTCGATGGTGCGCACATAATTGGAGGCGTCCAGTAATGAGTCGAAGGTGCCGGTATCGAGCCATGCCGTCCCTCGGGGCAAGACTTCCACGGCAAGACGCCCGGCGTCGAGGTAGTGCCGGTTGACGTCGGTGATCTCGTATTCGCCCCGCGCCGACGGCTGAAGATCGCGGGCGATGGCGAGCACGTCGTTGTCGTAGAAGTACAGGCCGGGGACGGAGAAGTTCGACTTCGGGACCTTCGGCTTCTCTTCCAACGAGATCGCCTTGCCTGCGGCGTCGAACTCGATGACGCCGTAGGCGCTGGGATCTTTCACCTCGTAGGCAAAGACTGCTCCGCCGTCGATGTCACCGAATCGGCCGAGTTGCGATCCCAGTCCGGGGCCGTAGAAGATGTTGTCGCCGAGCACCAAAGCGGCACTGTCGGAGCCGATATGTTCCGCTCCGAGGACGAACGCCTGAGCGAGCCCGTTCGGCTCGTGCTGGACCTTGTAGGTCAGGTTGATGCCGAACTGGGAGCCGTCGCCGAGCAGACGCTGGAACTGCTGCGAATCCTGTTCGGTGGTGATGATCAGAATATCGCGGATATTGGCCAGAATCAGCGTCGAGAGTGGGTAGTAGATCATCGGCTTGTCGTACACCGGCACCAACTGCTTGCTGATGCCCATCGTGATCGGATGAAGACGCGACCCGGTACCGCCCGCCAAAATGATTCCGCGCATATTCGGAAGTCTCGCAGATCAAGAAGGTCCTCGCGCGTCCGCGGCCACTGCCATTCGATGCGAAACGGCTGTTCCTCGGTCTGTAGTGACCAATTTCCCGGCCAATCGACCAGAGGGTCTGCGCGGAGTTCGTGTACCTCGGCGGGTATGGGTTTTGCGTCGAATTCTATGCGGTCCCACGTGGTGTCTTTCACTGAAACTCGCCGAGCGACCTCACACAACTCAGGTGACGCATGTGCCGATTCGGCGAGGCGCGCAAGAAACTTTGCCGTGACGGTGTGACGCGCGGTCGACGCGCCGATGGCGACACTGTCTGCGTGCCGTCGTGCCGCATCGAGTCGTGCGATCGATTCCATGACCCTGGCTTACGAAGGATCGTCGGTCATGCGTCCGCCCATGGTTGTGTGCCCTCTCCGACCGAGAACCTCTCGTCGGGAGTGAAGATCAGTGGGGTGATGTCGGCGGTCTTTCCGGTGTCGATTGCGGTTTTTCCTTTGTCGAGAAAGTCGGTCAGCGGGATCAGATGCTGTTCGATGGTCCGGCCGATCTGACCGGTGGGATCGGCGATCGCATCCAGGAACTGTCCGAAGTCGTCGACCACTTCCTCGATGTTGCGGACAAGGTCCATGGTCAGATCCATAGCTTGCCAGCATATTTCGACTATCCGTTCGATCTGCCAGGCTGTTCCGAAGATTGGGATTTTCTTGGCCATGACTTTGATCGCGCCTCGACCTGAACCGACGTCTACTTCTGCTTCGAGTAGTTCGACGATTTTGGCGATCAATGTCCTGACGGCGTCTCGTATTTTCTCGGCGATGGCTTCTGAAACGGCACGCACAGTGCGGCCGCACGGACCCTCCCAGTACATCGCAGCAACTTGGCGCCCCGCATAGTCCGAGAAAGACTGTGCTGCAAGTCCGTCTCAGTATTCGTCGACCCGCCGCACCCCCACTTCGAGCGACGATGCCGCGGATTCCATCGCGTCGCCGGCGATCTCGAATGCTTGTTCGAGACGACGGAGTTCGTTCCAATTTCCGGTGACTGGAATGGTTGCGTCGTTCAGTGGACTCCAACCGGACAATTCGAAGATGGTGCGGTCGATTTCGCCGAGCCATCCGGCGGCTTCGTCGATCGTTTCGCGGATATCGTCGACGGCCGGTGCCGGAGTTGGATAGTCGATGCCGTCGGGAGACCCGTACTCGGCTGCGGAGGGGTACTCTTCGACGTTGCCCACTGCCGGCGTCTCGGATGTCCCCGGTTGTGTGAGTGGAAATGGAAGCAGATCGGTGTGCGCATTGAGTGCGTCGTAGTTCGTCTGATCTTGGTCGTCGTACAGCCACGCTGCCTTCTGCAGTTCGTTGCCGATATAGCTGCAATTGGCAGCGAGATGAACATGGCGGCTGCGCGTGTACTCCTGGTAGTTCGTGATGAACGGTGCCAAACGTTGCAAAATCTGTCCGGGGATGGTGCCGCTGAGGCCTGCGTGTTCGCCGATATAGCGATGGCTCGCCAAGGTGCCGTGACCGATACGGTCCGCCAGCCTTCCGAGGCCGGCGACCTCAGCGGTATCAACCTCGAATCCCTCTGTCATGTCAGCTCTTTCGAAGTGTGGAAATCAGGTCGTCGATCTCGGAATCGCTCAGTGCATTGTCAACGTCGCGTTCCGCTCGGACGATGAAGACTGCAACCTCGGCGGTCGCGTATCCGGGAGTGGCGACGACATCGAATGTTGCTTCTCTCGAGGCGC
>JBBPZN010000080.1:0-11820 GCA_038198705.1 Mycobacteriales bacterium
GGCAGCACTCTCACCGTGTATCCCACGGCACCGCTGATCGGCAATTCTGTGTCGGTTGCGAACACCTCGCCGAGCGTGTCGGAACCGGTGTGCGACATCGTCACAGTGCGAATGTCCATCAGCTCTTCGTCCTCACCCACCCGACCAAGGACAGCTTGTACAACGACATCCGACGGAGCCAGTCCACCGAGACGGACATAAGCTCGCAACGTGAGCTTCGCGCCGATCACCGGGGTGTCGGGCAGCCCCCCACTGTCGACCTGCACGACCTCGACGGTATGCCAGGCTTCCTCGACGCGGTGCCGGTATTCGGCCAGGTCTTTGGCGCCTGCGTAGGCGTTCGCGTCCACACCCTTGGCAGCTTTGGCCGCGGGAGCGTAGTAGTCGAGCGTGTAGTCGCGAACCATTCTGGACGCCAACACCTTTGGGCCCAGATGTTCGAGGGTGTGCCGAACCATTTCGATCCACCTCGTCGGAACGCCGTCGATGCGGTCGTAGAACTTCGGGAGCACAGACTGTTCGAGAAGTTCGTAGAGCGCGGCGGCCTCGAGGTCGTCGCGGCGGTTCTCGTCGGTGACACCGTCGGCCGTCGGGATGGCCCAACCGTTGTCGCCGTCGTACATCTCGTCCCACCAACCGTCGCGGATCGAAAGGTTGAGTCCCCCGTTGAGGGCAGACTTCATTCCTGATGTGCCGCAGGCTTCGAGTGGCCGCAACGGATTGTTCAGCCAAACATCGCATCCCCAGTACAGGAACTTCGCCATCGACATGTCGTAGTCGGGCAGGAACACGATGCGGTGACGCACGTCTGCCTCGTCAGCGAATCGAACGATCTGCTGAATGAGAGCTTTGCCACCGTCGTCGGCCGGGTGAGATTTTCCTGCGACGACCAACTGCACCGGACGCTCCGGATCGAGGAGCATCCGGCGTAGCCGCTCGGGTTCGCGAAGCATCAATGTCAGTCGCTTGTACGTCGGCACTCGTCGCGCAAAACCAACGGTCAGCACATTCGGATCGAAGACGCCTGATGTCCAACCGATTTCGGCCTCGGTGGAGCCCCGCTCCAGCGCCGACCGGCGGACCCGGCGTCGAACCTCGTCGACGAGTTGTCCCCGTAGTTCGTTTCGCGTCGACCACAGTCTCTCCGACGGCACGGTGCGTAATTGCTCCCAACCGCGCGCTTCTTCGAGGGCGCGCGCGCCGACGACCTCGTGCGCAAGTTCCATCCACTCCCTGGCGGCCCACGTCGGTGCGTGAACTCCGTTGGTGACCGAACCGATCGGTACCTCGGCCGCGTCGAACCCGCGCCAGAGGTCGTTGAACATCTGCCGACTGACCGAGCCGTGCAGCTTGGACACTCCGTTGGCGCGCTGCCCCAGACGCAAACCCATGTGCGCCATGTTGAACACCGAACGGTCGCCTTCACCGCCGAGCGCGAGAATGCGCTCCATCGAAAGGCCGGGTAACAGAGCGGAGTCTGCAGATCCGTCGCTACTGCCGAAATAGTGCCGCACCAGATCTGCTGGAAATCGGTCGATTCCAGCCGGGACAGGGGTGTGCGTGGTGAAGACGGTGCCCGAGCGCACCGAAGCAAGAGCTGCATCGAAGTCCAGGCCCTGGGTGGTGACAAGTTCGCGAATTCGTTCGGCACCGAGGAAGCCGGCATGGCCCTCGTTCATGTGGAAGACGTCTGGGTCGGGCAAACCGTACTCGTGGGTGTAGGCCCGAATGGCTCGCACTCCGCCGATCCCCGCCAAGATTTCTTGCTTGATTCGGTGGTCCTGGTCACCGCCATACAACCGGTCCGTGACGCCGCGCAATTCGGGGTCGTTGTCAGCAATGTCGGAGTCGAGCAGTAGCAGCGGCACCCGTCCGACCTGAGCAATCCAGACGCGCGCGCGGAGCACTCGTGAACCGGGCATGGCCACGTGGATCAGGACGGGTGTCCCTGCCGAATCGGTCAGCAGACGCAGTGGCAGTCCCTGAGGATCGAGCGAGGGGTACTTCTCTGTCTGCCAGCCCTCTGCCGAAAGCGACTGCCGAAAGTAACCGGAGCGATACAGCAGTCCGACGCCGATCAACGGCAGTCCCAGATCGGACGCAGCTTTCAGATGATCTCCGGCAAGGATGCCCAATCCACCCGAGTAGTTGGGTAGCACCTCACTGACGCCAAACTCCATCGAGAAATACCCGATTCCAGAGGGGAGCGAACTGTCGTTCTTCTGCTGCTTTTGATACCACAGCGATCGGGACAGATAGTCGCGAAGGTCGGCGGCCAACTCGTCGAGTCGGGCTACGAAGCCGGAGTCGGTAGCCAGCGCCTGCAATCGAGCCGGCGCTACTGCACCCAGCAATCCGATCGGATCTCGTTCGCTTTCGACCCACAGCAGCGGATCGATCTCCTCGAACAATTGCTGCGTGAGCGAGTGCCACGACCAGCGGAGGTTTGTCGATAGCTCCTCGAGGGCACTCAAACGCTCGGGAAGGTGGGCTCGGACAGTGAACCGACGCATGGCTTTCACGGGTCGAACCCTACCCACCCGTAGCGACGTTGCGCATCGGCGTGCCGATCTCGTCCGACGGACGGACGGACGCGCAGTCGCCGCTACTGCACTACGGTTGTACTTCAAAGCACGCCGACCATCAGGCACCACAGTCCAGCGAAGAACGGAGCGTGAAGTGACAGGTCGACTCGGTATCGACAATGTCCTTCCAGACACGGCCACCGGAAAGTACCCCGCGAAAGCAGTGGTGGGTGAAGCATTTCCGGTTTCGGCAGACGTGTGGCGTGAGGGCCACGACGCTGTAGCGGCCACACTCGCAGTGCGCGGCCCAGGGTTGCGCACTCCCCTACGAATCACGATGACACCGGGCCTCGAACCAGATACGTTCGACGCTCTCTTCACTCCCACCGCTCCCGGTTATTGGATTTGCCGGATCGAAGCGTGGAGCGATCCGGTAACGACCTGGAGACACGCTGTCGAAGCCAAGCTCGGCGTCGGCCAAAGCGCTGCCGAACTTGCCAACGACCTCGAGATCGGCGCACGTGTTTTCGAGCGTGCAGCCGCAGGAGTTCCTGATGATCAGCGCGAACTACTGACCGACGTCGCCGCGGCGCTCCGCAACACCGATCGGCAACTGCCCGCTCGCGTCTCCCCTGCCTTCGCTCGTCCGGTCACCGAGTTGCTCAGTGAATTCCCGCTTCGCGAACTGGTGACCCGCGGGGAAGCGGTCTACATCTGGGTCGATCGAGCGCGAGCACTCAACGGTGCGTGGTATGAGTTCTTCCCTCGCTCCACCGGTGGCTGGAACGAGGACGGCTCGCCGCGTCACGGCACGTTCGCGACGTCGATCGAGCAACTTCCCAGGGTCGCCCGCATGGGTTTCGACGTCGTCTACCTTCCACCGATTCACCCGATCGGTTCGATCAACCGCAAAGGCCCGAACAATACGCTGACGCCCGGCCCCGACGACGTCGGCTCACCGTGGGCGATCGGTTCCAAAGACGGCGGCCACGACGCGATCCATCCGGAGCTGGGTACCGAGGCCGATTTCCGTGCGTTCGTCGATGCTGCGGAGGCGCTCGATCTCGAGGTAGCGCTTGATCTGGCTTTGCAGGCAGCGCCTGATCATCCGTGGGCCGCGACCAACCCGGAGTGGTTCACGGTTCTTCCGGACGGCACCATTGCCTACGCCGAGAATCCGCCGAAGAAGTATCAAGACATCTACCCGGTGAACTTCGATAACGATCATCGCGGAATCTACCGCGAGGTGCTCCGTGTCGTGCACCATTGGATTGGCCTGGGAGTGAAGATCTTTCGGGTGGACAATCCACACACCAAGCCGCCGGACTTCTGGGAGTGGCTGATCGCGGAGGTCAAAAAGTCGCATCCCGAGGTGCTGTTTCTCGCCGAGGCGTTCACCCGGCCTGCGCGCATGTACGGCTTGGCCCAACGCGGTTTCACGCAGTCGTACACATATTTCACCTGGCGGGTGGCAAAGTGGGAACTCACGGAGTTCGCGGAGGAACACGCTCGACGCAGTGACGACGCGCGTCCGAACCTCTTCGTCAACACGCCGGACATCTTGCACGAAAGTCTGCAGCACGGCGGACCGGGAATGTTCGCGTTGCGGGCCGCCCTTGCAGCGACGATGTCTCCGACCTGGGGTGTGTACTCAGGCTTCGAGCTCTACGAGCATCAGGCCGTGAGAGCCGGTAGCGAGGAGTACCTGGACTCGGAGAAGTATCAGCTGCGTCCGCGAGACTTCGACGGCGCGTTGGCTCGGGGTGAATCGCTGGAACCGTGGCTGGGAACGCTGAACTCCATCAGACGAAACCATCCCGCCCTGCAGCAGCTTCGCAACATTCACTTCCACCACATGGACAACGACGCTCTGATCGCTTATTCGAAGTTCGACCCCAATACCGGCGACTCGGTTCTCGTGGTGATCAATCTCAATCCGTTCGGGGTCGAAGAGGGCACGATCTGGCTCGATATGCCACAGCTAGGGCTCGACTGGCAGGACAGCCTCACTGTCATCGACGAGGTGAACGGTCAGCAATTTCATTGGGGACAAACCAACTTTGTCAGGCTCGAGCCATGGAAGTCGGTAGCGCACATTTTTGCGCTTCCCCCGATGCCCTACCCGGCACGACTCGAATTGGCCTACCGCGGCAACCGAAAGTGAGTGGGAATCTACGTGAGCGACACATCGAAGACCTCTGACATCGCGCCACCGAGCAGCAACGACATAGAACTGCTCGCCCAGGGCACGCATTACAACCCGCATTCGGTTCTCGGCGCCCATGCGGCCAAAGGCGGCACTGCGATCCGCGCGCTGAAGCCGAACGCGGAGTCGGTCCTCGCACGGATCGGCGGCGTCGACTATCCGCTGACTCACGTCGCCCACGGCATCTTCTCGGCACTCGTTCCCGTCGAGGATCTGACGGACTACCGCCTGGTAGTGGCGTGGCCCGGGGGCAGCACCGTCGAGTCCGCCGACGGATACCGCTTCCTTCCCACTCTCGGTGAGCTCGACCTCCACCTCTTCGGGGAAGGTCGCCATGAGCGGTTGTGGGACATCCTCGGTGCGCACCAGCAGAACTACACCACGCCCGACGGCGAGGTCCGTGGAACGTCGTTCGCCGTGTGGGCACCTGCCGCGGCCGGAGTCACCGTCATCGGCGGTTTCGATGGCTGGGCTGGGCAGAGCTTCCCGATGCGCGCGCTGGGTTCGACCGGGGTATGGGAATTGTTCATCCCCGATATCGGCCCCGGAACGATCTACAAGTATCGCGTCCACGGAGCCGACGGTGTCGCACGCGACAAGGCCGACCCGATGGCGTTCGCGACCGAGATCCCGCCTGCTACCGGATCTGTCGTGACGCAATCCGAGTTCGAGTGGACCGATCAGAAGTGGATCGATTCGCGCGGCGATGTCGAGCCGATGTCCGGCCCGATGAGTGTCTACGAGATTCATCTCGCATCCTGGCGTCCGGGCCTGGACTACCGCGAACTCGCCCGGCAGCTCTCCGAATACATTCTCGAGACAGGTTTCACCCACGTCGAGCTACTACCCGTCGCCGAGCACCCGTTCGGTGGATCGTGGGGATATCAAGTCACCTCGTACTACGCTCCGACGTCGCGGTTCGGCAGCCCGGACGATTTCCGTTACTTCGTCGATCACCTGCACGAGGCCGGCATCGGCGTTCTGGTGGATTGGGTTCCTGCACACTTCCCTAAAGATGAATGGGCGCTGGCCCAGTTCGACGGCGGCCCACTGTACGAACACGGCGACCCGAAACGCGGCGAGCAACTGGACTGGGGCACACTGGTTTTCGATTTCGGTCGCCGCGAGGTTCGTAACTTCCTCGTCGCGAACGCCCTCTTCTGGATCGAAGAGTTCCACATCGATGGTCTTCGTGTCGATGCCGTCGCATCGATGTTGTATCTCGATTACTCACGCCCCGAAGGTGGGTGGACCCCCAACATTCACGGGGGCCGCGAGAACCTCGAAGCGGTGGCGTTCCTGCAGGAGATGAACGCCACCGTCCACAAGAAGTTCCGCGGGGTTGTCACTGTGGCCGAGGAGTCGACGGCGTGGCCCGGCGTCACCCGTCCGACCAGTGTCGGCGGCCTCGGCTTCAACATGAAATGGAATATGGGGTGGATGCACGACACCCTCGATTTCCTCGGACGGGACCCGATCCATCGGACGTTCCACCACCACGAAATCACGTTCTCTCTCGTCTACGCCTGGAGTGAGAACTACCTGCTGCCGGTCAGTCACGACGAGGTCGTGCACGGCAAGGGAACTCTGTGGACTCGCATGCCGGGCGACGACCGTGCGAAAGCCGCCGGTATGCGCGGCTTGCTCGCATACATGTGGGCCCATCCCGGTAAGCAGTTGTTGTTCATGGGTCAGGAATTCGGGCAGACGCGCGAGTGGTCCGAGGAGCGCGGACTCGACTGGTATCAACTCGACGACAACAACGACAGCGGTTTGCACCGGGGCATGCTGACGTTGGTCAGCGACCTCAATGCCGTCTACCGCGAGCATTCCGCGCTATGGACTCTCGACTCGTCGCCGAGCGGGTATTCGTGGATCGACGCGAACGACACCGAGAACAATGTACTGAGCTTCTTGCGTTACGGATCGGACGGCACGGTCGTCGCCTGTGTCTTCAATTTCTCAGGAGTAGTACGCGGCGACTACCGTGTCGGACTACCGGAGCCAGGACGCTGGATCGAGATCCTCAACACGGATGCGACCTCGTACGGCGGCACTGGTGTAGGCAATCTCGGAGAAGTATCGGCAACTTCGCACTCGTGGCACGGCCGACCGGCATCTGCACAGGTCGCACTACCAGCCAACGGCGCGATCTGGTTGAAATTGGAGCGATAGATGAGTGGCGGTCGTACACGACGCACCCTGTGGATGACCGCCTCGATCACCGTGGCACTGCTGGCCGGATGTAGTCAGACCGTAGACGGCCGCGCAGTCTCGGTCTACGAAAATCCGTTCGCTGTCGCCGGCCTCCCCGTCACCGACGGGCCCAGCGGCCCAAGACCGGGGGCAGTGAACTCGACGCTGGACGTCAGCAATGCCGAGGGTACCGATTCCGACATTCTCGCCACCAATGCGATCGACGACATTCAGCGGTATTGGACGCAGACCTACCCCGAATTGTTCAAGACGCCGTTCACACCGGTTTCGGAGTTGATCTCGTGGGACGCCAGCGAAGATGAAGACGAGGGAATCAGGTTCTGCGGCTTGAGGACCGGCGGCGTCCCCAACGCGGCGTACTGCACCAGAGACGACACCATCGGGTGGGATCGGACCATTCTTTTGCCCGCCCTGATCGATGCTTTCGGACCGATGTCCGTGGTGATGGTCATCGCGCACGAATATGGGCATTCCATCCAGCATCATTCTGGTCTGGTCGGCGACGACACACCGACGATCGTGGCCGAGCAGCAGGCAGACTGCTTCGCCGGAGCTTTCATCAGGCATGTGGCCGAGGACAATTCGCCACACTTCACGATCAATACATCCGACGGGCTCAACGATGTTCTCGCTGCGACGGTCGCCGTGCGCGATGTGGATCCCAACGACCCCGATTCGGTCCACGGCACGGCATTCGAACGGGTCTCCGCTGTGCAAATTGGGTTCACCGACGGCGCAGCGTCATGCATGAAAATCGACGAGGCCGAGATCGAATCACGTCGCGCGGACTTGCCGCAGAAGTTCAGCGACGCCGACGACGACGGCGAACTCGCGGTCACCAAACAAACGCTCGAGGCGTTCGTTCGATCGTTCGAGACACTTCTCGAACTGCCGGATCCCCCAACTGTTTCCTATAACGGCACCGACACCGACTGCCCGGAAGGCACCACGACTGAGCCTGTGTCGTACTGCGCCTCCACCAACACGATCGGAGTGAACGTCGGCGGGTTGGCAGACTTTGGGACCGCTGAACGCCCGCGACGCGGGGATGTGATCCCTCTCAACGTATCCGGGGACTACAGCGCGTATGTACTTTTTGCCTCGCGCTACACGCTCGCGGCACAGAACTCTGCCGGCCAGGCCCTCGACAACGCGCAGACAGCACTGCGTTCAGCCTGCTTGTCGGGGGTAATCACCGCAGGCCTCAGCTCTGAGAATCCCGAAGCCACCGGACTCGAAGTCTGGCTCTCGCCAGGGGATCTCGACGAGGCGGTGTCCGGGCTACTCAGCAACGGCCTGACCGCAAGCGACATCAACGGCGTCACCCTGCCGAGCGGGTTCTCGCGCGTGGATGCATTCCGCACCGGCGTCCTCAGCGGCAGAGAGATGTGCAACGTTCGCTACCGCTAGTTCGGGCAGCTCAGTAGAGGGCGGAAGCCAGCTTTCGACGGGAAGCGACGACCACTGGATCTGCGGCATCGAACAATTCGAACAATTCGAGGAGTTGTGTGCGCAACCTCGTACGTTCGTCGCCCGCGGTGCGCTTCACACCAGCAATAAGACGCGCGAAAGCTGCCTCTGGATTCTGCTGCGAGAGCTCGACATCCGCCGCCTCGATCTGAGCGGTGACGTCTGCGGGCGTCGCGTCGGCCTTCGCGATTGCCTCGACATCGACATTCTGCACGCGAGCGAGAAACTTGACTTGCCGCAGCGCGGCCACCGCATCGGTGTTCGACGGTTCGTCGTCGATGATCGCTTGGTACTGACCGATCGCCTTATCGAAGTCGCCTTCCTCCAGCGCTTCCTCGGCAGCAATGAGCCGTGGATCTTCGATTTCTGGTTCGTCCTCGACGGGCGCTGCCCCGGGAGGCCCACTGAGTTTGCCTTCAGTTGCCTGCTCGATCGCCTCCAGCCACTTACGAAGCTCGTCGTCCGGCTGAGAACCCTGGAAGTCTGCGAGCGGTCGGCCAGCGGCCACGGCGACGACCGTCGGGATGGCCTGCACACCGAAAGCCTCGGCGATCTGCGGGTTGCTGTCGACGTCGACGCGCGCGTGCACCCATGCACCGCCCGCCTCCAGCGCCAGCTGACCTAGCTGCCGCGTCAGGGCAACGGACTGAGGCGAACGAGCAGATCCGAGATCGACGATGACGGGCACTTGCGAAGACCTCTGCAAAACTTCGGCTTCGAACGTGGCGGTCGTCACATCGACGATCGGCGGCAGACCGTCTCCGTTTTCATCACTCACAGCGGCGGCCGGGGGCGCTGGTCGATCTTTCAATGCCGAAAGATCCACTGCGCCAGCGATTGAGGCTGGAACGGTTGCTTGCGGACGGGCGGATGAGCGAGAACCGGGTCGAGTCACGCCTAACAGTTTGTCACTAACTCGGCTCACTCACTACCTCAGAGGTTCACCGACGAGGTCGGTGTCTTTGGTCGGGTTCGGCTGCGAAGTACTCAACTCGCCAAGTCGGCCGGTGCGTACTGCCCACACCTCGAAGATGACACTTCCGAAAGGCGGGATGCTGGAGAACAATCCGATCAAAGTCGTCTTCCAGGTCCAACCAAGTTGACGCGCGGTAATCAGTGTCACTACGACGAAAAGCACGAAGACAGCGCCGTGCACCATCCCGGGAATCCGGACGGCCCCTTCGTTCTGCGGGTCCGGCAAGTATTTGAATGCCATCGCGATCAGTAGTCCGAGCCACGTGAAAGCTTCGAGAATTGCGACAAAGCGGAAACGCTTCGCGGTCGTGCTCAGATTCAGAAAATTTGGCATGCCGGTCATTGTGCCCGAGATCTACGACGGTGTGTAGTGGCTCTGGTCTCACCCCGCGGACGAGACCAGAGTCACTCCATCGCTACCTCTTGGAAACTGCTACTTCTTGGGAACGCGGACGATCAGTGCGTCGCCCTGTCCCCCGCCGCCGCACAGCGCTGCTGCACCGATGCCACCGCCGCGTCGCTCGAGTTCGAGAGCCAGGTGCAGCGCGATCCGCGCCCCGGACATACCGAGCGGGTGCCCGATGGCGATGGCGCCGCCATTGACGTTCACCTTGGAATCGTCGATTCCCAACTCACGAGTCGAGGCGATACCGACCGCAGCGAAGGCTTCGTTGATCTCGATCAGATCCAGGCTCTTGGGATCGATCCCCTCCTTCTCACACGCCTTGACGATTGCGCGGGCAGGCTGGCTCTGCAGCGATGAATCCGGTCCTGCCACGACGCCGTATGCACCGATTTCCGCGATCCACGACAGTCCGAGACTCTCGGCCTTGTCCTTGCTCATGACAATGACCGCGGCCGCACCGTCGTTGATGGTCGACGCGTTGCCGGCGGTGATGGTTCCGGTCTTGCTGAACGCCGGACGAAGTTTTCCGAGCGTGTCGACGGTGGTGTCGGCGCGAATGCCTTCGTCCTGACCGAACTCGATCGGGTCACCCTTGCGCTGCGGAATCGACACAGGAACGACCTCGTTGTCGAAGACGCCGTTCTTCCAGGCGGATGCCGCGCGCTGGTGTGATGCGGCTGCGAAAGCGTCCTGCTCCTCGCGGGTGCTGGCTGCACTTCCTTCGTTGCGGCTCTCGGTCAGTCCGCCCATGGCCTGGTCGGTGAAGATGTCGTAGAGACCGTCGTAGGCCATGTGATCACGCATGGTGACATCGCCGAACTTGTATCCAGCGCGACTCTTCTCGAGCATGTGCGGCGCCTGCGTCATCGATTCCTGCCCACCTGCGACGACGACGTCGAACTCACCCGCACGAATCATTTGATCTGCCAACGCGATCGCGCTGATGCCCGACAGACACACCTTGTTGATCGTCAGTGCCGGCACGTCCATCGGGATGCCTGCGGAGACAGCAGCTTGACGGGCCGGAATCTGCCCGGCGCCAGCGGTGAGAACCTGCCCCATGATGACGTATTCGACGAGTTCGGGCGCTACACCTGCCTTGTCCAAAGCGCCCTTGATCGCGATCCCACCGAGATCGGAACCCGAGAAATCTTTCAACGATCCGGACAGTCGACCGACCGGCGTACGAGCCCCGGCAACGATGACAGACGTGGTCACGATATTCCTCCAAACTTGTGCAACAGAAGTCAGTAGCCGATCCCTCGCGACAGCCCCGGTGGGCGGTTCGACGGCATGGGCGCTAACGTCGACTCTATGACCTCGACCACGCAGTCCTCCACTGGAGTCCCCCTTCGCTCCGGCCTCGTCACCGCTATCGATCACGTCGGCATCGCGGTGCCGGACCTCGATATCGCGATCGCTTGGTACACCGATCACCTGGGCATGGTGTCCGTCCACGAGGAGGTCAACGAAGACCAAGGCGTCCGCGAGGCGATGCTGTCCTTCCCCGGCGCCTCCGCTGATTCTGCGGCACTTCAGTTGTTGGCCCCGCTCACCGAAGAATCAACCATCGCGAAGTTCATCGGACGCAACGGGCCAGGACTGCAGCAATTGGCCTATCGCGTCAGTGACATCGAGGAGATCTCGGTAGAGCTGCGCGCCAAGGGCGTACGACTGCTGTACGACGCCCCCCGACGTGGCACTGCCGACTCGCGAATCAACTTCGTTCACCCGAAGGACGCGGGCGGCGTGTTGATAGAACTCGTCGAGCCGGCCCACGACTGAGAGACGAAAACAGCGGATTGACACACCGTCTGGCTCATTAACCGTCACAGCGGTAAATTGACCGCCATGGCCAACGAGCAAGACCGCACTGGTGTGCAACTCCCCTTCTCCATCGTCCGAAAAGGCTTCGATCGCGATGAAGTAACAAACTATTTCGAACGGTTCGACGCCGAACTTCGGCTGACGACGGCAGATCGCGATGCCGCTGCGTCTCAAGCGCGCGACCTTGCGAAACA
>JBBPZN010000081.1:0-2845 GCA_038198705.1 Mycobacteriales bacterium
CGATCATGTTGAGCATTGCAGCAGTGGCGAGATTCTGCGCTCGACTCAGGCTGATATCGCCTCCGACCTTGCCGAACGGACCCGTCACCGACCCGTCTAGGTCGGTGGGTAGATGCCCGGACAGATACGCGATGCCCTGGTCGACGACGACGAAGTCGGCAGGGATGTCGGCGTCGGAGGGAAGGGCCCAGCATGCTGGTAGCTTCACTCCTTGCTCTGCGAGTCTCTGCCGAACCCGGGACTCAGGCATAGCTGACGTTCCCGACCGGACGGCCGGAGCTCTGCCGCGAGAGTGGTGGCCGCCCGAAATAGGTTCGTTCCTGCGGATTCCGCTCCACCGTGCGGTAGCTGCGATCTACCAGTGTGGGCAACACCAGATCGAACAGACGCCACGACGCCTCGAAGTGCCGATCCCGAATCTCGCGCTCAGTTTCGTCGCCGGCGAGTCGCAGCAGCTGCTGAGCGACGATTGGTCCGTCGTCGAGCGTCTCGTTCATGCGGATGGCCGATACCCCACCATCGGTCTCGCCCGCGGTGGCCATCCAGTGGAACGGGGCCAGGCCCGCGTATTTCGGGAGCGGGCTCGGATGGAAGTTGATCGTGTCCACCCGAGGAATCTGCAGCACCGGGGTGCGGAGCAGCTTCTGGTAGTTACCTACGAGGAAGAAGTCCGGATCCAGCCCCCGTAGCTCAGCCAGCACGTCAGCTGAATCGAGGTCTCGCGGCCGCAAGACTCGGATTCCGTGCTCCGCACCCTCCACGGCAAGATCGACCTGCTCGTCGTCGTCGAGGTAGTAGTCGCACAACCGGCCCTCCTCTCGTACGACCAACCCGGTTAGGTCCACATCGGGATGCTCGAGCAATCGCCGGAACAGAGGGGCGCCGAACAGGGAGTTCGTTTCGGTGAACAACACCACCCGTGTGTCGCTCATTTGGCCCACCACGCACGGTCGACCGTCTTCGCGGTCCATGTCAGGGTGTCGAACAGTGCGTATCCGGGTTGCACGGGCAGGGGTGTTCGGCCGGGCAAGTCCATTATTTCCTGGGCCAGTCGCTCGACCAGGACGCCTTCGGCGAGCGGTGGGCATGCGCCGAAGATCGGCATCTTCTGGTTCTGCACGAACCATTCGTCCAGAGTCTGCGCGGAGGGGAAATTCTGGTACTCGGGCATGATTCGTTCCATCAGGCGGCGTGTGACATCTGGGGTGAACTCGGCATCTTCGTCGAGGTCGTACACCTGCTCGATGGGCATCGAATCCTTGGTGTAGGTGAAGATGATCGTCGAGTGCGCGACGGTCGGGATTTTGAACATGAACCGGCACCGGTCCGATGCACGAAATGCCCGATGCAACGCGTAACGGTTCTTGATCTGGAAGAACTCCATCTGATCCATCACGTAGTCGCATCCGTCCATGAATTCGTGGGCGGATTCCGGTGTGATGCCTTCGGGATAGACGTCTATGTTGACATCACCGGTGAGGTCGAAGATCTGCTCGGCGACGACCTCGGCCTTGTTCCGCCCGATGGTTTCCCTACTCGCGCCGAACTGGCGTTGAACGTTCGTCAGGTCGAAATGATCGGGGTCGGCCAGCTTCAAATTGCACGCACCCATCCGGACCAGGCGAGCTGCCACTGCCCCGCCGATGCCTCCGGTTCCCACGATCCCGATCACCGCATCGCGAAGATTAATCTGCCGCTCGCGCTGCTCAGCAGGCGTATCACCCAGCCATCCGAGATTCCGATCGACCCGCTCCCAGTAGAAGTCATCGTCGTAGTCCCCCCGGAACGACAGCCGATGATCGAGAAGTTGCGATGAAAGCGTCATTGATCCCCTCCAAGTCTGGCGTAATGGACCTCACCAACTTGGAGCACAGACAGTTTGCTGCCCGGCGAACCATCAGCAGGGTCACAATGGACGGATGGATCGAACCTTTCCGGAGGCGCTTCCCGATATCGCGTCGGTCGCCGCGGTCCTGGGCGACCCGTCGAGAGCGGCGATGTGTACCGCTCTGATGAACGGTCTTGCGTGGACTGCCACGGAACTGACTACTTACACCGGACTCGGCGCACCGACGGTGTCCAAGCATCTCGACAAACTCATCGCAGCAGGGGTCGTCGACGAGGTGCGGCAGGGCCGGCACCGATACCTCCGACTTGCCGGCGACGAGGTTGCGCACGTCATCGAGAGCTTGGGTGTCATCGCCCAAGGGCCGGTCGCATCGACACCGTCGCTGCGCGCCGCTAAGCGCAACGATCAAGTCAGGGCGGGCCGGACCTGCTACAAACATCTCGCTGGCCAGTTCGGAGTCGGATTGACCGAACAACTCCGCCGCCGGGGCTATCTCGGTCCGGACTGGCAGCTCACCGCCGACGGCAACACGCTGCTCAGTTCGTGGGGCATGCGAGATGCTTGCGCACACACGGCGGTGCCCTGCATGGACTCCACAGAACGACGTTTCCATCTCGCCGGAGAACTCGGAAAACGACTGTGCACCTTGCTATTCGACAACGGATGGGTGCATCGAATCGGGACTTCACGTGCAGTGAAACTCTCACCGCGCGGCCAGCAACAGCTCGCGAGCGCTGGGTTGACCCCACTGATGGTGGCGGAGCAGACCGCGAATGCCGGATAAGACCGACAGCGCACCGACTTTCGACCCACCGCGATCTCGGCCGCGAGCTAGGTGTTTGTCACCGAGACTGGTGTGGAGAAGCGAGCTCCGGGATGGTGGCTTACCGGGCGTGGTCAATGGGCTCGGGCGGACGGTCGAGGAGAAGACTCCTTGTCGGCTACCTGTTGCCGAGAGCGACATGAGGGAAACCGAGAGCCCCCTACCGCACGCGC
>JBBPZN010000082.1:0-22539 GCA_038198705.1 Mycobacteriales bacterium
TCGAAGACCTCGAGCGTCAGGCCACCAAGTTCGAAGAAATGCGTGATCGTTCCCTCGCACGCGAAGCCGCCAAAGCAGACCGGAAAGCGTCCTAGGTCGACCCATCGAGGACTGGGGGACGGGGGCGGCGGCGTAGCCCCCATAATGAACGGTGACCGAATTCTGGGACCGCATCAGCGCGGTCAGCCCAACTCCGCCGGCCTGGATCGTGCAGATCGCAGCGCTCGTAGCCGTGCTCATCGTCCTTGTTCCGCAGACATGGCGCATTGCCCGCAACGTGGTGACGATCTTCCACGAATTCGCTCATCTACTCGTGGCCTTCGTGACCGGCCGCAGGTTGATGGGTGTTCGATTGCATTCCGATACCTCGGGCGTAGCCATTTCTTCAGGCAAACCGACCGGCCTCGGGGTGATCGCTATGACGTTCGCTGGTTACGTCGGGCCATCGCTGATCGGGCTCGGTGCTGCCTGGATTCTCGGTACGCAGCATGCGATCGCCGTGTTGTGGATCGGTGTCATCGCAATTGCATTGATGCTCATCATGGTTCGAAACGTGTTCGGGTTCATCTCGCTCGTAGTGTTCGGGGCACTACTGGTCACGGTGTCGTGGTGGGGGACCGGCGAACAGCAAGTGGCCGCGGCGTATTTCATCACACTGTTCCTGCTCGTCGCAGGCCCGCGGCCGGTACTCGAACTACAACGCTCACGCAGCCGAGGACGGGCACGAGACTCCGACGCCGATCAACTGGCCCGACTGACATTTCTGCCCGGAATAGTCTGGGTCGGATTGTTTCTCGTCGTGACGGCCGGATGCCTCGTACTCGGCGGGTGGTGGATCCTGCGCCCGGTCTAGATCGCAGATGTGTCACTCAATCGTGATGCGGTGAGCGATTCCCTGTTTCGCGGTCGATGTCCAGGACGACATCCGGGGAGTCGGGGTGATACAGGATGGGACCAGTTTCTCCCTTTCGCAGAGCGCCCGCGCGCAGAGAAAGAAAGCCTCCACCGATCAGCACGATCGTCGCAGCTCCGGCGATCCACGCCCAACCGCTGAAGCCGCCGCCCAAAGCGGTGAGGAGCAAACCTGCAGCAACGACACCGGCCATCATCATGATGACACCGATTCGGTTTTCAGCAGTCTTGATCCAGCGCGGTCCGTGGTCCTTCTTGTTTTCGGCCATGACTTCCGTCCTTTCAGCAGTCCGTGACGGCTCCGAAAAGCGTCGGACTTGTGTGAGGGGTTACCCGCTCGACCGAGGTTCACACCCTCCTACACAACCGGTGTTTCGCGATGAGGATTTTCAGAGCTTCCGCTATTTCGCTAGGTAAGCTGAATCAATGGATCGACCCGCAGTAATTCTCGCTAACGACGACGCTGTCTACGACTTCTACCTCGAGCATCAGCAAAACCGGCAGGTAGCCAGGATCGCGTACGCCACGCTGGCCCGACGGTTCAAGCCGCGGGTCAGTTCCCCCGCCGGTGCGCGTGAAGAAATTCGTAGACTCGTCTACGACAACACACGGTTCATCATCGCCGTCAATCATCTGACCGAGAGCGATCCGTACACCCTCGCCGCCGCCGCGTGGGCCAGTCCGCTGCGACCTGGGATCGGGCGCACTCGTGTCCTCGCGAAGGACGAGCTCTTTCAAGAATCGAAGCAGCGCAAGCGAATCGACATGATGGGTGGCATCCCGGTGTTCCGTGGAAAGAACCACGGACTTCGCGCGGTCAGCGCAGCAGGCAGTCGGATGATGGACGTCAGCGCCGAGCGAATGCGACGCGGCGACGACCTTGCCGTGTTCCCCGAAGGCACCTGCAACCTCGAAGACGCCACCAAGGTTCAACACGTCGGCAGCGGAATCGGCCACATCGCGGCACGGGCCCGCAAGCTCGGCGTCGAGCCGGTTCTGATCTGCATCGGCCTCAGTTACGGACCGGGCTCGCCGAAGCTCAAATCTGCGAGCGTCTACATCGACGAGCCGATCACCGATCTGCCGGCCAAGCCGATCGAGATCGCGCGCGTCGTCGCTGCCGGATTGCAGAAAGCCGTCGACGGAGCGGTCGCAGCGTACTGAGCAGTAGCTCGATAGAACAGTCCTGAGATCCTCGACCATAGGAGATTCATGTGAGCGACCAGATCAAGACAGCCGTCGTAACGGGAAGTGCCCGCGGAATCGGCGCCGCGGTAGCCAAGCGCCTGGCCAAGGACGGATTCGGAGTCGCAGTCGTCGACCTCGACGAAGCTGCCTGTGCGGACACCGTCGGTGCTATCCAGGCCGCGGGCGGTCAGGCCGTCGCAATCGGTGCCAACGTGGCAGAGGAAGAGTCGGTGAAGACGGCCGTCGACCGGATTGCCAACGAATTCGGTGCCCCGACCGTGCTTATCAACAATGCCGGTATCACCAGGGACAACCTTCTGTTCAAGATGACCGTCGAAGATTGGGACTCCGTACTCGGGGTGCACCTCCGCGGATCCTTCCTGATGACCCGCGCGATCCAGAAGCACATGATCGACGCCAAGTGGGGTCGCATCGTCAACCTGTCGAGCACCTCGGCGCTCGGCAACCGTGGCCAGGCCAACTACTCCGCGGCCAAGGCGGGCATGCAGGGCTTCACCAAGACGCTCGCCATCGAGCTCGGCAAATTCGGCGTCACCGCCAACGCCATCGCCCCCGGGTTCATCGAAACCGAAATGACCGCCGCGACGGCCGCACGTGTCGGTGTCCCATTCGAGGACTTCAAAGCCGCTGCAGCATCACAGATTCCGGTCAATCGCGTCGGGAATCCGGACGATATTGCACACCTGGCGTCCTTCTTCGTCAGTGAAGGCGCGGGCTTCATTTCCGGCCAGATCGTCTATGCCGCAGGTGGCCCGAAGGACTGAGGTCGTTCGGAGGATCCACCCCCAGCTATGCGAATGGGCCACCGCAGCGTGCTGCGATGGCCCATTCGAAGTCGAAACTGGTTCAGTAAGTGTAGAAACCCTTACCGCTCTTACGTCCGAGCATCCCGGCGTCCACCATGCGCTGCAACAGTGGCGGCGGCGCGTAGTGCGGCTCACGGAACTCCGCGTACAGCGACTCCGCGACGGCGAGCGTGACGTCGAGGCCGACGGTGTCTGCCAGACGCAACGGACCCATGGGGTGCGCGCACCCGTTGACCATGCCTTCGTCGATGTCCTCGGCGGTCGCGAAACCGGACTCGAGCATCCGAACCGCGGACACCAGATACGGGACCAACAGGGCGTTGACGATGAACCCGGCGCGGTCACCGGAACGAATTGTCTTCTTGCCGAGCGTGTTCGCGGCGAAGTCGGTGACGGTTGCGACCGTCTCCTCGCTGGTGACGAGGCTGACGACGATCTCTACCAGTGGTAGTACCGGCACCGGGTTGAAGAAGTGAACTCCGACGACCTTGTCCGGTCGCTGTGTCGCATTGGCCATCTTGATAACCGGTATCGACGAAGTGTTCGTCGCCAATATTCCGCTCGGCTTCACTATCGAATCCAGTTTTCCGAACAGATCAAGCTTCAGCGACTCGATCTCCGGCGCGGCCTCGACTACGAGATCGCGATCGGCGAAGTCGTTGATGTCGAGTGTCAAGGTGATTGCATCGCGGGCTTTCTCCGCTGCATCGGCTTCGATACGTCCGGACTTCACGGCACGGGCGAACGACTTGTCGAGGCGAGCTTCCGCCGCGTCGGCCGCGGCCTGGCTCGTTTCCAGCACGACAACGGAGCTGCCTGCGCGAGCACATACTTCGGCGATGCCTGCACCCATCGTGCCGCCGCCGATGACGCCTACCAATTCGATGTTGCTCATTTGAGCAGCGCCCGGGACATCACGACGCGCTGAATCTGGTTGGTGCCCTCGTAGATCTGCGTGATCTTGGCGTCACGCATCATCCGCTCGACCGGGAAGTCGGTGGTGTATCCGGCGCCGCCGAAGAGCTGCACAGCATCGGTGGTCACCTCCATGGCCACATCGGAGGCGAAGCACTTCGACGCCGCGGAGATGAATCCGAGGTTCTTTTCACCGCGCTCGGCGCGAGCGGCGGACGAATAGACCATCAGACGAGCGGCTTCGACCTTCATCGCCATATCGGCGAGCATGAACTGCACGGCCTGGAAGCTACTGATCGATTGACCGAACTGCTTGCGATCCTTGGTGTAGGCGATGGCGGCGTCGAGTGCACCCTGCGCCAGACCGACTGCCTGCGCACCGATGGTGGGGCGGGTGTGGTCGAGGGTTTCGAGCGCTGTCTTGAAGCCGGTACCTGGATCACCGATGATGCGATCGCCGGGGATCTTGCAGTTCTCGAAGTACAGCTCAGCCGTCGGCGAGCCCTTGATGCCGAGCTTCTTTTCCTTCGGTCCGACGACGAATCCCTCGTCGTCCTTGTGCACGATGAACGAGGAGATACCGTTCGCGCCCTTGTCCGGGTCCGTGACGGCCATGACGGTGTACCAATCGGACCGGCCACCGTTGGTGATCCAACACTTGGAGCCGTTGAGGATCCAGCCGTCACCGTCGGCCTTGGCGCGGGTCTTCATGCCGGCTGCATCGGAGCCGGCCTCACGCTCGGACAGTGCGTACGACGCCATTGCGCCACCTGCGAGCGAGGGGAGGACCTGCTTCTTGAGCTCCTCGGAACCCTTGAGGATCAGGCCCATGGTGCCGAGCTTGTTGACCGCGGGGATCAGCGAGGAAGAACCGCAGACGCGAGCAACTTCCTCGATGACGATGCAGGTCGCGATGGAGTCGGCACCCTGGCCGTCGTACGCCTCGGGTACGTGGATTGCATTGAAGCCGGAGTTGATGAGCGCGGTCAGCGCCTCGTCCGGGAAGCGCGCGTCCTCGTCCACCGCTTTGGCGTACGGAGCGATCTCTTTCTCCGAAAGGGCGCGAATTGCCGCGCGCAGTTCATCGTGCTCCGCTGGAAGTTGAAACAGATCGAAATCAGGATTACCGGCCATGGGTGCCACACTCCTAAGGCTTGACTTTACGGCACTCAGTGCCACGGATTTGTCCAGTCTACGCCAAGTCGTATAACCCATCAACCCGTAGATGGCACTCGGTGCCATACGCGTGCGCCCATGACCGCTTCAATGGTCCATTCATACGATCAAATGTCTTGAACGGCACATTCAAGCGCAAGGGCAGTCACTTCATATGCTCCGCCAGCGCCTCGGCCACAGCCGCACGCGAGGTGCCTCGGGGAAAGACTGCAACGACGATCTGCTCCGCGCTCGTGCCGAATCCGGCCCTGACCTTGTGGAGTGCTTCCTGCAGATCGTTGCTGGTGGTCGGAATACCGTCGCGGATCATCCGTCGCAAGATGTAGTTGTGGGTCGCGGTGATCGATGCCGAAAACTGGAGAATCTCCACGTGTGAATGCTCGGGTAACGCCGTGCGCAGGTAGTCGACGAACAGCCTGTCGTAGCGAAATACCGTCACGATCTCGCGATCCCGTAGCGCAGGGTTCTCGTGGACCACCTGGTAGCGGAGTCGAGACTGCTCTTTCCACCCGGAAAACCGTTCGAACACCAGCTGGGCCGCATCGCACACGGCCGTCCAGGGGTCCGGGTGCGGCCGGCCGAGAAACGTTGCGGTCTGCTCGAGCAGAATTTCGTGGTCGGCGAAGATGACGTCGTCCTTGCCGCGAAACTGACGAAAGAATGTCCGACGCGAAATGCCCGATGCCTCGGCGATGTCGTCGACGGAGGTTGCCTCGTATCCCTGCACCGCGAACAGATCGAGTGCCGCCTTCGCCACCGAAAGGCGGAAGGCATCGGAATCCTCGGAGTCGCGCATAGTCCAAGAACGTAGTCGAGATCGGGAGCCGAGGGGCACTTCTTCTGTCGACACCGCCGCTGTCGACACCGCCGCTGACGACTACTCGCGCGACTACTCGCGCGACTACTCGCGACGGCCGGATCGGCAAGGTGAGGGGCTGGGCCCGTCGTGTCGAGCCGATGTGCTGATCCGGAACTCCGAACGAGTTTCCGCGAGCTGCGCGGTAGTCTCGGGGGAGCTGCTCGGCCCACCGGAAGGATGAAAGCCTTGGCTCTCGTCGCAGGAATCGATTCATCTACCCAGTCATGTAAAGTCTTTGTGCGAGATGCTGATTCGGGCGACCTCGTGCGGAGCGGCCGGGCAAGTCATCCTGACGGCACGGAGGTCGATCCAGCGGAATGGTTGCGAGCTCTCGACGCTGCGATCACCGACGCAGGCGGGATAGACGACGTCGATGCGGTTGCCGTGGGTGCTCAGCAGCACGGCATGATCTGCCTCGACGAATCTGGCAGTGTCGTGCGTCCTGCACTGCTGTGGAACGACACCAGGTCAGCGTCCTCGGCTCGCGATCTGGTGAACGAACTGGACGGCCCGGACGCTTGGGCCGACGCAGTCGGGGTAGTGCCGCTCGCGGCCATCACCGTCGCCAAGCTGCGTTGGCTCGCCGACAACGAACCCAAGAGCGTCGATCGTACTGCGGCAGTGTGCCTTCCGCATGATTGGTTGAGCTGGAAGCTCGGCGGCGCCCTCGGTCTGGATGCCCTGGCCACGGACCGCGGCGACGCCAGCGGAACCGGTTATTACTCGGCCGCCACCAACGGCTATCGCCAGGATTTGTTGGAACTCGGCATGCGTGGCCGTACGCCGTCGGTGCCGCGGGTGGCAGGTCCGTACGAGCGGATCGGTGAGACTCGCACGGCCTCGATAATCGGACCGGGAACCGGAGACAATGCCGCTGCCGCACTGGGTCTCGGCGTCGGCGCCGGTGATGTCGTCGTCTCGGTCGGCACCTCGGGTGTCGTGTCGGCCGTTACCGACGTAGCCGCTGCGGATGCCTCGGGAATCATCGCCGGATTCGCGGACGCTACCGGTCGGCAATTGCCGCTCGTGTGCACCCTCAACGCAGCCCGTGTGCTCGACGCTACAGCGTCGTTGTTGGGCGTCGATCACGCCGAACTGTCCAGGTTGGCACGCGCGACCCGGAGCGAGGGTTTGGTGTTGATTCCCTATTTCGAAGGCGAGCGGACACCGAACCGGCCGGATGCATCGGGCGCCATACATGGTTTGAGACTGAGCAATTCGACGCCGGGGCACCTTGCCCGCGCAGCAGTGGAGGGACTGCTGTGTGGACTGGCGGACGGGATCGACGCGCTGCATGCAGCAGGTATCGAGACCCGTCGCGTTCTGCTGATCGGCGGCGGGGCCAAATCTGCGGCGTTGCGCGAATTGGCCCCGGCGATCTTCGGCGTACCCGTTGTCGTCCCCGAGGCCGGTGAATACGTTGCCGACGGTGCGGCACGCCAAGCAGCGTGGGCGTTGGCGGGCACGCCCGAGCCACCGCACTGGGCGTCGGCACCCGTGCGCACCTACGAGGCCGACCCGGATCCAGTAGTCCGCGAGCGGTACGCCGAAATGCGAGGCTGACGGCGATCTCTCACTTGCGGAGTCCCTCCAAGGTCGCTCGGGCGCCGTGCTCGTGGAGCGAGGCGAGTGCCTTGGTGTACTCCGCTACGAATCGCTCGTTGTCGATGAGGTCGCCGAACACCGCTCGGTTGGCGATGAATGCGGTCGGGTCGTCCTTCTGCTCGAGCGCGAGCGGTACGAGCGAATCCTTCAGTTGGTCGACGATCTCGATCGGCTGACCCTGTTCGTCGACGCCCTCGGCGTACCGGGCCCAGCTCGCGACCACTGCGGTAGCCAACGTGATCGGTCCGCCGGTGTCGAGGTTGGTGCGGATGACGGGCAATAGCCACTTGGGGATTCGGTCCGAGGATTCGGCGCACAGTCGTGCAACGGTGTCCCGAATTTCCGGGTTCGAGAAGCGCTCGATCAATGTCTTCTTGTACTCACCCAGATCGATGCCGGGAACCGGCTGTAGCGTCGGCGTCGCCTCATCGTCCATGTAGGCCAATAGGAACTCGGCGAACAACGAGTCCTGTGCAACCTCGTGCACCAGTCGATATCCGCTGAGATACCCGAAATAGCACAGTGCCTGATGGCTCGCGTTGAGTAGGCGGAGCTTCATCGACTCGTACGGAGTGACGTCGTCCACGACCTGAACTCCGACGTGTTCGAACGGCGGACGCCCGAGCGTGAACTTGTCTTCGAGTACCCACTGGGTGAACGGTTCACCTGCGACGGGCCACTGGTCGTCGAGTGCGTACCGATCCGAAAGCTCCTGTATCACTTCGGGAGTGGTGACCGGGGTGATCCGGTCGACCATCGAGTTGGGGAAAGCCCCCTCGGCGGTGATCCACTCCGCGAGAGCGGGGTCCTTCAGGCGAGCGAAAGTGGTGAACGTCGATTCCGCGATGTGGCCGTTGCCCTCGATGTTGTCGCAGGACATGATGGTGAACGGTCTCATTCCCCGATCTTTCCGGCGCGCAAGGGCTTCCGCGACGAGACCGAACGTGGTCGACGGGGTCGCGCCCGGCTCGAGATCCGTCGCAATCGCTGGATTCTCGGTGTCGAACTCACTCGTCGTAGCCGAGAAGTTGTATCCCCCTTCGGTGATGGTGAGCGAGACGATTCTGGTGCTCTCGGCTGCCATCTTCTCGATCACGGCATCTGCGTTCTCGGGCGCGAAGAGGTATTCGACTATCGAACCGATCACCCGGGTGTCCCACGCTCCGTCGGAATGTTTGAGCGCAAGCGTGTAGAGGCAATTTTGAGCCTCCATGACATCCCGCATCTTTCGGTCCCCGGGCAGCACTCCGACGCCGCAGATTCCCCACTCGGACGCTTCCCCCTGCTGGAGGAGCCGGTCCACATACATCGCTTGATGTGCACGGTGAAAACCGCCGACACCGAAGTGCACTATCCCTGCTGTGACTTCGGATCTGTCGTAAGTGGGTACCTCGACGTCTTCGATGAAGTCGGCGAGGGTGTGCGAATTGAGTTTCATGCGTCGGTCTCCCTGTGCGAGAACGGTATTACTACTGCCTTGATGCTTCCCGGCAGGGCGTCGGCGTTGAGCGCATCCTCGACGTGCGCGAGGTCGAAGCGTCCGGTGACCATGGCGTCGAGATCGACGCGGCCGGAGAGCACGAGTTCGCGAGCGATGGGCCAGGTGTTCGCGTAGCGGAAGACGCCGGTGAGGACCAGTTCACGATTCTGAATCAGCGAGATCGGCAACGCGTAGTCCGACGCGCCCATCCCGACCAGGACGACCGTGCCGGCGGGACGGACGGCGTGGATGCCGTCGACAACTGCCCGGGGCGCACCCGACGCATCGATGAACGCGTCGACGTCGAGAGCCCGGACGTCCTCGGTCATCGGGTCGATTACCTGCGTCGCACCGAATTTCTTCGCATTCTCACGGCGGTCGGGTGCAATGTCGCTGACGATGATCGTGGTGGCGCCGAACGCGCGAGCCACCTGAGCAGTGACGAGGCCTACTGGACCGGCGCCTGCGATCAGCACACTCGACCCGGCTGTGATGCCTGCCTTCTGCGCCGATGCAATCCCCACCGACAACGGCTCGAACAACGCCGCAGCCTCGTCGGAAATTTCTTCGGGAATCGAGTGCGCGAAAGCCGATTGGATGAGAACGTACTCTGCCAGCGCGCCGTCGATGGGCGGCGTGGCGAAGAACTCCATCGACGGGCACAAGTTGTACCGGCCCGCCCGCGACTGTGCACTCGTCGGGTCCGGGCGCTGCGGTTCGATCGACACCCGCTGCCCGATGCGCGTATCGGCGACGGCGCACCCGACGGCGACGATGACCCCGGCAGCTTCGTGACCTAGCACCAAAGGCCCGGTGACGACGTGATCGCCGATGCGGCCTTCGCGGTAGTAGTGAGCATCGGAACCGCAGACGCCGACCGCGGTGACCTGCACGAGCACCTCGTCCGCCGCGGGGGAGGGCACCGGACGGCTTTCCAGACGGATCTCCTGCGGACCGCTGAGGACGCTGACCTGCATGGACTGAGTCACAAAGATCTCCCTGCTTCCGCTCCTCTGATCACGCCGACTCCGCTCTTGGTAGGTGTTGTGTAGATCACACCTTAATGTTAGCTTAGTGAGCAGAAGAACACATCGTGAGCATCTGCTCACTGGGTTGAGGGAGTGATCGTGATCGCATCGGTCCCCGAGGTGTCGGGAGTGGAGCGCTCGTCGAAGTCGAGCGACGACCTCCGGCTCGCTCTCCGTGCCGCATCGATGTACCACCTCGAAGGTGCGACCCAGGCCGAGATTGCGAAGAAACTCGGTATTTCGCGTCCCACCGCGGGTCGACTAGTTGCCAAGGCGCGAGCGCTGGGGTTGGTGACCATCGAGATCAACGTGCCAGAGGAGCTCCAGGGCACCGTGCACGCCGACATCGAAGCCGACTTGGAGCGCGAATTCGGCCTCACCGAAGCACTTGTCGTTCCCGATGTCATCGACGGCACCGACACCGGGTACGGATCGTTGGGGAGGTCCGCCGCGGCGATGCTCTCTCGGCGCCTGGAGAGTGCCGACGTTCTCGGGTTCATCTGGGGGCCGGAAACCGTCGCCGTCGCGCAGTCACTCAAGACGCGTGGAGCGCGATGCGACCGTGTGGTCCAACTGGACGGTTCGATGAGTTCGGCCGACTATCAAACCGGCGTCGAATATACCCTGGGGCGGTGTGCGCGGTACCTGCAGGCGAAGCCGGTGCGCCTGAACGCGCCGCTGTATGCCGATCCAGCCACGGTGACTGCGCTGCAGCAGGATTCGGTGATATCGCGCGCCCTCCAAGCTGGGACGGAGGCTGATGTGATGATGTACGGCCTCGGTCCCGTTTCCACGTCCACAACCCTGTTCGAGGGCAGCTTCATCGACCTGGACATTCTCGACGAACTTCGCCGCCTCGGCGCCGTCGGCGAGATAGGCGGCAGGTTCTTCGACCTCGACGGCACTCCCACCGGGGGATCATTGCCGGGGCGAACCGTATCGGTCGGACTCGACGCCATTCGTGACTGTGATCGGGCGATCCTGATCTCCGGTGGCAGCAAGAAGCATCAGGCGATTCTCGGTGCTCTTCGCGGAGGCTTCGCAACCGTGCTGGTGACCGATATCGAAAGTGCGCGTTGGTTGATGGCGCACACGAAGGCTGACCGTGGAGCCTGCAGGAACGACCCAGAGGGAAAGGTATCCAAGTGAGAGTTCTACCGAAAGTGGCCGTCGCAGCATCGCTCGCGATGACCTCGGTGCTGTCCGGATGCGCCGGCGCGGGATCGTTCGGCGGTGATGGTGACGGTACGACGATCACCGTGGCCATCGTCTCGAACTCGCAGATGTCCGACGCCATTTCGCTGGCACCGGAGTTCGAGGCAGAGAACCCAGGGATCAACCTGAAGTTCGTCTCACTGTCGGAGAACGAAGCGCGCGCGAAGATCACTGCCTCCGTCGCGACCGGTGGCGGAGAGTTCGACGTCGTGATGATCAGTAATTTCGAGACCCCACAGTGGGCCGCGAACGGTTGGCTCACCAATCTTTCGGAGTACGCGAACGACACTCCCGGTTACGACGAGGACGACTTCATTCCGACACTGAAGGAGTCGCTCTCCTACGAGGGCAGCATGTACTCGGTGCCGTTCTACGGTGAGTCCTCGTTCCTGATGTACCGCAAGGACCTCATGCAGGAGGCGGGTATCACGATGCCCGAGGAACCGACCTGGAAGGAAGTCGCCGACGCCGCCGCGAAGCTCGACAGCGACGATGTCTCCGGCATCTGTCTGCGCGGAAAGCCGGGCTGGGGTGAAGTTCTCGCGCCTTTGAATACCGTCATCAACGCGTTCGGTGGACGTTGGTACGACGAGAACTGGAACGCACAGCTCAACAGTCCGCAGGTGGAAGAGGCCGTCCAGTTCTACGTCGACCTCGTTCGCGCCCACGGTCAAGCAGGCGCAGCGACCAGCGGGTTCAGTGAATGCGGTACTCAGCTCTCACAGGGCAACACCGCGATGTGGTACGACGCCACTTCTGCAGTGTCGGTGCTCGAGGATCCTTTGTCGAGCGACGTCGTCGGCAAGATCGGCTATGCCAAGGCCCCGTCAGCGGTCAAGGGCGACAACGGCTGGCTCTATTCCTGGGCGCTCGGCATCCCGAAGACCTCGGAGAATCCGGACGACGCGTGGAAGTTCGTGTCGTGGATGACCAGCAAGGAATACCTGAACAAGGTCGGCAACGAATTAGGTTGGGAGCGTGTACCTCCGGGGAGCCGCCTGTCGATCTACGAGATTCCCGAGTACAAACAAGCATCGGCTGCATACGGCCAGGTGACCCTCGACTCCATCAATGATGCGGACCCGAACAAGCCGACCGTGGATCCGGTTCCCTACACCGGAGTCCAGTTCCTGACCATCCCGGAATTTCAGGATCTCGGAACCCGCGTCAGTCAACAGATCAGCGCTGCAGTGGCAGGACAGATCAGCGTCCAGGACGCGCTCGCTCAAGCGCAGCAGTATGCCGAAGTGGTCGGTAAGACGTATCAGGAAGGTCAGGGATGACCACAACCGAAGTGCACTCGCCACAGGCGGATTCGGAGAAGTTCGTACCGAGTGCGAGGGTGATCTCGAAAGCGGAGGGTTGGCATCGTCGCGGGCCGTTGCTACCGGCCATGGTCTTTGCGATCATCGTCACCCAGGTGCCGTTCCTGTTCACGCTGTACTACTAGACGCAATCATGGAATCTAGTTCGGCCAGGGTCGCAGGAGTTCAACGGGCTCAACAACTACGTCGACGTGTTCCGTGACAGTCAGTTCCGTCCGGTAGCACTCAACACCGTGATCATGATCGTCGGAACCGTCCTCATCTCCGTAATTCTGGGGCTCTTCCTTGCGTTGCTGCTCGATCGGAAGTTCATCGGCCGCAGCTTGATTCGCACTCTGCTGATCACGCCGTCCCTGATCACTCCGGTTGCCGGCGCGCTGATCTGGAAGACCACGATGTTCGACCCGGTCTTCGGTTTGATCAACTTCGCTCTCTGCCCGTTCGGTGTCGGCCAGATCGACTGGGTCTCGCGCTTTCCGTTGGCCGCGGTGATGACGAACCTGGTGTGGCAGTGGACGCCCTTCATGATGCTGTTGATCCTCGCCGGTCTGCAGTCGATGCCGAAGGACATCGCCGAGGCTGCCCGCGTCGACGGCGCGGGGCCGTTCAAGCTCTTCCGCGAACTCACGTTCCCGCATCTACGACGCTTCATCGAACTTGGCGCCGTTCTCGGCGCGATCTACCTGGTCAACACCTTCGACGCCGTCTACATGATGACCTCCGGTGGACCTGGCGTCGCCAGCGCCAACTTGCCCTTCTACATCTACCAGCGGGCATTCCTCGGATTCGACATCGGCCAGGCCGCGGCCATGGGCGTGGTCACCGTGGTCGCCACCATCATCGTCAGCACTCTGGCGCTGAGACTGATCTTCAAGAGCTTCAGTGGAAACGAGGAGGCTGCGTGATGAGTACCGCAACCACGAACAACAAGCCCAAGAAAGCAGTGCCGCAGACCTCGGACGGCGTGGCGATCAAGCGTAAGAGCAACTGGGGGCCGGGCACCATCTGGTCCGTCGTTGCGTGGGTTGCCGGGATCGTCTTCTTCTTCCCGGTGCTCTGGATGGTCCTCACCGGCTTCAAGCAAGAGGCCGACGCGTACTCCGATCCACCGAAACTGTTCTTCACCCCGACGCTCGATCAGTACCGCGGAGTACTCGACAGTGGTATCGGCACTGCCCTGCTCAACTCTGCTTTCGCGACGATCGTATCGACGCTTCTCGTTCTGCTGCTGGGTGTTCCGGCTGCTTTTGCGTTGTCGCTTCGGCCGGTGAAGAAGACGAAGGACGTGTTGTTCTTCTTCATCTCCACCAAGGTGCTCCCGGTCGTCGCGGCCATCGTGCCGCTGTACGTCATCGTGGGTGACATCGGCGAGCATCGGTTTGAGCAGGCTCGACGGCGCTGTTCACCTGTTCCATCCGGACACCGGCGAGCGGATCTAGGCGCGTTCTCATACGTGCGCGGAAGCTGGATGCTATCCGTGCTTCCGCGCACGCGCACGGCCGCCGTTATCGATCCGTGATTCAACGTCGGCTGTTCTGTTATCTTCCCTGCTGCCCGCTCGACATCGACGACGTGCAAGATCAGTTCCTCTACGACCCCAGAGGTGGCCGCTATGTCAGGTCTGTCGGATGCACGCTCGATGCTCGCACGCGGTGCACCACGCCTGGTCATCCTCGATTCATCCCCATCTCCCGACGTCCCCACCCTCGACGTTTCCGAGAGTAGGCACGGAAAGTGTCTCCGCATCGTCTTAAGCGGTGAAGTCGACCTCGGGACGGTCTCTCAGTTCCGCGCTGCACTCTTCAGTGCATCGAACTCGGCGACCGGTGCGCTCATCGTCGATATTCGCGGAGTGACATTTCTGGGGGTGCCGGGGCTGTCCTGCCTCGTCGACCTGGTGCGGGGCAACATGTTGACGGTGGTGGCGATCGTCGCCACCACCCATGCGGCGCGTCGGTCCATCGAGATCATCGGCCAGGATCCCGACCTCGTGGTGTTCTCTCGACTCGCCGACGCGCTGCACTACGTGGACGCTCGAACCTGACCGGGGTACCCCTGTTCGGGGGTAGCGCATCGGTAGCTGTGAGCCATAGCGTGAGTCGAGCTAGCGAGAGACGTGCGCCACAGCAGGGAGAAACATGACGAACGTGACGGAACACGATGCCTTCAAGTCGGCCCGAGATCTACTCCTCGATGCCTACGGCGACTACGACGCGGCCGTACCGAACTTTCGGTGGCCCGATCTCGGTGAGCGGTTCAACTGGGCAATCGACTGGTTCGACGCTATCGCCCGCGGCAACGAGAAGACGGCGCTCTGGATCGTCGAAGAAGACGGGTCCGAGGCGAAGTACAGCTTCGATGCGATGTCGCACCGTTCGGATCAGGTCGCTCGGTGGCTCTCCGGGCTCGGTATCGGCCGCGGGGATTCTGTCATTCTCATGCTCGGAAACCAGGTCGAGCTGTGGGATTCGATGCTCGCGGTCATGAAGCTCGGCGCCGTACTGATGCCCACGACTACCGCGATCGGCTCGGCGGATCTCACGGACAGGGTCGAACGCGGCCAGGCACGAGCCGTCATCGCAAACCCAACGGATGCGTCCAAGTTCGAGGAAGTACCCGGGGACTACCTCAAAATCGCGGTTGGAGATGCAGACGGGTGGACCGACTTTTACGCAGCCTACGACGTCGAGAGTCCTGAGCCGTTCGAGACCGTGACTGCCCCGTCCGACCGTTTGCTCCTGTATTTCACCTCGGGAACGACGAGTAAGCCCAAGCTCGTCGAGCACACTCAGGTCTCCTACCCGGTAGGGCATTTGAGCACGATGTACTTCCTCGGCCTGAAGCCGGGAGACATTCACCTGAACATCAGCTCGCCCGGCTGGGCGAAGCATGCGTGGAGTTGCTTCTTCGCGCCGTGGATCGCGGAAGCCACCATCTTCATCTACAACTACACGCGCTTCGACGCGAGTGCCCTCCTCGACCAAATTCGTCGCGCCGAGGTGACGACGTTCTGTGCCCCACCGACCGTGTGGCGCATGCTCATTCAGGCCGACATCTCCGGCGGAGGTGGCGCTCTACGTGAAGCGATCGGCGCAGGGGAGCCGCTGAACCCCGAGGTCATCTCGAGGGTGCAGAACGAGTGGGGCCTGAACATTCGCGACGGGTTCGGTCAGACGGAAACCACTGCCTTGGTTGCGAACACGCCAGGAGCGAGACTGAAGTTCGGTGCGATGGGTCGTCCGTTGCCGGGCATCCCCGTCGTCATCATCGATCCGGTGACAGGTGAGGAAGCCGACGAAGGCGAAATCTGTCTCGATCTGGCCAAGAAGCCGTTCAACCTGATGACGGGGTACCTCGGCAACCCGGCTCGCAACGAGGAAGTCATGTCCGGTGGCTACTACCACACAGGCGATGTGGCCTCCCGAGACGAAGACGGTTACATCACTTACGTCGGTCGTACCGATGATGTCTTCAAGGCCTCGGATTACAAGGTGTCACCGTTCGAGCTCGAGAGCGTGCTGATCGAGCACCCTGCCGTAGCCGAAGCTGCGGTCGTACCGGCCCCCGACGAAACACGACTTGCCGTCCCGAAGGCGTACGTGGCCCTGGCGGCAGGCTGGGAGCCGAACGAGGAGACCGCCTTTCAGATCCTGAAATACGCACGCGAGCATCTGGCCCCGTACCTGCGAATCCGAAGGATCGAGTTCTTCGAACTGCCGAAGACCATCTCGGGCAAGATTCGACGCGTCGAACTTCGGGCTCGCGAGGACTCCGGCGAGGTGCTCTCGGCCGAGTGGCGTGACGATCAGTTCACCGGGCTGAAGTAGTAGCGTCGGCGCTCGGCGAAATATCGCTCATTCGGGAGGACGATCTGTACTCGAGAGGGGCAGGGTGAACCCCCACGGTAGTTCGAGGCGGTGGCGGGCGAGGAGTTCGTAATCGCCGAGAATGTCCGCGATCGGTCCGTCCGCGACAAGCGCCCCGTCGTCGAGGATAACGGCCCGCGTGCACAACTGAGCGGCATACGGCAGGTCGTGCGTGACCAGCAGCATCGTGGTGTCGAGTTCCATCAGCGTCTCGGCGAGTTCGCGACGCGCGACCGGATCGAGATTGGCGGACGGCTCGTCGAGAACGAGGATGTCCGGTTCGCAGGCGAGGACCGTGGCGAGGGCAACGCGTCGGCGCTGGCCACCCGAGAGGTGCGTGGAGTTGCGGTCGGCATGCTCGGCCATCCCGACGACCTTCAGGGCAGCGGCGACGCGAGCAACGAGCGCGGGACCGGTGACGCCGAAGTTAGCGGGGCCGAATGCGACGTCCTGGGCGACGGTGGGCATGAACAGTTGGTCGTCGGGATCCTGGAAGACGATCCCGACGAGTCTTCTGATTTCTCGTACTGTCTTGCTGCTCAGACGGATTCCGCTGACGTCCACGGTTCCCCGGTCTGCGGTGAGGACGCCGTTGAGCTGAAGCATCAGCGTCGTCTTTCCTGCTCCGTTGGGGCCGAGGATGGCGACGCGTTCACCTCGTGCGACCTCGAGGTTCAGTGCGGTCGATGCGGCCGTGCCGTCGGGATAGGCGAAGGACACGTCGTGAAGTGTCAGGCTCATCGGACCAACCATGCTGCCAATGAAGTTCCGAGAGCAACGACCGCCGGGGTAGTGCCCAGGATCCAATCACGCCGGACTGCGGCGGCGGAGACGCCTGCGATCCCGTCCATTGTGGGTATCGCGCCGTCGAACCCACGAGAGGCCATGGCTAGATGCACGCGCTCACCACGCTCGTAGGACCGTAGAAACAATCCACCGACCCCGCGGGCCGTAGCCGCGATCTGATGGAAGGCCCGCGGGTCATCGCCTCTGGCCAAGCGCGCGATCCGCATCCGATCTGCCTCGGCTGCAAGCAGTTCCACGTAACGGAGCATCAGTACCACGATGGTCGCGATGAAGGACGGTACGCGAAGCCTCGTGAGACCGACGGGTAGTTCGCGAGGATCGGTGGTTGCGGCCAGGGTCAGGGAGACTGCAACGCCGAGAGTGCCTTTGGCGATGATGCCCCATGCAGCCCATAGTCCTGATGTCGACACTTCCATGCCGAGAACGGCAATTCTGTCCCCACCCTCCGCGAACGGCAGCAACACCGCGAGTACGACGAAAGGTAACTCGATGAGCATCCGAGGGGCTATCCACTTCAACGGGATGGATGCTATCCGCCACAGGCAGAGCAGGCCGATCGCGTACAGAGCGTAGGGCCACAACATTTCTCGCGGAGTTGCGACCACAGCCAGGACGGTGACGACGGCACAGACTATCTTGACCTCGACGGGCACCTCGTGCAGCGGTGAACGTACCTCGCGATACAGCGCGATGCCCATGCCGGTTCAGTCCGCTCGACTGTGCCGCGACCGTGCGATCAGCCAGAACAGTCCTCCGGCAGCCGCGAAGGTGGCTATGACTCCGATGATTCCAGCGACCCCGGTAAGCGAATCACGGCCACCGATGGTGTAGTCCGCCAAGGGCGTACCGGTCATTTCATGTTCGGTCGCAGACTGCGCTATGCACGACCCGGTCAGCGTCTCACCGGTGCCGGTCTCGACCACCTGGCAGCCCTGCAGAGTCGTCGAGTCGAGACCGTCGGGGTGTGAACTGGCGAAATAGGAAACGATTCCGGCGATCAGCAGAGCCGCCACCGCGAAGCCGACATAGAACCTGCGCGTCATACCGCCACCTGCTTGCGAGTACGCAGGAGGTGCACCAGATCTGGTCGTACGCGCGCCACCGCGACCACCGTCAGCGCGGTGATGATGCCTTCACCGATGCCGATGAGAGTGTGGGTGCCGAGCATGTATGCCGCGGCGGTGCCGACCGAGGTCGAGGAGGCGCCGCCGAGCGAGTATTCGACGATGAACCCGGCCGACGCGGCGACCGTGCCGCACAGCGCCGCCACGAACGCGATGGTGCCGAGTCCGGCCAGGTTTCGCCGCCGAAGGATGACGCGTCGCAGTCCGACGGCAACGCCGTATCCGACGGCAACACCGATCAGCGCCATGTTGGTGATGTTTGCCCCCAACGCGCTCAATCCGCCGTCGGCGAAGAGCAGCGCTTGAACGACGAGCACTATCGACACGCAGAGCGCGCCGGTGAACGGGCCGACCAGGATGGCAGCGAGCGCGCCTCCGAGCAGATGTCCGCTGACGCCGGGGAGGATCGGAAAATTCACCATCTGGACGGCGAAGATGAACGCGGCGACCAGTCCGGCCATGGGCACGGTCCGCTCGTCGAGTTCCGAACGTGCCTTCCACGCGCACAGTCCGACACCCACGAGCGCGATGAGTCCGAACAAGAGCGAGGTCGGGAGGTCGATGATGCCGTCGCTCATGTGCATTGCGACGTTCTCGTTCACATCGATGTTGCTCCCATCGGGAGCCGGAACAGTCACCAGCGAACACTAACCCCATTTTTCATCATCTGCTCAATTGTTCAGATGACTTTTCGAAGCACCATCAGAGACGGCATCTTCGTTCGGGCCGATCACGGTTGCTCCACGCGCCGCTGGAAGTCCTCCACGGCTGCTTCGACAGTGGGATAGAAACGCGAGGTGTCGAATCTGCCGCCCACTCCGAAACGGATGAGTCGATCCTTGATCGGGCCCTTCATCTCAGCAAATATCAACCGAATCCCGCGACTCGCCAAATTTCGATCGAGGTCGACGAGTTCGTCGACGGCGGTGGTATCGAGCCCGGTGATGGGCTCGGCGGCGATGACTACCCATTCGACCGGGGACGGCGCTTCCGCCACCACCGAACGCACGTATTGATCGAAGATCTCACCGTTCGCGAAGAAAAGCGGCGCGTCGAAGCGGACCATGGCCAGCCCTGGAATGCGTTGCCCGCCCGGATGCCGCTCGATGTCGTGGAAGCCGGGACGGTCGAACGTGCGGACCAGTTCGGTGCGATACGGCTGCCATGCCTGCACGACCACCGCGAGGAAGGAAAGACCTATCGCGACGAGGATGCCCTGCAACACGCCGACGAGGGCGACCCCGAGAAAGGTGGCTGCGGCGAGTCCGAATTCGACACGGCTCATATGCCACATGCGGATCATGCCGCGCACGTCGATCAGCGCCCCGGCCGCGATGATCACCACCGCCCCGAGAGTCGCATCGGGCAGATACGCGGTGACGCCGGGTGCAACGAGGACGAAGAGCAGGACGGCCAGCGCTCCCACCACGCCCGCCAGTTGGGTGCGGGCGCCGCTCTGTTCGGCCACCGGGGTTCGCGAGCCGCTGGCCGAGATGGGGAAACCGCCGAACAACCCACCGGCAATGTTGGCGACACCGATTGCCTTCATTTCGGTACTACCGTTCACGTCCTCACCATGCCTCGCCGCGAACGTGCGAGAGAGCACACCGGTGTCGGCGAACGCGATCAGTGCGATTCCCGCCGCCGGGCCGATCAGATGTCCTACATCTCGCCAGTCGACGCCGCCGAACGACGGCAGCGGAAGCCCTGCCGGTAGTGCGCCGACCATCTCGATGTCCTCGGTGAGTCCGAGTATCGCGGACAGGACGATCGACCCGATCACGGCGACCAGAACCCCGGGGATGCGGTGGACCCATCGCTTGAAGATCGGGATGACGGCAAGCGAGGCGATTCCCACGGCGGCTGCAATGGGGTCGATGTCGCCCGCCGCGACCGATTGCGCGGTCTCCTTGGCCTGGCCGAGGACGCCTGACGCATCGACGGTAAACCCGAGCAGCTTGGGTATCTGCCCGATGACGACGATGAGCGCGATCGCGTTGAGGTAGCCGAGCCTGATGGGTTTGGAGAGCAGTTCGGTCACGAACCCGAGCCGAAGGAATCCGCCGAGCAAGAGGATCAGTCCGACGAGAACTCCTAGAATCCCGGCAAGCGCGAGTGCGCTCGCCGGGTCGTCGGTCACTGCCAGCGGGATCACTGCCGCCGCGATGAGCGGCGCAAGCGAAGAGTCGGGGCCGAGGACGAGAATTTTCGACGGCCCAACGACGGCATAGGCCAGCAGGGGAACGATCGTGGCGTACAGCCCTGCGTAGGCGGGCAACCCGGCCGCCTGTGCGTACCCCATGCCGGCCGGGATCAGCAGGGCGGTGAGGACCAGCCCGGCTGTGATGTCGCTCCGCAACCATGCGCGCTGGTAGGTCTTGGCCGTCGCGATACCGGGCAGCCGGCCGAGACTTCCCGTCCAGGCCGTGGTCCCTCCAGTCCGCGACATCCCACGAGTATCGACCCCGGAGCGGATCACCGTGGTGATGGGGTCCAGAGCTCGATCCATCGTGTCGGCGCAAGCCCACGCCGAAACGGTAGATCATGGCTGGCCGCGACGAGTGCACCCTCGTAGGTCGCCAGCGGCTCGGCGAGAAGTTCGGCGGTCAGTGCCAGCAGCATCGATTTCCCACCGGGCAACGTTCCGAGAGTGCGATCGAGATCGGCTCGCGCGGAAACGATGTGGCCGAGTCCGAGCTTGTCGAGCAAACCCATGGCGCGGTCCTCGGTATCCCATCTGGACCCCACTGTCGAAAAGTCGGATTCGGTTCCATCGCCGGACTCGATGCGCTGCAGTGCTTCTCGAAGTTCGCGAAGACCGAGAATCTCGTCGACTCGCGGGCCTGGCGTCGATGTCACGTCCTTTGGTGCCGATCGACCCGCGATGCGCTTTCAATTCACCGGCGACGAGTCTGAGGAGTGTGGATTTTCCCGATCCGTTCGGGCCGACGAGACCTGTTCTACCAGAGGTGTGCGTGCGAGAGTGCAGGCGTAAGAAACCTCTGGAAGAGCAAGTGCCTCTCCGAATCTGTTGGCGGCAAATGCGAGGCTCGGATCAGACCGCAGTTGCCGGCCTCGCAACTGTGCTTTGGTCGGCTTTTCCTACGTAGGTCATATCCGCACATCTGAGGCATGATCGTCCCGTGCTCACTTCGAAGAAAACGGTGTCCGCGCTCGTTGCCGTCACCGCGCTGCTACTTGCCGGTTGCTCGGACGGCGGTCCGCCGGAACCGCACACCACGGCCCAGCAGTTCGTCGACGCGATCAACGGTGGAAATGCCGAGGCGGCCGCCGCGTTGACGACGGATCCGACCGCTGCTGCCGCAGCACTGACGGGCCTGTACGACGGACTGAGTGCCGGAGGGACGGTGACGGCAACACCCGATTTCACCGTCGAGAACACCTCCGAAGAAGACGGGACGGTCACCCTGGACGCCACGTGGCGCTTGTCGACGACGCAGGACGGCACCGAGGAGCCGGACGGTGAACCCAAGCAGTGGCAGTACGACACCACTGCGACGGCCACCGAGACCGATCAGGGCTGGCGGATCGACTGGAACCCCACCGTGTTGGCCCCCACGCTTGCGGCCGACAGCACCATCCGGTTCACGCCGACCGATGCGCTCGTGAGCGCGAAGGTGTTCGACCGTGCCGGGGGCGAAATAATGTCTCAGCAGGTAGTGACGCTCGTGAACGTCGACGCCACCGCCGATCCCGCGGCCGTCGCAGCGCTGGTGACGCCGCTCGTTCCGACGATCACGGCGCAGTCGATCGCAGCCGACGTCGCGGGTGCGCAGGGTAAGACGGTAACTCTCGTGTCGTTGCGAACGTCCGACGTCGACCCCATTGCTGCGCAGCTCGCCGCAATGCCGGGCGTGACGCTTGCGCCGCAGACCCGGCTCCTCACCACCGATCGCGCGCTCGCGTCACCAGCGCTCAGCGGGGTATCGGAGCTCTGGCAGCAACAACTCGACGCCAACAAGGGCTGGTCCATTCAGTCGGTCAAGGCCGACGGATCCGTCGAACCGCTGGCGGGAATCGACGCCCAGCCAGCACCGGATATTGCGACAACGCTGGACTCCGCCCTGCAGATCAAAGCCGAGAACGCACTCGCGTCGTTGCCGCAGCAGGCTGCGATCGTCGCGTTGCAGCCCTCGACCGGCAACGTCCTCGCCGTCGCGCAGAACGCTGCGGCGGACGCCGAAGGCCCGA
>JBBPZN010000083.1:0-37844 GCA_038198705.1 Mycobacteriales bacterium
CTCACTTACTGGAGGATGATCTCCTCCTCGAGTGCACAGTAGGTGTGGCATATGCGATCTCGCACGATGAAGTCAGGGCACTCGGGGTCGAACCACCGGTCCACGACGGCCCAGTGGATCGGGTGGTGCAGGTATTGGCCCTCGAGTGCATCCTGATCGGTGAACTCCTGCTCCCATACATGGGTCCACTCGGTCGGCCCCACCGTGCCCTCGACACGACTGAGACGCCACGACCTGATGGTGGGGATATGGCGGGGCATCTGTAGGAGTTCTCGCTCGAACTGCTCGACGATCGAGGGCGCTGTGCCAGGCGCGACTCGCAGCAGCAGCGCTCGGTAGACCCGACCGCTGACCTCCCGGCGTCGGCCGGCGTCATCGCCGGGGCGGTACTGCACGCCGTAGATGCGCTCGACGATGGATGCGGCCAGCACCGAGTCGACGTCCTCCGCATGGCGGTGCCACTGCTCGGCGTCGGCAAACTGCAGATGCCAGATGAGGTCACCGCCATTGATGACCCCGGGCAGAGTCGGTGCAAGCAGGGACCGGGTCGCCCCTGCGGCCAGGGTGACGCGGCGGGCCTGGTTTGTCAGGTCGGCGCGGTCCTGGGCGCTCGCGCCTTCGGCGAAGTGCACAACGCGCGTGACGTCAAACATTGCTCAATCCCTCGATGTCGGTGGCTGCTGCGGACATCGAACGGGAGCGCTCGACGATCAACGGGTTCATGTGGGTCCACCACTCGCCGAGGCTGCGATCGACGCGGCTCGCGCGGATCTGCTTCCACACGGAGTCGACGCTGTCGAGGGTCCAGGTGATGGTAATCGTGTTGGAGTCTTCCTCGAGCCACATCGGTGGGCTGACGAGTACACGATCCAAGGTCATGCTGCGGCCATGCCCGCCAGGCGCGTATTCGGCGAGATACGCCTCGACGAATGCCTTCGCGCTGCCGGGGGTGGTGACCACACGGTCGACTAGATATATCTTCTGGCCTTTCATCGGGTCAGCCGTCGTCGAAATTTTTGGTCTCATCCTGGGTGTCCTAGTCGGTCAGAGGGTGCGGGGGTCATAGAGGCCGGTGACCAGGGCGACGTCGAGTAGACCTCGATACCGCCGACGATGGTCGACAGCACGGTGATGTCCTTGATTGCCAATGGTGGACATGTATGGGGGTCCCCGGACAGCACGACGAAGTCCGCGAACTTACCGACTTCGATGGTGCCCTTGACATCGCCTTCGCCCGCGATGGTGGCGGCGGAGGAGGTGTAACCGGCAACGGCTGTTGCGGGGTCGATCCGCTGCTCGGGCCCGAGAACGTGGCCGTCCCGGGTTATCCGGTTGACGGCGGTGTCAATGGTGAAAAGGGGGTTCACCGGGGTCACCGGGCAATCGCAGTGGAGTGCAAATGGCACGCCTGCGGCGACGATCGAGGCGAGAGGGCTGATGCGCCTTCCCCTCTCGGGGCCCAGGAAGCGGTCGCGGTGGCGATCGCCCCAGTAGTAGACGTGGTTGACGAACACCGAGGCGGCGGCATTCAGTTCGCGCATCCGGAGGATTTGGTCCTCGCGCAGGGTCTGCACATGCTCGAGACGGTGTGAGATGACGTTGTCGGAGGACGCGGCGGCCGCCTCGATTGCGTCGAGTGCGTGGTCGATCGCCAGGTCCCCATTCGTGTGGATCGCAACCTGCCGGCCCGCCGCGTGGCAGCTGGAGACCATCCCCGCCAAATCGCCTGCGGGAATAGCCATTTCGCCGCAATGGCAGCCGCCGATATCGTGGTAGGGCTTCGTGAGTGCGCCGGTGTGCAGGTGCAGGGAGCCGTCGGAGATGAGCTTGACACCGCCGACCGTGAACATCTCGCTCGCGTGCGATGTACCGCCGCTCGCATCGAGGTCCTCGGCCACGGAGAGCCCGAGATAGGCACGGCCGCGCAGGGTCAGCTCGCCCGCCTCGTCCAGCCGTTGGTACGACGCGAGCATGTCGGCAGAGACGAACAGGTCGTGAAAACTGGTGACCCCTACGGCTGCCATGCGGCGCAGGGCGATACGCAATGCCTCGTCCAAGTCCTCGGCCGGAAAAAGCTTTCCCGTGCTTCCTAGTAGCCGAAAAGCCGGGACCTCGAGGAATTCGCCGGTGGGCACCCCATCCGCGTCGCGCACAATGGTGCCGCCCACCGGGTCGGGGGTCGACGCGTCCACCCCCCGCGGCCCGCATCGCGAAGCTGTTTACATACATCCCGTGCCCGGACAAGTGGCGAACGACCACAGGCTGGGTGGTCGACACCCGATCGAGATCCGCCGCGGTGAGGCCGCGGTCATCCGCGACGAGGCTGTCGTCGAAGCCGGTCCCCACTACCTCCGTGCCCGGTTCACTCTTGGCGGCCCGGGTGGTGAGGGCGGCCAGAACTGCATCGATCGTCGGACAGGAGTCGGGTCCGGAATCGACGTGTACCGAGTTCATGCCCAACATAGCCGGGTGCAGGTGGGTTTCGATAAAGCCGGGGAGCACGGTGGCGCCGGCGAGATCGATAATTCGGGTGTCGGGGCCAGCTGACTCGCGGACCTCCGCGTCCGCGCCGACGGCGGTGAAAAGCCCGTCCCGGCAGGCGAAAGCAGTGGCGACGGTGCCAGCCATTGTCCGTACGGTGCCGCCGAGGTAGACCGTGTCTGCTGGCCCGTGTCCATTCGTGTCAGCGGATATTCGATTGCTCATTGCTGCTCCAAGATATCGTCGGATCACGAACTGGTGGCACGATCTCGGTGGGGACACGAAAGATCGCAGCCAGCTCCATCTGGCAGTAGTCCTTAGTGCACGTTTTTCGAGCAACGTAGCTTCACGAGGTCGTACGCACGAATACGCCCGAAAATCTGTAATCGGTTGAATTCTGTTCGGAGTCAGCCCCTTTGGATCTTCCTGCGAGTGATTCCTTGCTGGTCGATCGTGCGATACCGTCGTCTCATTATCACTCAGTGATAGTAGGTATCATCACTTGTGCAGGTTAGGAGAGATCCTCATCACAGTCAAGGTCGGTCGATGTTGTGCGAGATGTATGTGCCTCCGGTCGGCGACGGAGCATTGTCTCTGAAGCGGCAGATTCGACCCCGCGTGCCATGCCTCACGAGTGCTCTCGCTGCAGTTGAAAGTGGTGCCCTCGGCAGGATTCGAACCTGCGACCTACCCTTTAGGAGAGGGTTGCTCTATCCCCTGAGCTACGAAGGCGAGTTGTGCACGTGCGAGTGTACAACTCGCCCTGTCAGTCGGCGGCAATCGCGTCGACGATTGTCGAACGTGCAGCGTGGAGGGCTGGTGATGCCGATCCGATGAGGGAGAGGGCAAGTGCGACGAGTCCGTAGATCACCACGGTCGGCCCGATGGAGTAGGGGATGAAGATTCCTGTGCTCGCGCCGAGGATGAGGGTGCTGAGGTATTGCAGGGCGGCGCCGATTCCGATGCCGAGGATGCCACCGACGATCCCGACAGCGAGTGCCTCCGCTATGACCATCCGTGCGAGTGTGCCGCGGCGCCCGCCCATGGCGCGTAGGACGCCGAGTTCGCGTCGGCGTTCGAGGACGGACAGGGTCAGCGTGTTCAGTAGTGCGACGGCGGCGACAAGTGCCACGATCCATTGGAGCGCGACGGCAAGTGCGCCTGCCTGTGCGATGGACCCACTGGCCCCCGCCAGCGCTTCCTCGCCCGAGTACACGTACACCTCGGGCGGCAGGGTGGAGTCGAGCTCGTCGAGCACGGTGGCGGCGTCGCCCTCGACGGCTACTTCGAGGTAGGTCGCGCCGGGGCGGTCGAACCATTGCTGCATCGACTGCAGCGAGATGGCCATTGTTCCCCCTGCGGCGTTGAGGTAGTCGACGAGTGCGAGGACTTCGACTTCTCGGACGCCTGTCGGGGTGGGCAGCTCGATGATGCTTCCCGCCGAAATGCCCTGTGCTTCACCGAGTGTGCGGGAGATCGCGACGCCGTCGCCGCGTAACACCGCAGTGCGAGTGTCCTGGTCGAGGACGGACAGGGTGACCGCATTGCTGCCCTCGCCGACGGCTTGGATGGAGACGAACTCGTCCTCGAGTGTGGCGTAGGCCCATTGGCCTTCGACCACGTTCTGTACGCCCGGGGTGTCGCGGACACGTTGCACCACTGCAGGATCCAAGGTGGAGCCCGCGGGGACCACCGAGCTGGGGGTGAGCGAAACGTAGATGTCGGTGCGTCCGAGAGAGGACAGTGAATCCGTTGCTGCGGAAGTCAAGTTGGCCAAGGCTCCCGACACTCCGACACTGACTCCGACGGCGACGACGATGGTCATCACCGTCGCCCAGATCCGTCGCGGTGCTCGTTCGACGGTGGCCGTCGCAAGTCGGCCTGCGCCGCCCCAACGGCGGGGGAGTGCGGCGACGGCGTCGACGATGAGATCGGTTCCGCTGACGCAGAGAGCGACGACGCCGAACAAGAACAGTGCACCTGCGGCGAGGGTGAGTTGGCCTTCCACCGTGGACGCGAGCACGACGGCGCCGCCGACGCCGAGCACTCCGAGCACTGCTGCCCCGACCGTGACGGACCGTCTTCTGCCGGTGTCCGTCTCCGATCCCCCGACGGCGAGTGCTTCCACCGGCGAGATTCGGTACACCTGAACTGCGGCGAGCGCGGAGGCGCCGACGCAGGCCAGGATGCAGGCGATGATCGCTACGGGGACGGCGTAGCCCGGGAGCACGTATTCGATGCGAGTGTCGATTTCTTGAACCAGAAAAGGCGGAAGACTGCTGATGGCAATGCGGCCCATGGCAATTCCGAGTGGAGTGCCGATTGCACCGCCGATCAATCCGACGAGGGCTGCTTCCCCGAGGAGATCGCGGACGATGGTCGATCGCCTGCCGCCGAGTGAGCGCAATACCGAGATCGTGGGTCGGCGTTTGGCTATTGCCATGTTCATGACGTTGAACACGAGGAAGCCGGCGACGACGAAGGCGATGAGCGAGACCATCAACGTCGCGTTGCGTGTCAGGCTGATCGCGGCATCCGCGCGATCGGCTCGGAAGTCGGGGTCCATCACCGCGACGCGGCCGGCTACGGCGTCGGTCAGTACTTCCTTGACGCCTTGATCCGAGCCGTCGATCACGAAGATCGAGTCTATTTTTCCCGCGCGATCGGTGAGCGTCTGCGTCAAGTTCAGTGGTGCGAGAACAAACATTCCGCCACCGATTCGCTGCGATCCTGCACCGGAAACCACACCGGCGACGGTCAACGGTGTCCCGCCGACCTCGAAACTCTCACCTTTCTGCAACCCCGTCGAGGGTCCGACGAGCACTGCTCCCGGTGTGGCGAATTCGGTGACCGATCCGGAGACGGCGGATTGCAGATCGGACTCCAGTGCCGTGATCGAGGAGTCGACGCCGATGACGGTGATCTTCCCGATCCCGGTCACGAGGTCGCTGCGGAGCATGGGAACGGCTGCGTCGACACCCGGGACTGCGCGAACCACATCGAGTTCGGACTGGGAGAACCCACTGTCGGTGACGCCGATGACCTCGAGGTCCGCGTTGCCGGCGATGGAGGTGGTGAGCCGTTCGACCGATCCGGTGAGCGAACCGTAAGTTCCGAGCACTGCGATGAGCAGACCTGCGGCGACGGCGACGACGGCCGCAGAGACGAGCGATCGAACCCAGTGCGTGCGCAGATCTCGAAGCCCGAGAACTCGGAATCGGCTGAGAGCGGTTTCGATCACAGTCCGGAACCCGACAGGACGTCGGTGTCGATCCGGCCGTCGAGCATGCTGATGACCCGGTCGGTGTTGCGTGCGGCCTCGAGATCGTGCGTCGCCATGACGACGGCTCGGGTGCCGTCACTGTCGTGGGCTATGTCGGCGAGGATGTTCAGAACGGTGTGCGAAGTCTTGGAATCGAGGTTGCCGGTCGGTTCGTCGGCGATCAGCAGCGCCGGATTCATGACGAGAGCTCGGGCTATGGCGATGCGTTGAATTTGTCCACCGGACAGTTGCGCGGGCCGGTGCTCGGCTCGATCGGCCATGCCGACCATGTCGAGAAGCCGGAGGGCATCGGCTTTTGCCTTACGTATGGGCATTCCGTCGAGAAGTTTGGGGACGGCGACGTTTTCCCATGCCGACATCGTCGGGAGCAGATTGAAGAACTGGAACACGAAGCCGACTTCGTGACGTCGAAAGTCCGATTGCTCGTTGTCGCTCAACCGGGTTATGTCGACGCCGTCGAAGATGACAGATCCAGAGTCGGGTACGTCGAGGGCGCCGAGCATGTGCAACAAGGTGCTCTTCCCCGCGCCGGAGGGAGCGACGAGCGAGACGAACTGTCCACCCTCGATCGTGAGATCCACGCCGTCGAGGGCTCGTACCGGTTGATCCCCGGCCGAGTACTGCTTGACGACGCGGTCGAGGCGAAGCGACAGTGCTGCCATGGTGATGGCTCCCGTTCCAAAAAGGAGAACCGCCCACACATGTGCGGGCGGTTCTCTGTGGTGACAGCGTCCGCCAGTGCGCCTCTCGGCAAGAGGCCGCTCGAAGCGGCAGTGTTGTTGGTACCCGGGGCATGGATCGAACGCTGTCGAAGTGTTCAACCACAACCCTGGAGCAACTATTCCTTCACTGTTACTACCCTGGGCGGGATTTTCTAAGCAGCACCCTGGGATGCTTCGAGTCGGCGTGCGACCAGTGCAGCTTGCAGGTGGCGAATGCCGGAGGGCCGGGTCGGATCGAAACCGGTGAGTTGAGCGATGCGCTTGAGCCGATAGTCGACCGTATTGGTGTGCAGATGTAACTGCCGCGCCGATCGCTGTCGGTTGAGGTCGTGGGAAATGTGGATCTCCAACGTCTCGAGCAACTCCGGTGAAGAGTCGAGTGGTTCCAGAATCTGGCGTAGGTGACGCCGGCCAGGACCCGGCCGAGTCAGTTGGTATTCGAGCACCAGATCGTCCATTCGGTACAGGCCTGATGGTCGGTGAAGTTGGTGCGCGAGCGCAAGAAGTTCATGGACCTGGTCGGCCGCTGTGGGGATGTCGGACATGGAGGACTGCTCGGCTGTCACAGTGACGGGAACTTCGGCGGCGGTACTGATGCGATGCACCAGCGCTTCGACCCATTCTTCGTCGTGGACGCCGGGGATGAGGACGGTGCCGCCTTCTGTGCTCAGCAGCGACAGCGGAGTGCGGCCGCATATCGTTGCCAATTCGGCTTGCACGCGTCGTAGCTTGCGCCGGGCAGCGACTGTCTTCTGGATTGCCGGGTCGTTCTCGTCAGGGTGCGGGGGGACGGAGATCGCGAGTACGAGGTAGCTCTCGGCTAGTTCTATGCCGGACTGGCGCGCAATTGCGACGGCGTTGTGGCCGCTGAGTAGAGAGGACACCAATGTGTGTGCAGCTGTGTGATGTTCGCTGGCGACTGCTTGGAGTTCCTCGACATAGCTCTTGGACGCCGCGATGGATACTTTTTCGGACAGCAGTACGAACATCCTGGCCGCCTCGATCAGGTTGCTGGTGTCACCTGCGCCTGCGCGCTTGGATACGAGATTCCAACCGATCTGAATGCCCTCGTGATAGACGGTGAGCACTGATTCGAGTGGAACGCCCTCGCGTGCCCACTGGCTTGCCTTGGCTCGCAGTTGGGCAAGATCGCTCTCGTTGGGAGCACGACGCTCGTCGAGCATCTGGACCGCGATACTGATGCATTTGACGGTGAATTCGGTGACGTCACCGTGCAACTGCTCGCCGGGCAGCGAACCGCAGGGAGTGTTGGCGGCGAAGTGGCCGACGAGTTGGCGGGCTACGGCACGGAAATCGCGAAGCGGAGCGGACGCGAGCTCGCCTGCGACCATTATTCCGAGGCTCTTCGTGTTGTGAACGGTCACAGATCAGCCCTTCGGGTAGGAACGTCAGCTCTGGAGAGAACAAAGTTTCTCTCACGTTTTATAGTGCAAACTTGAATTTTTAACTCGTGCTATGGCATATAACCACTTTTTGCATACTTCAGGTTTGTTTTCGGGCTACTAACGGACTTGATCATAGGATGTTACGAACGCGTTATCCAGGGTTTGAAAGAAAGAGTTTGTGAAGGCTCTCAACTTCGTGTCCCGCGGCTTGCGACATCGCCTAAAAAATCGGCATCTGGTTCACAACACGATGGTCGCCCGCTTAACGTTGCTGGACGGCCGTTCGATCGGCTGAGGGGAACGTGCGAGGTGCGATCGAGGGGGTGTGATGGTCAGCGGAGCGGTCAGTCAACTGGTTTTGCTCCGAGAGCTGGAACCTGTGATCCGAGCGAACCTGCACAGGCATTTGGCGGCAGCTACCACGTGGGATCCGTCGGACTATGTCGATCCCGAGAGATATCGGCGTCAGCGGCGATCCACTCTGACCGAAACCGCCAAGGCCGCGCTGGTCACCACGCTGCTCACGCACGGTAGTACTGCGCTCGATCACCGCGAAGTGTATGGGTCGAGTACCGCTCGCAACACCTGGTCGCGTTGGATGCACGAGTGGAACGGTGAGAAGAATCGTCACGCCGAGGCGATCCATCGATACCTGGTGGCGACGCGAAGCGTCGATCCGGTTGCATTGGACCGGGCGCGTTTTCAGTGCATGACCGTGGGCATCGAGTCCGCGATGGAGGGACAGCACCTGCTGCGGTCGATCGTCCATGCCACGGTCGACGTCATGGCCACCATGGTCAGTCATCGCAACACCGCGGCCGAGTGCAACGATCAGGTGGCTACCGACCTTCTGGGCCGCATCGTCGCGGACCAGCAGCTGCACTTGGACTTTCTTCGCGACGCAGCGTCTGCCGCGCTCGATCTCGCACCTGCCCAGATGACGAAGGCCATCACCGAGGTCATCCTGAACTTTCGGATGCCGGGCACCGGTATGCCAGGTTTCGAACGCAGCGCGATGCTGGTCTCACGCAACGGGATCTATGATCTGCGACGTCATCTCGACGAAGTGTTGTTGCCGATCCTGAAGCACTGGCGAATCTTCGACCGTGTCGATCTCGGTAGGGGCGCGGGAAGTACGGCGATACTCTCGGACTTCCTCGACGACTTGGAGAACCAGGCGGAAGTGATCGAGGCTCAAAACCTCCGAGCGTCGTAGGGGCGACGTACGAGGAAATAGCTCCCCGGGGGGTCTGTGGGAAAAGTAGCCTCTCTCCGGTTTCGATGACGAAACTGGAGGGAGGCACCTTTCGTTGCCCCGCGAGGACCGCATGTCGTCTATCCTGGGCCGACATCTGATCCTTACCGGAGGTTCGCACGTGAATAGATCCCGAACCATTGTCGTGGGCATCGACGGATCGGAATCGGCGGACCGTGCGGTTATATGGGCAGCCCATTCGGCCGTCGCCAGAAACGCAGTGTTGCGCATCGTCACCGCCATCGCACCGGACCCTTCACCTACGCCCCGAGACCCTGGCGAAACAGCGCACGCAGTCGCCGCCTCACGACTCGATGCCGCCCGGATCCTCGCCCGTGAGTCGGTCGCAGGTGGCCCTCTCGATATCGTCGTCGAAGCGCGCGAGGGCAACAGAGTCGACGTTCTGCTCGACGAGTCGTCCCGAAGCGTCATCGTGGTCCTCGGTGCGCGTGGGCTCGGCGAGTCGGATTCGGGGGTTCTCGGATCGGTTGCGGTCGCGCTCAGCGCACATTGCACCTGCCCGGTCGTCGTAGTCCGAGGGCGGTCCTTGGATGGTCTACCGCCGGTTCAGGGGCCGGTAGTGGTGGGAGTCGACGGCTCGGCAATCAATCAGCTTGCGATCGGTGCCGCGTTCGACGAAGCAGCGCAACGTGGTTCGGCGTTGATCGCGGTGCACGTCTGGTCCGATGTCAGTCTCGCGCATGGCGCAGGTGTACCGCAGGATTGGGATGTCATCTCCGCCTCCGAACAAGCAGTGCTCGCGGAAAGCCTTGCAGGTTGGCAGGAGAGGTACCCGGGCGTCGAGGTACGGCGCGTCGTTGCCCAGGATCGTCCGGTGCGGGTGCTCAGTCAGTTGTCCGAGCAGGCTGCGCTGATCGTGGTCGGCAGTCGTGGACGAGGCGGATTCGCCGGCATGTTGCTCGGATCCACCAGCTACGCATTGATCCAGACTGCCGACTGCCCGGTGATGGTGGTTCGCGGCTCCTAGATGGCGACGGTCAGGAGAAACGCGACGTCTTCGACGGCCTCGACGCTGTGCCTCGCGTCCGGAACTACCAGGAGATCGCCGGTGGAGCCTTTCCAGGACTTCTCGCCGCTCACGAGCTTGAGCTGACCGCTGAGGACGATGACGGTCGATTCGCCGGACAGGTCGTGCTCGCCGAGCTTGGTACCTGCCACGAGGGCTATTACTGTCTGGCGGAGATGGCGCTGATGGCCGCCGTACACCGTCTGTGAACTTCTGCCACTGGACGTGCCGACGGCGAGCTTCAACTGTTGTCGGGCAAGGGCGGTGAGTGACTTCTTGTCCATGCGTTCAGTATGACCCACGAGCAGCTCCGGTCAGAGCGATCTGCTCGAATGACTGTGCCGATCAAGTGCTTTGGTAAGCCTTGCCGTACTGAATGAAGCGGTAGCGAATGTCGTCGTTGCTGCTGAATTGCCACTCGCCGGTGAGTGCGACCCAGTCACCGGACACGGTCGGTGCCAATGTGTCGCCAGCGACCGGAAGATCGATCTCGGTGACCTGCAGCTCCGTCGCGAACGGCATTGCCGCTCGGTATATTTCACCGCCACCGACGACCCAGGCGGGGTCGCCGTCGGTGAGACTCAGCGCAGCTTCGACGCTGGAGACGACCTGAGCGCCTCGCGCCTGCCAGTCCGGGTTGCGCGTGACCACGACGTTTCGACGTCCAGGCAGCGGACGGAACTTCGGCGGAAGTGAATCCCAAGTCTTTCGCCCCATGATCACCGCGTGATCAGCGGTGATCTGTTTGAAATGCGCGAGATCCTCCGGCACTCGCCAGGGGATGGACCCGCCGTCGCCGATGGTTCCACCAGTGCTCTGCGCCCAGATCATTCCGATATGACGAGGCGGCATCAGACTGCCACCGGCGCTTTGATGGCCGGGTGGTGCTCGTAACCGACGACCTCGACATCTTCGAAGGTGTAGTCGAAGATCGAATCGCGTTGCGCGAGTTTCAGTTTCGGGTAAGTGTACGGCTCACGGGTCAGCTGCTCGGCGACCTGATCGCGGTGATTGTCGTAGATGTGGCAGTCCCCGCCCGTCCATACGAAGTCACCGACCTCGAGGCCGACCTGCGCCGCCACCATGTGCGTCAACAACGCATAGCTCGCAATGTTGAACGGAACGCCCAGAAACAGATCGGCGCTGCGTTGATACAGCTGGCACGACAGCTTGCCGTCTGCAACGTAGAACTGGAAGAACGCATGGCACGGCGGCAACGCCATCTGCGGGATCTCACCGACGTTCCACGCCGAGATGATCATGCGTCGTGAATCCGGGTTGGTGCGGAGGGTATCGAGCACCTGGGAGATCTGGTCGATGTGCTCGCCCGACGGCGTCGGCCACGATCGCCACTGCACGCCGTAGACGGGCCCGAGTTCGCCATCCGGGGCCGCCCACTCGTCCCAGATACTGACACCGTGCTCGCGTAACCACTCGACATTGGAGTCGCCGCGCAGAAACCACAGGAGCTCGTAGACGATCGACTTCAGGTGTACGCGCTTGGTGGTGATCAGCGGAAAGCCTTCGTTGAGATCGAAACGCATCTGGTGCCCGAAGATGCTGGTGGTACCCGTTCCGGTACGGTCCGATTTGGGAGTGCCGGAATTGAGAACGTGGCGGAGCAGGTCCTCGTACGGCGTTGGAACCTTCACGGTGAACAGTGTAGGCGCATACTGGATCAATGCCTGAGCTGCCCGAGGTGGAAGCGCTCGCCGGGTTCCTGCGCGCACACGCGGTAGGGGCCGTCATCGGCCGGATCGACATTGCCGCGCTGAGCGTCCTCAAGACTTTCGATCCGCCCGTTACCGATTTGCAGGGGCGTGATGTCACCGATGCCGTCCGGTTCGGCAAACACCTCGGATTACAAGCAGGCGACCTGTGGTTGATCACCCACCTCTCACGTGGTGGCTGGCTGCGCTGGACCGACAAGCCGAGCGCCGCACCGCCGAAGCCAGGGAAAGGCCCGCTTGCGCTTCGAATGCACTTCTTCACTCCGGACGGCCTGACGCCTGCGATCGACTTGACCGAGGCAGGCACCAAGAAGCGCATGGCAGTGTGGGTCGTCCACGATCCGCGTGAAGTCCCGGGCATCGCCCGCCTCGGTCCCGACGCGATGGACGTGACCGAACCCGAGTTCGCCGAGATGCTCGGCGGCACCGCCGCGCGACTGAAGACTGCCCTGGTGGATCAATCGCTCATCGCCGGGATCGGAAACGCATATTCCGACGAGATCCTGCACGTGGCGAGACTGTCCCCGTTCGCCTCGGCCGGCAAACTCGACGCCGAAGCAGTATCGGTGCTGTACCGGTCGATGCGCGAAGTGCTCGCCGACGCCGTCGCCCGCTCCGAAGGGCAGGACGCCGCACGACTGAAGGGCGAGAAGCGGTCCGGGATGTCTGTGCATGCCCGAACTGGTGTGCCGTGCCCGGTGTGCGGCGACCCGGTCCGCGAGGTCTCCTACGTCGAGCGATCGTTCCAGTACTGCGCGACCTGTCAGACCGGCGGCAAGATTCTTGCCGACCGCCGGATGTCGCGGCTTCTCAAGTAGCGGTGCTGAACGGCTCGGTCATTCCGCTGGCATACCCGCGGTAGCCCTCCCACGCGAGCCGACGGTCGCGTCGAGGATCGCGCTGCACGCGAGTGCGGAGGTCGAAGATCATCGTTTCGCGCGTGGCCTCGGAGTACTCGGGCCATGAGTCGAGCGGTGCGCCGGTCGTTGCGAAGTGCAGCCACTGCGACTGCACTTGCTCGGTGACAGCAGCCCAGGCCGAGCGGCCTCCGGGAATCGTCATCATCTTTCCGACCATCGTGTCGTTGAGCCCGAACACCGCGGACATCTCGAATCCGTGCGTCGCGTCGAGCCCGAGCCACCGCATGATTCTCGGCGCATAGTCGAAGCGGTAGCTGTAGGTCGATGCGTACTTCGAATGCGCTTCGGCAACCTCCAATGAAGGCTTCCAGAAAGTGAAGTCCCCACCCAGATCGATTGCGGCGTCGGCGTCGGGATAACCGGGGTAGCCCTCGATGACTGCAGCTTTCGCTGTCGGATCGGTGAGGGCGAACAGCTTGTCGATACGTTCGGGGTTGGTGGGCAGTGCATCGAGGATCTTGGGAAAGAGTGTCGCCTCGCGGCTGTTCGTACCGATGATCAGCGGCACTCGATGTGCGGTGCCGTCGGCATAGGCTTCGAGCGGATTGCGCGGCAGGAAATCTCCGTCGACGACCGGGCCGAACGGGTGCAGGCCCGGAGTCTGCTCGATGACCTTCCTGGCCAACCTGTTTCCGGCACGGCCGAATTCTGTGACATCGGCCGTGTCCAGTGTCCGCGCGGCATGCGCGGCGTCACCGCCGAGGAAACCGAGGAAGTCCTTCGCCCACTGCGTTGCGCGCTCGTGCGTCGCGACGAAACCTGGCACCGAACTCTCCGAAATGGCCTGCCTGAACAACCCTTTGGCCGCAGGTGTCGTAAGCAGAGTCGTGACGGCATTGGCGCCCGCCGATTCGCCGAAGATCGTCACGTTGTCGGGGTCACCGCCGAACCGGTCGATGTTGCGCTGAACCCATTCGAGCGCCGCCACTTGATCGCGCAATCCGAGGTTCGAATCGAACTGCCGCTCAGGCGTCGAGAACTGGGTCATATCCAGGTAGCCGAGTGAGCCGAGACGGTAGTTGATCGACACGTAGACTATGCCGTCGCTCTCACGTAGCGAACGCCGTACCAGCGAACCGCCGACGTACAACGGTGTCGCGGAGCTGCCGAGGGTGTATGCGCCGCCGTGAATGAACACCATGACCGGACGAGGCTCGGCGCTCGCCGCCGCCGGGGCCAACACATTGAGGTTGAGGCAATCCTCGCTCACCGGTTGGTACTTGTTGATGGAGAGCCTGGTGTAGAACTTGCTCTGCACGGACGCGTTGCCCCAGTCGGTGGCGTCTCGAACGCCCTCCCACGCCACGGTCGGTTGCGGCGCACGCAGGCGCAGCGGTCCGACGGGCGGAGCCGCGTACGGGATGCCGCGCCAGGTGAGCAGGTCCCCCAAAGACTTGCCTTGGATGACGCCGTCCACCGTGGCCACTCTGGTATTCGCTGACATACACCGAGTGTACAAATGTAACGTTACCCAGGGGTAGGAGTGGAGAATAGGGGAATGGTTTTCCACTACCGCGCCGAGATCGTGCAACTACTCGTATCTCCTGCCCATGCGTACTTCGGTCGTTCGAAGGACGGCCCGGCAGCGGACGTATCCACCGAGCTGGTGGACCGTGTCGAGATCGTCGCCAACAAGGGCATCCGCGGAGATCGCTTCTTCGGGGTGAAAGCGCACACCGAGGCCGCAGTGACGTTTCTTGCCGCGGAGGTGTGGGAGGCGGCCGGTGACGTGCTCGGGACGGATATGCCCGATCCCTCCGTGGCCAGGCGCAATGTGGTGATACGTGGCATCGAACTCGATCCGCTGCGTGGCATCGAATTCGAACTCGACTCCGGCGAAGGCACAGTGCGATTCCGTGGTGGCAGGCCCGCGCATCCCTGTTCATGGATGGATTCGATGGTGATCGCCGGCGCCCGGAAGGCATTGATCGGCCGCGGCGGCCTGCGGACCGAACCGCTGAACGACGGCGTTCTGCGTGTGGGGCCGGTGACCCTGCACTCCCCGGTGGAACTGGATGCGGCAAAGGCGTCGTCGCAGGTGAAACGAGCCCAGCCCCTGCGATAGATTCCTCGGGGAGTCATCTTCGTACCTATACGTGAATTCGCGTTCGACGGAAGGGAAGACATGTTGCCGCTCAGTGGTGTTCGCGTCCTCGAGCTCGGAAACTACATTGCGGCACCCACCGCGGCCAGGATGCTGGCCGACTTCGGGGCCGAGGTCATCAAAGTCGAGCGCCCTGGGACGGGTGACGAGCTACGCAACTGGCGGCTCTACTCCGGAACGACCTCGATGCTCTATCGGACGATCAACCGGAACAAGAAGTCGATAGTGCTCGATCTCCGCACCGAGCAAGGGCGTCGGGATGTCATCGACTTGGCGGAGAAATGCGACATCGTGTTGGAGAACTTTCGGCCGGGCACGCTCGAGAAGTGGGGGCTCTCGCCCGAAGTGCTCAGTGCGAAGAATCCCGAGTTGATCATTACCCGCATTTCGGCGTTCGGGCAGACCGGCCCGATGTCCGATCGTCCAGGTTTTGCGGCAGTCGCCGAGGCCTACGGTGGATTCCGGAATCTTGTGGGCGACGCCGATCGGCCGCCGGTCCGTGTCGGAGTCTCCATCGGTGACTCCATCGCCGGGCTGTACGCGGCGTTCGGGTGCGTCATGGCGCTGTTTCAGCGACAGAATGCGAAGTCGGCATTGTCGTTGTCGGAGCGGTCCATCGACGTCGCACTCAACGAATCGATTCTGTCCATGATGGAATCGCTCATCCCCGACTACCTCGCCTACGGCGTCGAACGTCGGCGAGTCGGTGGCCGGATGGAAGGCATCGCGCCGTCGAACGCGTACCCCTGCAACGACGGTCATTCGATCATCATCGCGGGCAACGGCGATGCGATCTTTGCGCGCTACATGGCCACGATCGACCGCCCCGACCTCGGCGCCGATCCGGAGCTGTCCACGAATGCCGGCCGTTGGAGCAGGCGCGAGGAGTTGGACGCCGCCATCTCGGCGTGGACCGGACTGCATTCGCGCGAGGACGCATTGAGGATTCTCGACGAGGCTGGTGTGCCGTCCGGCCCGATCTACACGGCAGCGGACGTCGTCGCCGACGAGCAGTACAAGGCGCGCAACATGATTCAGAACTTCGTGGTGGATACCGGTGAAGCGGAACCGGCCGAGGTGGGATTCGTCGGAATCGTGCCCGTGATCGGTGACAAATCAATCCCGATCCGCTCGGTCGGGCCGGACCTCGGCGAGCACACCAGAGAAGTGCTCTCGACCCTTCTCGGTAGGACCGAAGAAGAGATGGGACTCTGATGTACCAGTTCGCTCCTTCTGCGCAGCTGCGCGATGTCACGATGCGAGACGGGCTCCAGCTCACCGGCAAAATGCTCTCCACCGACCGGAAGCTCGAAGTGATCCGGCAGCTGCTCGCTCTCGGGGTGCCCGAACTCGAGATCGGATCGTTGGCGCGGGGCGACAAAGTGCCACCCATGGCCAACACCCTCGAGGTGGTCGCCGAGCTCACCGCCGAGGAACTTGCTACCTGCTGGGTGTGGGTCGCTACGCCGCGCCACGTCGAGAAGGCCGCGGCAGCCGGAGCCCGCAACTTTCAATACTGCTTCTCGGCGTCCGACGCGCACAACGAAGCGAACATCGGGCGCAGCACCGAAGTCTCACTGGCGGCCATGCCGGACGCGATCGACATCGCGCTATCGGTCGGCGGGCAGATCGAACTGTGCATCGCCACTTCCTTCACCTGTCCGTTCGAAGGGCCGGTATCGGAGGATCGAGTGCTCGATATCGCCCGCGACGAGCGAACCGACGGCGCAACGGACATCGTCATCTGCGACACCCTGGGTCAGACAGTGCCCGCCCAGGTAGGTTCGTTGATTTCACGTGTCGTCGCAGAGACTCCACAGCGGCGCATCGTCTTTCACGGACACGACACGTGGGGTCTCGGGGTCGCAAACACGCTTGCGGCCATCTCCGCGGGAGCCACGCTTGTCGACGGCTCTCTCGGAGGGCTGGGCGGTTGTCCGTTCGCTCCGGGTGCCAGCGGTAACACCTCGAGTGAGGACATACTGTTCGCGACCAGACCGGACTGGCTGACTCCCGCTACCCTGGCAGCCATGGTGGAGATATCGGAACAGCTGTTGATCGATCTCGGAGAACCCATGCGCTCCAAGACCGTTCAGGGTGTGCGATCGCGTCAGCCCGGTAGCGCTCCCGCGTTCGAGTGGGTCGTATGAGGAAAATCTTGGTCACCGAGCCGATTCCCGCGCCAGGAATGGATATTCTCGCCGCGGCGGGCGAGGTGGAGCTGCTCGCCGTCGACCACGACGGGCTGGCCGAACGCTGCGCCTCGGGGGAGTACAGCGTCGTGGTGTCACAGTTGCATGATCGGTTCGACCGTGAACTACTCGCCTCGGCGAACATCACCGGCATCTCCAACTACGCGGTCGGGTACGACAACATCGACGTTGCAGCGGCAACGGAGCACGGTATCACCGTCGCAAACACCCCTGGGGTGCTGACGAATTCGACAGCGGACATTGCGCTACTTCTGATGCTGTCGACGGCCAGGCGTGTGATCGAGGCAGACAATTTCGTTCGATCCGGCGCATTCACCGGATGGGAACCCGAGCTGATGCTCGGCACCGACGTGTCCGGACGGGTGCTCGGTCTCGCCGGCTTCGGCCGCATCGCGCGCGCTACCGCCCGTCGGGCCCTCGGGTTCGGCATGACGGTCCAGTTCTGTCCACGCCCACTGTCCGACCGGGAGGTGACCGACGACGAGCTGGGGGAATTCGCCGGCCGCGTACAGCATGTATCGTGGCACGAGCTGGTGACGACGAGTGACTTTCTGTCGCTGCATGTTCCGCTCACCACCGACACTCATCACCTCGTCGATGCGTCGACGTTGCGGGCGATGAAGAACTCGTCGATCCTGATCAACACTGCCCGCGGTCCCGTGGTCGACGAGGTTGCACTGGTTGCTGCTTTACGTGAAGGCGTCATCGGTGGTGCGGGACTCGACGTGTACGAGAACGAACCGAAGCTGGCACCCGGTCTTGCCGGATTGCCCAATGCAGTACTCCTACCGCATGTCGGAAGTGCCACGGTATCGGTGCGATCGGCGATGGCGCGGCTCTGTGCCGAGAATGCTGCGGCGATGGCCAACGGCACCCCGCCTCCGCATCCGGTGAATTCTCCAGTCCTGATGTGATCGAGGAAAAAGGGGCGTAGCTTCTTACCTTCACAGAAGTTCGGAGACGCATGAACGAGCGGTGCACACTCACCACTGGTCGTGTGGTGTTCCTCGTTGTCGCAGCAGCGGCGCCGATGGCTGCGATGATCGGCAATGTCCCCTTGGCGCTCATTCGAGGCAACGGCGCGGGCCTGCCCGCCGCATTCGCAGTGAGCGGCATTGTGCTGCTGTGTTTCTCGGTCGGGTTCGCGGCGATGAGCCAGCAAGTGATCAACACGGGTGCCTTCTATACCTACGTAGGGCTTGTGCTCGGTAAACCGCCGGGTGTCGCAGCTGCCTACGTCGCGGTGCTCGCGTGATCCTCGACGCAGCATTCCTCGTGCGACGTATATCGCGGTCTCGACCATCGCGGTGTTCTACGTGCTGACCAGTTGGATCATCGTCGGTGCCGCCGGAGGGCTCGACGCGCCGGCGATGGCGCAGACCGAACTCGGGAATCTACTGTTCGCTCTGGCCCAGGAATACGGTGGAACGATCCTCTACGACGGCACCGCAGTGTTGCTGTGCACCAGCGTTCTCGCGTCGTATCTGGCAGTGCACAATGCCGCGAGCCGGTACCTGTTCGCGCTCGGTCGTGAACGAGTACTACCCGAGGTTCTCGGACGGTTCCACGCTGTACATTTCAGCCCGCACATCGGCAGCATCACCGTGACAGCTGTCAGTACCGTCGTACTTGTCGTATTCGCGGTCGTGGGAGCTGATCCCTATCTGGTGGTGGCGGCGGGCGCAATCGGTCTCGGCACGCTGGGAATCATCGCGTTACAGGCGGCTGCCGCATTGTCGGTCGTTGTTTTCTTCTGGACACGTCCGGACCGGTCGATGGTGCGCACGGTCATCGCACCGGGGATCGGGTTCCTCGGCCTGACGACGGGGTTGATCTTGGCTGGAACCCATTACAGCACTCTCACCGGATCCGATTCCGTTGTCGTCAACGCCATCCCGATTGTCCTGATTGTCGCCGCGATCGTCGGCGCCCTCGTCGCGTTGAGAATTCGGCGTCGAGACGCGGAGGTCTATGCAGGCATTGCGGCTGCGTCCTTGCGCTGACGGCTACTCGCGGCGAGATTCGAGCAACCGCAGCCACACCTCACTGACGGTCGGGTAGGACGGGACCGCATGCCACAGGTCCTCCAGCGTCACCTTGCCGACAACGGCAACGGTTGCCGCATGGACCAATTCGGCCACCCCGGGCCCAACGAAGGTTGCGCCGACGATGACGTCGGCCGCCTTGTCGACCACCAACTGTGCATGACCGGAATAGTCGTCCTGCTGCAGCGAAGATCCGGCGACGGTGATGTCCACACCCAGAATCTCGACGTCGATGCCTGCCTCGCGAGCCTGCTTCTCGGTCCGCCCGACCGACGCGACCTCGAGCGCAGTGAAGACCACCTGAGGTATCTGTCCGTGATCAGCGGTAGCAGCGAACCTCCTGCCGTGCAACGGTGTACCTTCGGCTCGCGCAGCGATGACATCACCGGCGACCCTGGCTTGGTACTTGCCCATATGTGTCAGCGGAGCGCGGCCGTTGATATCGCCCGCCGCGTACAGCCACTCGGTGCCGGCCACGGACAAGTGGTCATCGGTGTCGATGTATTTCCCGTCCACCATCCCGACTGTCGAAAGTCCGAGGTCTGCGCTTGCCGGGCGCCGTCCCGCCGCGACGAGAATCTCGTCCGCGGTGATTATCTCGCCGTCGACCGTCAATTCGACTACTCCACCGTGGATCTTTCCGACACCAGTGCCGCGCGCATCGGGACGCGACACGTTCGTCACCTCCGCATCGAAGCGAATCTCCGCACCCCGCGCACGAAGCGCATCGGCCACGAGGTCACTGGCAAACGGCTCGCCGGACGCAAGCAGGGCGGACCCGCGGACGATCATGGTCACCTCGGCGCCGAAGGACAGTAGCCACGTAGCGCTCTCGCACGCCACGACACCGCCACCGATGATGGCGATTCGGGCGGGAACCTCGTGCATGTTTGTGGCGTCGCGAGATATCCACGGCAACGCGTCGCGCAGCCCGGGGGTGTTCGGGACCGATGCCGTAGTTCCCGTCGCGAGAACCACCGCGTGTCGGGCCGTCAGCGCCCGTCCACCGACGTCGACCGTCTTGGTGCCGGTAAGGCGGCCGCTTCCGCGGATGATCGAGATTCCGGCGGATTCGGCCCATTCGACCTGGGAAGAATCGTCGAGAGAATGAGTGAACGTTTCCCGACGCGCCAGCACGGCCTCCACGTCGAGTGATCGGTCACCGATCGACTCTCGGACTCCCGGCATGGTGCGGGCAGTGTCGACGACCTCGCCGGAACGCAGCAACGCTTTGCTCGGCATGCAGGCCCAATACGAGCACTCGCCGCCGACGAGTTCGTGCTCGACTATGACTGCGGTGCGATCGCTGCCGGCGATGGCATAACTTGCTGCGTTCTCGCCGACGGGCCCGCCGCCGATCACGATGACATCGAACTCGTCAATGCTCTTTTCGGTCATCACACCAGCGTGGCATAGGGTCGGCGGTCATGGCAGAGAAGACGCGAATGAAGATCCTGATCACCGGTGCCAGCTCAGGGCTCGGGGAGGAGATGGCCCGGCGGTTTGCAGCCTCCGGCAGAGATCTCGCGCTGTGTGCGCGCCGAGTCGACAGGCTGGAGGTGTTGCGTGAGGAACTCATCGCCGCCAACCCCGGAATCAAGGTTGCCGTCCGTGCACTCGACGTCACCGATCACGATGCCGTCGTCCGCGTATTCGGCGAGCTGAAGAACGAGCTTTCAGGTCTCGACCGCGTCATCGTCAACGCCGGTCTCGGTAAGGGCGCGAAGATCGGATCCGGACGCGCGGACGCCAACCTCGCAACCGCACGCACCAACTTCGTCGGGGCACTGTCGCAGGCCGAGGCCGCACTCGAAATCTTCCGCGCACAGAAGCACGGTCATCTGGTCCTCGTCTCGTCCATCAGCGCGGACCGAGGTCTTCCCGGTGCGAAAGCCGTGTACTCGGCAAGCAAAGCCGGAGTTGCCGCCCTCGGTGAAGCGTTGGCCACCGAACTCGCCAAGACGGATATCGTCGTCACGACGCTACTGCCCGGATTCATCGCCACGGACATGTCCTCGAAAGCCGGTGACAACTCTTCTCTGACAGCAACTCTCGACGAGGGTGTCAGCGCGATGGTCGTCGCTATCGAGAAGGAATCGCGTCGCGCTGCGTTGCCCGGGCTGAAGTGGCAGGGCATCGATATCGCTCTGCGTTTCCTACCGAACAAGATTTCCAACCGGCTGGTGTGACCTACTGCAGGTAGTGCTCGGCCTGCTCGGCAGTGTCACTTCTATCGGTTCACCTCGGCTATCGCCACGATCGGGCAGTGAGTTGCCGACGCGTCAACACCGCATGCGCGCGATCGGCCAAAGTTTCGGAGGACGGAGTCAACGCCGGGTCGGTGCCGACGAGGGATAGCGTCGACGTCCCGGCCAGCGTGGAGAGGTATGCGGACAGGATCGTGGTGGTGCGCGCCGACGGGGAGTGAGGGTGGAGCGCCCGCGTCGCCACGGTGCTCGCGCGATGGCTGCCGATGGCACCGACCGAATCGGGCAGGTCGCCGATGTTGGAACACAGGGCCGCCGCGTGCCCCGGCGCCGAGGTCAGCGCTGCTGCAGCCCGCTCGGGCAGCAGCTGGACCATTTCGGCGGGGAATCCACTCGGAGGCCCTGCGGGTGTGGTGAACGCACGCTTGCAGTCGTTCTTGATCGCCGCGAGTGAATCGGTGCGTGAGATCTGAACCGTGGCCATTCCGATTCCATTGGCGCCCAGGGTGTTCGAGCGGAATGGGACGTTGATCGACACTGGCTCGTGCTGCCCGAGCGCAACCATGATCTCGGTGACGACGGAAATGAACTCCGAATTGCTCAGACGAGCTTCGATATCGAATACAGCCGTGGTGACGGACACTTCGTGCGGGCGCACCCCGGACGAAGCTCGGACGTAGTCACGAAGTTCGCTGCGAGCACGCCGACTGAACAGCAGGCGGGCGAGGGCTGGAACGCCAGCTTTGGAAACACGCCAGACCAGTGCGGCGGCGTCGCACACATCGGATATCGGGTACGCATACGATTCCGGCGGGACGCTACCGGTCAAAGCCATCCCTGCCGCCTCGATCAGGCCCGCAGCATCGGCGACGACATGCGAACAGACAAGTGACAGGACGGTGCCGCCGTCGTCGGTCGATCGTGCCGAGAGGCGCCAGCTTGGGCCGGCTTTCGGATCGAGGTCGCATTCACCCTGCGCATCTGCCCAATCGAGTACCTCGGACGCAGCCAGGGGAGTGGTGTCGTACTCGAGCGGTAGCGAGTCGGTGCTCGGTGCCCAGCGCCGTCGAGCACCGGGCACAGCCGGGGTGACTACCCGGCGCCCGAGTGGCCCCAACGACAGGTTCGAGTGGATCGCCGCCAGTTCGACGTGATCGACGGCGTCGTCGCTGCGCCACACTCCCTGGAGCACGATAGGAATGCCGAAGCCTCGATGGGTGCGCAGAAAGATGTCGTCTATGACGGAGAGTCGGGCTGACATCACGGGTTCGGCACGCCGTGCCTTCCCGCGCCCGACGCGAACTTCTCGGCACCGGCGAGGGCGTCGGCCGCCATGGAGATTGCCCCGTGCCGAAATTCGTTGACGATGGCATCTTCTTCGCTCTTACCGTCCTGCTCCAACAGTGACATCCGATCCTGACGAAGGCAGGTCTGCGGAAGTGTGCTGAGTTGCGCGGCGAGAGCTTCGGCTTCCGCCCGCGCATGCCCCGTCGGGACCACTCGGTTTGCCAGGCCTATCGCAAGTGCTTCCTCCGCGTCGACGGCACGGCCGGTCAGGATGAGATCCATCGCGCGCGAGGCTCCGATCAGCCTCGGCAATCGCACGGTGCCGCCGTCGATGAGTGGTACGCCCCAGCGTCGGCAAAAGACCCCGAATGTACTGTTCTGCTCCACAATTCGTAGGTCACACCACAAGGCCAGTTCCAGTCCGCCCGCGACGGCGAAGCCGGAGACCGCGGCGATGACCGGTTTCGACAACCGCATCCGCGTCGGGCCCATCGGGCCGTCGCCGTGTTCGGTGGCGTGATTCGATCTTTCGGTGCCCACCGCTTTGAGGTCGGCTCCCGAGCAGAACGCGCCGCCCTCGCCCCACAGCACCGCGACGGCTGCGTCTTCGTCGGCGTCGAACTCCTCGAAGGCCGCGACGAGTAGGGCGGCGGTCGGTCCATCCACCGCGTTGCGGGATTCCGGTCGTGACAGCACGATGGTGGTTACCGGCCCGGAGCGCACGATCGAAACTGACATGCCTAGACCGTACTCGAGAGGTCTTGTGTGAAGCACTGAATCAGTGCTTCAATTCTTCACATGCCGTACCGCCGCACCACGGCCGTGCAAGCCAGACTCGATGCCGGACGCGCCACACTCTTCGCGTCCGCCATCGACGTGCTGTCCGCGCAGGGCTACAAGGGCCTGTCGATCGCCTCGGTCGCCGCCGCGGCCGGAGTCTCCGCAGGCAGCGTGTACACCCATTTCGATAGTAAATCCGACCTCGTCGTGGCGATATTTCGAGAAGTATGCAGCCGGGAGGTCGCCGCCGTCGCGGAGGCGAGTTCCACCGGCGCCGTCATCGAACGAGTCACCGCGATCGTCGAGACCTTCGCCGGGCGCGCCTTGAAAAACCGCACCATGGCCTACGCGCTGCTCGCAGAACCCGTCGATCGTGCAGTCGACGCCGAACGGCTCGTGTTCCGCAGGAGCTTCACCGACGCTATCGCCCGCGCAGTCGTTGCGGGTATCGCAGCGGGTGACATTCCGGAACAGAACGCCGAACTCGCGGCGGCGGGACTCGTCGGTGCCGTCGGCGAAGTTCTCGTCGGCCCACTCGGTCCGGATAGTAAGTCGACCGCCGAGTCCGACGTGGTACCCGATCTCGTTGCATTCGCCCTGCGCTCGTTAGGAGTTCGCCTTGACCGCTGAATTTCCCGTCACCCACACCGTGTTCAACCAGGTGCCAGATCTGGTGCCGTACGACACCTCGGACGACGCGACCCTCCTCGAAGGACTCCACCGCGAGGGAGGGGAGTGGGCGTCGAGCGAGCTTCGTGAACTCGGGGATCTCGCAGGCAGTGTCGAAGTGCAGGAGTGGGGTCGGCTCGCCAACGAGAACCCTCCCATCCTGCGCACCCACGATCGTTACGGCAACCGCGTCGACGAAGTGGAGTTCCATCCGCACTGGCACGACCTGATGTCGGTCGCGGTGTCCAACGGACTGCACGCGACGCCATGGCGGTGCGATCGCTCCGGCGCCCACGTTGCCCGTGCCGCCAAGTTCTATGCCTGGGGTCAAGCCGAGGCAGGCCACATGTGTCCGATCTCCATGACCTACGCGGCGGTGCCTGCGCTACGCCACAATCCAGCGCTGGCCGACATGTATGAGCCTCTGCTTGCATCGACCCACTACGATTTCGGCCTCCGCGTTCCCACTACCAAGCGGGGGCTCATCGCCGGAATGTCGATGACCGAAAAACAAGGCGGTTCCGACGTCCGAGCCAACACCACCACGGCCACTCCGTCCTCGGACGGAACATTCGCAATCGTCGGACACAAATGGTTCACCTCCGCGCCGATGTCCGACATGTTCCTCACTTTGGCGCATGCACCGGGTGGACTGTCGTGCTTCCTGCTCCCTCGGGTACTGCCCGACGGAACCCGCAATCGAATAGTGCTCCAACGGTTGAAGGACAAGCTCGGCAACAAGTCCAATGCCTCGGGCGAACTCGAATACCAGGGCGCGACGGGGTGGCTCGTCGGCGAAGAAGGACGCGGCGTCCAGACCATCATCGAGATGGTCAACATGACCCGCCTCGACTGCGTCATCGGCTCGGCGTCGGGAATACGTAACGCAACCGTCCGCGCGGTGCATCACGCCCGACACCGTTCCGCATTCGGTGTGCCACTGATAGATCAGCCACTGATGCGCAATGTCCTGTCGGACTTGGTGATCGAATCGGAGGCGGCAACTGTGGCCATGATGCGATTGGCCGGAGCCACCGATCGCGCAGCACACGGTGATGCCGGTGAAGCCGAGTTGCGTCGAATCGCCCTGGCCGTCAGCAAGTATTGGGTCTGCAAGCGTGCACCCTCACATGCCGCCGAAGCTCTCGAATGCCTCGGCGGCAACGGTTACGTCGAAGAATCCGGGATGCCGCGGCTCTTTCGCGAATCGCCGCTGATGTCGATCTGGGAAGGCTCGGGCAACGTCGCAGCACTGGATTCGCTTCGCGCACTTGCCAAGCAGCCGGACAGCGTCGAAGCGTATTTCACCGAAGTGTCGTTGGCATCAGGATCGGACTCGCGCCTCGACGACGCCATCTCACGCGTCGGCAAAGAACTCTCGGACCGTTCCGACATCGAATACCGCGCTCGACGCGTCGTCGAACTCATGGCACTCGTCTTCCAAGGATCGTTGCTCGTCCGCCACGGCGATCCGGCCGTCGCCGACGCATTCTGCGCCAGCAGACTGGGTGAGGATTGGGGCGGTGCATTCGGAACACTGCCCACCGGAGTGGACACGCGGGCGGTGTTGGCCCGGGTGTAAGCGGAGGGCTGGCTGGTTGCTGGGCAGGATCTGGGGCGGCGGCCGAATTTACTCCCCTAGTTGGGATCCGAACCCCCTGCAGGAGGTTCGGATCCCAACTAGGGGAGTCGATCCGACCGGTACGTACCAATCGGTGCGCCATTTGCTGCTGCCCGGCGAAAAGCGCCGTGCAGACGCTCGGCCAGAACGTCGGGTTTCGACAGATCTCGCCAGTCCCAGCGAACGACGACCCACCCGAGGTCGTGCAGACGGTTTTGGCGGTTCTTTTCGTCGATGACGGCTCGCACAGGGTTCGACTCGTATTTACCCTCACCGTCGAACTCTCCGATCACGCCTTCGGGAAACAGGAAGTCCACCCTGCCAAGGAATGCCCCTGAGGCGTCGTAGACCCACTGGGTCAGCCAGGGCGTGGGCAAGCCGAGGTTGTGAAAGAGCAGTCGACTCCGTGATTCGCCGACGCTTTCGCTGCGGGAGGACATCAGGCCCACGGCGTGGCGCGCATGGCCCACCCCTGTTCGTCCAGTGGCATTGTCGACGGCTTCGGCCAACTCGAACGCGGTCGTCAGACCACTGTGCAGTGCATGGTCGCCGACACACACCGCCTGCTCGACGCCCTCGGCTCGTGCCAGGTCGACCACCGTCCGCGCAGCAACTGTCACCGGTACCCCGTCGATGATCATGCGATCGGAATCGAGCAGACGCGTCCCGTGCAGGGTGCGTCGTCTGCCGCGCTTGCTTGCGTAACTTCGTCCGATCGTCAGGCAAGCTTTGTCGAGAGCGATGCCCCACACCGGCATACCGTGCAACACCGCGGCGGACACGTGACTGAGCACCGCGTCGTCTGCGGAGTCCAACAGCACAGCATTGGCGAGCAGAAGATGCTGCGCGGAGGAGTCCAAGGTTCGGTACACCGCTGATCGCACGAAGTAGCCACGACGAATCGACAACAGGGTTCGGTCGGCTCGACTGCGTCGTAGATCGTCGTCCGTGTAGCCGGCTGCGAGCGCGTCGGCGCGGGTGAACATGCCCGGTTGATCGAAGTCCATACCCAGTTGGACGTGGATCGAGGCCGTTTGGATTCATCTCGGGGCAATTTACTCCCCGTATAGGGATCCGAACCCCCTGCAGGAGGTTCGAATCCCAAATAGGGGAGTAAATTGCGCCCAGCCCCAGCCCCAGCCCCACGCCCCACGCCCACGCCCACGCCCAGCCCAGTCCCAGCCCGCTACTAATTCGCCCGACCTCGCTGATCGCGGTACCAACGCACGAGGGCGTCGGTGGAGGAATCGCTCTGCGGCGCCGGGGCGTCGGCGTCGGTGAGGACGGGGGTCAGTTCGAGTGCCTGGGTTTTGCCGAGTTCGACGCCCCACTGGTCGAAGGGGTCGACGCCCCATACGGCACCTTCGACGAACACCTGGTGCTCGTAGAGGGCGATGAGCTGACCCACGACGGACGGTGTCAGCTTCGGGGCGAGTATCGATGTCGTCGGCCGATTGCCGGGCATGACCTTGTGCGGTACGACGTCGGCCTCGGTGCCTTCGGCGGCGATCTCTTCGGCCGTTTTGCCGAATGCCAGCACCTGGGTTTGCGCGAAGTAGTTGCTCATCAGCAGGTCGTGCATGCTGCCGGTGCCGTCGCGGGTGGGGAGGTCGTCGGTGGGCTCGGCGAATCCGATGAAGTCGGCGGGCACCAAACGTGTTCCCTGGTGCAGCAATTGATAGAACGCGTGCTGCCCGTTGGTACCGGGCTCGCCCCAGAAGATCTCACCGGTCGAGGTGGTGACGGGCGTGCCGTCGGCCTTGACGGACTTGCCGTTCGATTCCATCGTCAATTGTTGGAGGTAGGCGGGGAAGCGCGAGAGGTCGTTCGAATAGGGAAGTACTGCTCGGGTTTCCGAGCCGAAGAAGTTGGTGTACCAAAGCCCGATCAGTCCGAGGAGTACCGGAGCGTTCTGCTCGAGCGGGGTCGTACGGAAATGCTCGTCGATGTGGTTGAATCCGTCGAGGAACTCCCCGAATGCTTCCTTGCCGACGGCGGCCATGACCGAGAGGCCGATTGCCGAGTCAACGGAGTATCGACCGCCGACCCAGTCCCAGAAGCCGAACATGTTGGCGGTGTCGATGCCGAACTCGGTGACCCGTTCGGCATTGGTGGAGACGGCGACGAAGTGCTTGGCGACGGCGTCCTCGCCGAGGGTTGCCGTCAACCAGCGTCGTGCACCGGTGGCGTTGGTGAGGGTTTCGAGTGTCGAGAACGTCTTGGATGCGATGACGAACAACGTGGTCGCCGGATCGAGGTCGGCGAGCGCGGCAACCAGGTCCGCAGGATCGACGTTGGAGACGAAACGCGCTTCGATGCCTGCGTCCGCGTAGTGGCGCAACGCGCGGTAGACCATGACGGGTCCGAGGTCGCTGCCGCCGATACCGATGTTGACGACGGTTCGGATTTTCTGACCACTGGCCCCCACCCACTCGCCCGAGCGAACGCGATCGGTGAATTCACCCATCCGCGTCAGTACTTCGTGCACGTCGGCGACGATGTTCTGGCCGTCGACCTCGAGGGTTGCGTCGGCGGGTAGCCGCAGCGCGGTGTGCAGTACGGCGCGGTCTTCCGAGGTGTTGATGTGCTTGCCCGCGAACATGGCGTCGCGATGGCCGTCGACATCGGCTGTCCGTGCGAGTTCGAGGAGTAGTGCGAGGGTTTCGCGGTCGACGCGATGCTTGCTGTAGTCGATGTGGAGATCACCAGCGTCGAGGGTGAACTCGCGGCCACGGTTCGGATCGGCGGCGAAGAGTTCGCGCAGATGGGTGTCGCCGATGGAGTCGTGGTGTGCCGTCAGATTTTTCCAGGCCTCGGTGCCCGTGATGTCGCCGCTCATATTTGCCAACCCTAATGTGCGCCGACGGGTTGCGCGCGTCATCCCGTTTGCAGAGGACTGCGCGAGGGCACACTCGGGGTATGGACCACAGCACTCTCATCGAATCCATCCCAGCGAAGTTGTGGATCGGCGGCCGCGCGGTCGACGCCGAGCACGGCGCGACGTTCGAGGTCAACGATCCAGCTACCGGCAGGCCGTTCACGAAGGTGGCCGACGCCAGCCCTGCAGACGCGCTCCGGGCTCTCGACGCGGCAGCGAATGCGCAGAGTTCCTGGGCGGCTACTGCGCCGAGAGAGCGTGGTGAGTTGCTGCGTGCGGTGTTCGAGAAACTTACCGAGCGCGCCGATGATGTCGCGACGCTGATGACCCTCGAAATGGGAAAGGCGTTGGCCGAGTCGCAGGCCGAGATCAAGTACGGAGCCGAATTCTTTCGCTGGTTCAGCGAGGAAGCTGTTCGCATCGGCGGCCGGTATACCCAGGCCCCAGCAGGCAACGGCCGAATTATGGTCAGCAAGGCGCCCGTGGGGCCGGTCCTCGCGATCACTCCGTGGAACTTTCCGCTCGCCATGGGCACGCGCAAGATCGGACCGGCTCTCGCTGCGGGTTGCACGATCATCGTCAAGCCTGCCGGCGAGACACCGCTGACAATGCTCTTTCTTGCACAGTTGTTCGCCGAAGTGGGACTACCTGAGGGGGTTCTGTCGGTTCTGACGACGTCGAAGTCGAGTGCGGTCTCGGCCCCGCTGCTCGAGGATCCTCGACTGCGCAAACTGACGTTCACCGGATCCACCGAGGTCGGTAAGAAGTTGATCGAGCAATCGGCTGGGGGTTTGCTCCGAACGTCGATGGAGCTGGGCGGAAACGCACCGTTCGTGGTCTTCGACGACGCGGATGTCGACGCAGCCGTCGACGGCGCGATGCTCGCGAAACTACGTAACGGCGGCGAAGCCTGTACTGCAGCCAACCGCTTTCATGTGGCCAACAATGTGCGAGAGGAATTCACCTCGAAGCTGGTTGCACGGATGAAGGATACGAAGCTCGGGCCAGGTATCGACCCGTCGACGACTCTGGGCCCATTGATCAACGCGGATCAGCTGAGCAAGGTCGTGGAGCTGGTAGACGATGCGGTTGAAGCAGGTGCGACGGTGGCGCTCGGGGGCAAGGCATCCGGCGGTGAGGGCTACTTCTACCCGGCGACCGTGTTGACGAACGTGCCGCCGACGGCACGAATCCTGGCGGAAGAAGTGTTCGGACCGGTCGCGCCCATCGTGGGTTTCGACACCGAGCAACAAGGCATCGACGCCGCGAATTCGACCGAGTTCGGCCTCGCCGCGTACATCTACACCGAGGATCTGGATCGGGCGTTTCGAGTTGCCGATGCCATCGAGAGTGGAATGGTCGGAGTCAACCGCGGAGTGATCTCGGACGCGGCTGCGCCGTTCGGTGGCGTCAAGGCCTCCGGGTTCGGGCGAGAAGGTGGAAGTGAGGGGATCGAGGAGTACTTGGAAACCAAGTACATAGCCCTTCCCTGAGAAGGCACTGCTCTGAGAAGGCATTGCCGTGAGAAAGAACTCGTTGTGCACGGGAAGTCGTGCACAACGAGGCTCTGAAGTGTTTAGCGGCCGAGGCGTCCGCGACCGAGGCGGAGCAGGAGCATGGCGAGCGTGTGGCCTTCCTGTCCGAGGCTGCTGAAGCGGTCGAGCACCTTCATTTCGCGGCTGTGGACCATGCGAGGGCCGCCCGAAGCCATCCGAGTTCGGCCGATCAACTGCGATACCTCACTCCGGCGCTGAATAGCAGCCAGGATCTCGGCGTCCAGGCGATCGATTTCTTGCCTCAGCTCGTCGATCTCGGCTTCGGTGGTGGGCAGCGCATTCTCGGAGTCGGTCTTCGTTGTGGATGCCATTTCTTCTCCTTGTGTCACATCATGAATCGTTACCGCGTCCGGCACCGTTACGTCTACGGAATCCGGGTGAGTACCTGAATTGAACGAGCTGGGGTAAGTGCCTGACATGAAAGAACCCCGAGGCCCTCGTGGCGAGGGCCTCGGGGTGCAAGCACTTAGTAGCCACCCTCGCATTCGGTCGTTCTCACGACACGAAAGATGGGGCACCGACGCACGGCTGTTTCGATCACTGATCCAGTTTGCCACTTGGATCGCTTCGTGGAAAGTCGGTTGGTCGCAACAATGGCAGCAGCGGTTCTGCTTGTCGGTGGGCGCCGGTAACCTGAGGCAGCGATGAACATGAATCTTGTAGCTGTACCCGCTCCTGGTAGATCCAAGTCCGAAGCACTGCTGGAGGGTCTCAATCCACAGCAGCGCGAGGCCGTCATGCACACCGGGTCGCCACTTCTGATCGTTGCGGGCGCGGGTTCGGGCAAGACTGCAGTCCTGACGCGCCGCATCGCATATTTGCTGGCCGAGCGTGGTGTCACCCCGGGGCAGGTACTTGCCATCACGTTCACCAACAAGGCTGCAGCCGAGATGCGCGAGCGAGTCGTCGGACTCGTCGGGCCGCGAGCGAACAACATGTGGGTATCGACGTTCCACTCGAGTTGCGTCCGGATACTCCGTAGCCAGGCGTCCTTGTTGCCGGGGTTGAACTCCAACTTCTCGATCTACGATGCCGACGACTCTCGTCGCCTGCTGACGATGATCTCGAAGGATCTGCAGATCGACACGAAGAAGTTCTCGGCGCGTCTGCTCTCCACCTCGATCTCCAATCTCAAGAACGAGCTGATCGGCCCGGACGATGCAGCGTCGGATGCGGAGAAGGAACCGGTCGAGCTGCCCAAGCTCATCGCTCGGGTGTACGGCCACTACCAGCAGCGTCTGCGCGCTGCCAATGCGATGGACTTCGACGATTTGATCGGCGAGACGGTCGGGATGCTGCAGGCGTTTCCCCAGGTCGCGGAGTACTACCGGAGGCGGTTCAGACACGTTCTCGTCGACGAGTATCAGGACACCAACCACGCCCAGTACATGCTGGTCCGAGAATTGGTCGGTACTCCGGACGCCGACGGCGCGCTGGAGGGCACCATCGAGCCGGGTGAGCTGTGCGTCGTGGGTGACGCGGATCAGTCGATCTATGCGTTCCGAGGGGCCACTATTCGCAACATCGTGGAGTTCGAGCGCGACTACCCCGACGCGCGCACGATTCTGCTCGAGCAGAACTACCGTTCGACGCAGAACATTCTCTCGGCCGCCAACTCGGTCATCTCCCGCAATACCGGCCGACGCGACAAGAAGCTGTGGACGGACACCGGTGAGGGTGAACTGATCGTCGGGTACGTAGCCGACAACGAGCACGACGAGGCGTCGTTCGTCGCGTCGGAGATCGATCGTCTCGTGGACAACCACGATGTGCGCTACGACGAGGTGGCAGTCTTCTATCGCACCAACAATTCCTCGCGAGCACTCGAAGAAATCTTCATTCGGCTCGGATTGCCCTACAAGGTCGTCGGCGGTGTGCGCTTCTACGAGCGCAAGGAAGTCCGCGACATGGTGGCGTACCTACGTGTGTTGTCCAACGAGGACGACACCGTGAGCATGCGTCGTATCTTGAACACTCCGCGCAGAGGAATCGGTGACCGGGCCGAGGCATGTGTCGCAGTGCATGCCGAGCAACGTGACATGAGCTTCTCGCGGGCACTGCGAGATGCAGCCGACGGGCGCGTCGCATTGCTGAACAGCCGGTCTCAGAAACTCATCGGCCAGTTTCTCGAGCTGCTCGACGAACTCCGCGCTGTTCTCACGACAACGGACGGCGATGGTAACGATGTCGTCGACATCGGCGACGTCGTCGAGGCAGTTCTCGACAGGACCGGATATCGGGCGGAACTCGAGGGGAGTAGCGACCCTCAGGATGGCGCCCGCCTCGACAATCTCAACGAACTGGTGAGTGTGGCAAGGGAATTCACCTCCGAGGCACGCAATCTTGCCGCGGTCGCGGCCGAACTCGACGCCGAGGGTGTCACCGAAACGGTGCCCGATGGCGAGGCGGATCCGGAGGAGGGACTACCGGAACCTGGTTCGCTCGGTGCATTCCTCGAACGAGTGTCATTGGTAGCCGACACCGATCAGATTCCAGACTCCGGTACCGGTGTCGTCACGTTGATGACCTTGCATACGGCCAAGGGGCTGGAGTTTCCTGTGGTCTTCGTGACCGGCTGGGAGGACGGGCAGTTCCCGCACATGCGCGCGCTCGGAGACCCGAACGAGCTGTCGGAGGAACGGCGTCTTGCCTACGTGGGAATCACCCGGGCTCGCCACCGGCTGTACGTGACCCGCGCGGTCATGCGCTCGGCGTGGGGGCAGCCGATCAACAACCCGGAATCACGCTTCCTGCAGGAGATTCCGCAGGAGCTGATCAAATGGAAGCGTGAGGACCCGGGTATCGGCGGTGGACGCTCCATCGGCGGCGGACGCGCCAGGCAGGGCAGTTACGGCGGCGGGGGATTCGGGGGCGGAAGTTTCGCGGGCGGAAGTTCCGGGGGTGGAAGTTTCGGGGGCGGGGCTTCGAGTACACCGAGTTTCGGTTCCGCACGTGCGCGCAACAACACGTTGGTATTGGCCGTAGGCGACCGCGTCAACCACGATAAGTACGGTCTCGGAACCGTCCTCGAATCGACCGGGAGCGGAACATCGGCGATGGTTCTCGTCGACTTCGGCACATCCGGGAGAGTGAAGATGATGCTTATCGGCGGTGTGCCGATGACCAAGCTCTGATAGGAGTCCACCGCCGGCTACACACGTTCACGAAAGGGGCGTGTGGGCTGGTGTATGGGGTTTGCCCAGCAATGACAGTGTCTGTACTCGGGCAGAGAAGGTGTTGCTAGCTTCTTTCGGCGCCGAGGCCGATGCCGCGTGACGCCAACCATGGGAGCGGGTCGATCTTGTTCTCACCGGGCAAGTGGACCTCGAAGTGAAGGTGCGGGCCGGTGGAGAAGCCGCGGTTGCCCATGGTGGCAATTTGGTCGCCGGCCATGACCTGCTGGCCGACCGACACTGTTGCCGTGTCGATGTGGCCGTACACGGTGACGGTGCCATCTGCGTGCTGGACGCGAACCCACATTCCGAAGCCGGAAGCAGGACCTGCATCGATGACCTTGCCGTCGGCAACCGAGACGATCGGCGTTCCGATGGCGTTGGCGATATCGACGCCGGCGTGAAGGGTGCCCCAGCGGGCCCCGAAGTTGGAGGTGTAGGTTCCGACGGCCGGTAGGACGAACAGAGGGCGTCGGGCAGCGGCTTCGCGTGCGGCGCGCTCTTCGCTGAAACGCTGGCCTTTTGCCAACAAATTGCTGAACTGGCTCAGATCTACCGGGTTGGCGACGTTGAGTATCTGGGGAGCTTGAGAGGCTACTGTGCTCTTGGTGTCGGCGGCGAACTGGGCTGCCTGCGGAACTGCCGTTGCGGCAATGCCGGGTGCGGCGGGCGCAGAACCTGCAGCCAGGGCGACTTCTCCGGAAGTGGCGGCGGCAGGCGCATGATCGATAACAGCCTGTCCTGCGGCGACGATAGCTCCGGCAGCAACAGCGAGAACAGCTGCCCGGCCCTTGAGCGCGGTGGGCGGCGTCGGGATGCGGTGTGATCCGCCGCGGCGGGGTACTTCCAAAATCGGTGTAACGGATTCGGGGCCCGCGGCGCTATCGATGTCGACGGAGCTGTGCAGCTCGGCATCGTGGTAGCTCTCGGCGGGGCCGTAATTGCTGGCGAAGTAGTCGTAGGTCGGCGTCTCGAAGTCGGCGGCCTCGGTTCCCCAGCTTGTGTCGGTGGAATACACGGTAGGTGCACTCTCGGTCACAGCTGCCGGCGTGACGAATCTGCTGGTGGTGAAGGACGCGCGATGGTGCGACAAAACCTTCGACCTCCGTTTCGTGATCTGCTCGTTACTTAAGACTCCGCAGACGGTAACGAAACGATCGCGGGGGGCGCAAGTTTTTGGCCCAGACTGGGCCGATATGTGACGTGCCTCACAGTGCGTGCAGGGGAAATGCCACCCTCGTCGTACACACCCGCTCGGTTACAACTACCCGAATGCGCGTTATCGAAACGCGGCCCGCGAAGTCGATGTAAACAGCCGCCGACAGATAACGTCGCTGTCGTGGCACCTATCTCGCAAACCGACCAGTCCGCACAGGTATTCCCTCGACGGATCGAGCCCGACCGCGACGACGACAAGAGCGCGTTCGCACCAGCAGTTCTTGCAGCGGCCGCAGCTGTGGTTGCCGCGCTGTGCGGCGTCGTGGCGCTGTCGTTCGAGTCGGTTGTCACGCAGGATTCGGTCACCGCAGCTACGGGAGAGGTGATCGGCGCGGGCGTCACTGTTGCGGCGCTCATTGCGCTCGCCCCAGTGCTTCTGGTGTCCGTGATGGCAGTGTTCGGTGCGATCGCGCGTCGCGCTGCGCTCACCGGCGCTGTGACGGCCGGTTACGGGGCGGTGTCGGCCGGTTTGGCCGTCCTCGATGTCGGACTCCTGATCGATCCGATCGATTCGAATCGTCTCGAGCTGTTTCGGCCCACCACCGCCGCTGCGCTCGAACCAGGCACCGGTGCCTATCTGGTGCTTGCCGCTCATGTCCTAGCGGCGCTGGGTGGTGTGTTCGGCTTGGTCGCGGTGAGCCGAGCCTCCATGTCCGACGGATACGGACACTCCACCCACGCGGACATGACCAACCGGGCCTCGGCAATCCGAATCGGCGGGTGGTTGTCCGTACTTGCCGTCGCCGCTGCCGCCGTTGCGGCGGGATCGATGTTCGCTTCGCCCTACGACTCTTCCGACGCCATCGTGCTGGTTCCCGTCGTGATCGACTCCCCGATGACGACGTCGGTGGGGTCGGGGATCGTTGCCTTGGCCGTACTGATCGTGGTGGCGGCGGCGCTTGCGTCGATTTCACCCACCGTCGCGGCCGGCGCTTTCGTGGGCGCAGGACTCGGCATGCTCGGCGTCACGGGCTCGCGAGTGGTGGCCGGTGCGTCGAGTGGACCGGGGGTCGACGAGGCGCCCGGATCATGGGTCGGCGTTTTCGCGTCGGCCGTGCTCGTGGTCGTAGGAGTTGTTCTCGTCCCGGTGTCGAAGCTCCGGGAGCGACGTGGCGTCTCTGCCGAAGTTCGACGCACCACGCCCGCGGAGTCGAGGTCGGCAACGAACCGTTGGCATGTCGTTGTCGGAGTTGTGGGCGTCGCGGCAGGTGTCCTCATCGTCACCGGCGCCCTCTTGCCGACCCTCTCCGTTCCGGATGGGCTGCCCAATCCGACGATCCTGGCCACGAGGGTCGCCGCCGTAACGGGTTTCGTGTTGGTCCTGGCGTCCATCCCGATGTTCTTTTCGGTCTTGGCGGCACCGGTCCGTCCCGCGCTCGGTGTCGTGACGGTTGCCGCCGTGATGGGTGCGTCCGGTGTTCTGCAGTCGGTTGTCCTGGCCACGGACATCGACGGCATTGTGCTCGGCGTCGGCGGCATCGCGACGGCACTGGGCACTATCGGCGCAGTGTTGTGTGGCGGATGTGTGCTTCTCGCCGGTAGCGCTGAGCGTGAGGACGTCGACACCTCGGACATGCGCGTCGACGTAGGGTTCGGATCAGTGGCATTGCTCGGAGGGCTGTTGTCTGCCGCAGGCCTGGCGCTGCCGCTCTACCGTGGCACGGACGTCACTGCAGCGTGGTTCGGCACTTTTCCGTGGGGTTGGGACGTCTGGGGTCAGGCATTTCTCGCTGTGACCATCGTGGTCTCCGCAGTCGTTGCGTCACGGTCGAGGCCTGCGCGCGACACTCCACTTCTCGTGGGCTGCGTGATCGCGATGATCATCTATTTGCTCGGGCGGCCGCTGACCAAGACGCGCGCGCTCGAGCCCGCGATCGGGTCCGGAGTGATCTTCGGGGCGCTCGGTGCGCTCACTCTTGCTGTGGCCGCACTACTTTCGGCTCGTAGTCGACTGCGGTGAGGCGCAGGACACACGGCACCTGCCGGTGAGATAGACCACATACCATCCATGCGCCCGATGCGCCCGTGGGCTACCTGGATAAAGTCGATGCTCAGACCCGCTCACACCCTGGAGCGGGCGTCAACGTAGACGAGACGGTGAGCTGATGGATCTCTTCGAATACCAGGCGAAGGAATTGTTCGCCAAGCATGGCGTACCAACCTCCGCAGGTCGTGTCACGGACACGGTCGCCGGAGCAACAGAAATTGCCAAGGAAATCGGCAAGCCAGTAATGGTCAAGGCGCAGGTCAAGGTCGGCGGACGCGGCAAGGCCGGCGGCGTCAAGTACTCCAAGGACGTCGCAGCAGCCACCGAGAACGCAGAAGCGATTCTCGGACTCGACATCAAGGGCCATGTCGTCAAGAAGCTTCTCGTTGCAGAAGCCTCCGACATTGCCGAGGAGTACTACATCTCTTTCCTGCTCGATCGCACCAACCGCACCTACCTGGCCATGTGCTCGGTCGAGGGCGGCGTCGAAATCGAGGTGACGGCGGTAGAGAACCCCGACGCACTCGCCAAGATTCCGGTCGATGCCGTCAAGGGCGTCGACCTTGCTTTTGCTCGTGAAATTGCAGAACAGGGCAAGCTTCCCGCCGAGGTGCTCGACGCCGCTGCGGTGACCATCCAAAAGCTGTGGGAGGTCTTCATCAACGAAGACGCTCTTCTGGTCGAGGTCAACCCTCTGGTTCGTACCCCGGACGATGAAATCCTCGCGCTCGACGGCAAGGTCACGCTCGACGAAAACGCAAGCTTCCGTCAGCCCGGCCACGCGGAGTTCGAAGACAAGGATGCAGCCGATCCTCTCGAAGCCAAGGCCAAGGAAAACGACCTCAACTACGTCAAGCTCGACGGCCAGGTCGGCGTCATCGGCAACGGCGCGGGACTCGTCATGTCGACGCTGGACGTCGTCGCATACGCAGGTGAAGCGCATGGCGGCGTCAAGCCAGCCAACTTCCTCGATATCGGCGGCGGCGCCTCGGCCGAGGTCATGGCCGCGGGCCTCGACGTCATCCTCGGCGACGAGCTGGTCAAGAGCGTGTTCGACAACGTCTTCGGCGGCATCACCGCCTGCGACGCAGTCGCAAACGGCATCGTCGGCGCACTCGAGAAGCTCGGCGACGAGGCCAACAAGCCGCTGGTCGTCCGTCTCGACGGCAACAACGTCGAAGAGGGTCGCCGCATCCTGGCCGAGGCGAACCACCCGCTCGTCACCGTTGTCGGAACCATGGACGAGGCCGCCGACAAGGCCGCCGCGCTCGCCGCCGGAAAG